>PAOL01000014.1 GCA_002708475.1 Oleispira sp. | reverse complement strand
GCCACACTTTTCCCTCACGCCTAATCCAACCTCGTTCAGATAGCAAAGAAAACACATCCTTAGCATCTCGATCTAGTTTTTTGGCCAACTGAGTTGTTGAGAAGAAATTTGCTGGTTTATCAGCCATGGTTAAATACATGTCCTATGTTATGAATTAAAGATGATACTGTTTATTGCTCAGCTAAATAGCTTATAAGAATTAATAATCAATTTTGGCTATTATGCCGTGCAGTTACGCCTCTGTATATTTACAATAACCACTTCAAGCAATATCCCTAATTGTTGTAATTATAGCCAAGACCACCCCGAGTATTACATGGCCAGTCCAATTGATCGTAATTTTGATGATTTAACTAAACTTTTTCAAAACAATATTTATGGTACTCCAAAAGGGCAACTGCGGCTGTACGCTCTTCGCGAAGACTTTGCCAAATGTGAAATAGGAAGCAAAGGCCCTCTTACAATATTAGATGCGGGCGGCGGAATGGGACAATTCAGTTCCGAACTCGCTGCAAAAGGTCATCAGATAGAACTCTGCGATATTTCCAATGAAATGCTCGAAGGTGCTAGATCTATTTTTATAGAACAAGGTTTAGAGTCACAAATCAACCTTACCCAATGCGGAATTCAAGATATCCCTCAAAAATTCGAGCAGCAATTTGACCTTGTAATGAATCACGCGGTTTTAGAGTGGCTCGTGGATCCTGCTGAAGCCTTAGAAACCCTTTACGCACAAGTTAAACCAGGCGGCTGGCTGTCTATCATGTTTTACAACGTTCATGGCAGAGCATGGAGAGGTATTATGAACGGTAAATTAGACGACCCTGCTGGCTGCACAGAGCGCATGGCTAAAGAAGGTATCGCACCTCAACAGCCACTGGAGCCACTATGGGTTCACGATCAATTAATAAAGCTTGGCTTAGACGTTAAATCTTGGCGTGGGATTCGATTTGTATACGATCATATGCACCAGAAAATTCGTGATCGAATTGGCTTACAAGCCATTGCCGCTAGTGAATCTGAATTTGGCTACCAAGCCCCCTACAAAGACCTTGCTCGCTATGTGCATATGCTGTGCTTTAAACCTGAAATATAAATAACAAAAATGATTCGAACATGACTTAAAACAAACAAATAGGAATATATCTCATTTAAATACTTGCAAGTGATAATGATTCTCACTATCTTTAACTCATCACTAAAGTTAAATCGCCTCTTTTCAGAGAGCCGAATAGGAGTTTTCATGTCACAAAGCAATATGCAATTAAGCCAAGCTGAAAAAATGGCTCGCTTTCATCACCTAGAAAACACCATTAGGCATTGCCCATCTGAAATAAAAGAGCTGGAACTTCAGGAAGCGACCTTAAATGAATACATTGATCTTGGCTTAGACATGGCGACTAAAGCAGGAAAAACGAACCACACTCAACTGCAGGAAAGTTGGCTAAAACGCGTTTATAAAACTCTATTTGAAACAACAATTGATATAGTAGAACCAGAATACTGGCGAGAACTGTGCTCCGAATATTTATACCAGCCTCTATTCGCGTTAAAGGATCTATATCGTAATCACCCTCAAGGTAAACACAAAGTTCAAATGCTATATAAAGAGCTTTCAGTCACCGCTCGCTATTTATACTGATGTCGAATAATTAGATTCATAAATACTATATTGATACCTAGCTTGATAGCTAAAAACTAATTAAGCAATTAAATCAATTCATTTTACCAAACCGTCATTGTTGTCCATACTGAACTCAGTCCAATAAAACTAGCAACTGATTAAATAACGAAGAGGCGAAGAAATGACAACACTTACAGACCGTACAGGCTTGAACGTTCCACAAGTTACTTGGCCAACCCGNCAGGGTGATGAGTGGGTAAACGTTACAACTGATGACGTTTTCAAAGGCAAAACTGTTGCGGTATTTTCACTACCAGGTGCCTTCACTCCAACTTGTTCATCTACACACTTACCACGCTATAACGAATTGGCCGGTGTNTTTAAAGANAATGGCGTNGATGAAATTGTTTGTATTAGCGTTAACGATACGTTTGTTATGAATGCTTGGTTAGCCGATCAGGAAGCTGGAAATATCCGTGTAATTCCGGATGGTACAGGCGAATTTACAGAAGGCATGGGAATGCTTGTCGACAAGTCTGATATAGGCTTTGGCAAGCGCAGCTGGCGCTATAGTATGCTGGTAAAAGATGGTGTGATTGACAAAATGTTCATCGAACCACAAAAGCCTGGCGACCCATTTGAAGTATCAGATGCCGATACTATGTTGAACTACATTAACGCAGATGCTAAACGACCTGTATCTATTTGTGTTATCAGCAAGCCTGGCTGCCCATTCTGCATAAAAGCAAAAGAAGGCCTAAGTGGAGCTGGCTTAACGTTTGAAGAAATCGTATTAGGTAAAGATGCGAGTATCACTTCCTTACGCGCAGTTTCTGGTAAAGAAACTGTACCGCAAGTATTCATCAATGGTGAATACATTGGGGGTAGTGAAGAGCTAGCGGATTACTTAGCTAAATAACTCGATAAATAATTAGCTAAATACACAAGCTAATCAAAGCCGCTACAGAGTAATCTATAGCGGCTTTTTAAATTTCATTATTAAGAACGAGCTGCCAAATCTTTTTTAGCTTCGCCTAGTTGATAACGTGTATCCGCTAATTCTTGCTTGAGCTCTTTATTGTCTTTCTGTTCTTTTTGATGCTTCTCTGCCAACTCATTCAACGCTTCCTTAACTTCTTCTACTTGCTGCTTCCAACGATTAGAAAGAATCCATGCCGCTAGGGCCCCACCCAAAACAATTCCACCCAGTGCTGCTACTATAAATGCCACATTAATCTCCTCATTTAAATTTTTACTATAAAGCCTTAAATTATAAAGCCTGACTTTAGAAACATCAGTCCTGCTGCAATAACTCATCAATTTGGGAAATAGTGACAAGTATTGTTCGTTCAACTTCTATTTTTGTATAGAACTCAATTGCCATAGGCCCTAAGCCTTGATCTTTTTTTAAGCTTGGCAAAACCTGTTGCTTTTCAATCAATGACTGCATATTAGGAATAAATACAAACTGTAACCACTGACTAAAGTTCATTGTATCCAAACAAAATGGCTGCTGACTAGCTAAGGCTTCAGCACTAATTTGGTACTCAGACCAATGATCGGCTTTCATCAATTCTTTCTGCAAAGCCTGCAAAGCCAATTCGACTTGTTTATGCTGCGTCATACTTTATCTATCTAATCTCTAATACTGAACTATTTAACATCGAGCTATCTAACATCGAGCTATCTAACACTAAATCTATCCCGCATTGTACGATATCTCACTGGATATAAACATTCAGCTCTCGATACCCTAGAGCCAATCCGCTAGAATAGCGCCAATTATTAATATCTTGTTTATAACCATCTTGGGGTTCGCTTGTGAGTATCAGTAAATTCGTTGAAGAAACCGGCGCGCAAATGCGTATTTTTGACCTAGGNCGCCGTATTCAAAAGATATCAAAAGCCGATTTTGCTGATATAGAAGACCTTAAAAAGCCGTATCCATCGCCTTATCTACAACATGCTTGGATTGGTATTTTAACTTGGAACCCAAAAAAACCAGGCAATCATAATATTTGGTTCTTAAAGTTACCATTAGATGAACAGAACTTTATCCAGCCAGGCGATCGTGATGCTTTTTTAAATCATTGGTTAAGATGCTTACAGTATCCTGATAAAGAACACGGTGAAGCACCCTGCTATTACAAGCCTGATCAAAATCGCATGGCTTACTTCCACTCATTAGCCTTAGCGACATTAGGTCAAACCCATACTGATTTTTATACAACCACACGTGCTTATTTAAGTGGAGATATGGGTTGGGAAAATTGGCAACAGCTGGGCTTACAAGGTATTGCAGAAGTTGTCGTTAGCATCGATAAAGATAAAAATGCAAAACTCGTCGCACAAGGCATCGCGAATATGCCAACAACACCTCTGAATACGTTATTAGGTTTCTTAGAAAACATAGAGCCTGATTTTGAACTGTCAGTTGCAATCAATGATCGCTTAGCCAGAGTAATCAAAGAAGGGGCTGAACCTGCTGATTTAGCAGCATTCGTACGTGCGTTATCACACAGCCAAAATATAGAACAGCGCCAGATGTTAATTGAAGTCATTCTTTTGCACCCAAAAGCCACGAGCATTGAAGTTTTAGCCTCCATCGCAAGCCGCTGCTGGCAAGACCTACAAGGTGAGTTATTACTCGCTTTCTTAAATATTCTTGCGATAAATGATCAAGGACAAGGAGCATTTAATGCACTGATTGCCGACTTAATGCCNCTCCCGAATAAACGCGATCATATTCTACAAGCATTCCGTAGCGAAAACCGCAGTGAAGCATTAATGACTGCGATCGGCGATTTAATGAAAAGCGTACAGCAAGCCAATTAAATTCTAATGAACGTTATAGACATAGAACTTTGCCCTTGCGGCTCAAAAAAACTGTATAGAGATTGCTGCGAGCCCTTGCATAAAGGAACTCCAGCAAACAGTGCTGAAGCATTGATGCGCTCTCGCTTTAGCGCTTTTGCTCTCCAATTAAGTGGCTATTTGAAAGATAGTTGGCATCCTAATACTCGACCAGAACTACTTGAACTAGAACCAGAAACGCAATGGAAACGACTTGAGATACTCAGTGCGAGCAATGATGCAGAGCAAGGAAGTGTTCATTTTAAGGCTTATTACTGTGAACGCGGAAAATGGCATTTATTAGAAGAGACTTCTAAATTTTTCTTTGAAGGTGGGGATTGGTTATATCACAGCGGTAATTACCAACCACAAGAGCTAAAACCAAGTCGAAATGACGAATGCCCTTGTGGCAGTGGTAAAAAATTTAAAAAGTGCTGCCTTTAAAAGCAGCGCATACTAATCACCTAATCTAGCCAGTTATAGATTCTAGAAAATATCGATTAAATAACGATTGTATTATTGATTACGAACCATTCCGCGTTTAATCATGGATACCGTCATCATCATTGAGCCTAATATAGCTAAAAACAGCATACTATTCACAAACACGGTATGACGAGCATAATAAGGAGATCGAACGTTTTGTTTCTCATCAACACAGCGCTCAAGCTCAAAGCTATAACTCAAGCCTTGATCAATGCATTCATTTACCGTGGAAAGCTCCCAGCCATATAGGCTCAGTAGCAAAATCACAGGCAGCGAAAAAATAATTGAACCCCACCGCATCATATTTTTTTACCTCTTTTCTCGTACTTTAACTTGACATTAAGTGTTAATCTTTTCATCTTAGGCCATCTCTAAAGTCCATCTTACAATAACAAACAGGCACTTTTAGCTATTATGAAGCACATATTTATCGCTGTAGCCCTTGCTCTAAGCATAAACAGCCACGCTGCAANACAAGATTTAGATCAGTTGTTGAGTAAAATCGAAGCCGACATTAATGCCCAAAGATTAGCAAAACCTGCAGGCAACAATGCACTTGAAGGCATTGATCAATTTAGAGCTCAAGCTCCTTTCGACTTCCGTATCACGCCCTTAATCTATAAGTTCGGCGAATCCTACGTGGCTTTAGCTAAGAAAGCCATTGCTAAAAAGAACCAAAGTAAAGCTCAAGGTTATCTTGATATTGCATGGCAAGTTGCTGCATTAACACCTGGTTTAGAAGAAACTCAGGCTGAAAATGACAAACTTGGCTCAGGTAAAAGCAAAGCTAAGCCTGTTAAAAAAGGACCTACCGCAGCTGAAATCAAACAGCAGAAAGCGCTAGCAGCCGCAGCAGCAGCTGAGAAAAAACGCTTGGATAAGGACCGTAAAAATAAAGCTAAAGCGGACAAGAATGCTAAAATTGCAGCAGCGAAAAAAGCAGAAGCTGATAAAAAAGCGAAACAAGCCGCAGAGAAAGTTCGACGTTTAGCAGCAGAAAAAGCACAAAATGAGAAAAAGAAAGCTGCATCAGATTTAGCTAAAAAGCAAAAATTAAATGACAAGTTGAATAAACAACTAGCTGCCGCTAAAGCTGAAAAAGCGAGATTAGAAAGTCTAGCTAAAAAGTCGACTCCAAAATCTGCCGCACCAATAGTAGCAGCCGCCACTATTGAGCTAGATGCCGCCAAAGAAACATCCGCACCGATTGCTAGCTATCCCTTGATAGAAGAAAAGATTAGTAACCGTGATCGAGCAATAACTAAAGACTTGGGCCCAATTTGTAAAGCAATTATCGATAATGAAGCATCCATTGTACTTCACACAAGCACCAAGGCTGATTACCGCTGGTTAACAGTGCGCTTAACTCTTTGTACGCGCCGTTTAGACCCAGGCTTCCGCCTACGCCACAGTTTTCAAAAAACTGACTCTGAAGGGCCATTCATGACCTTGCATCCATATCGTGGTACTGCATTAATTAACGAGCTTTAAAATAGATTGCGAGTTGGCTCTGACAGATCTTTGTCAGAGTCAATTTTCAATGAGCAACACATCCTCAGTCATCCGTATAATCAGAAAACATTCCTAATAAAGCTTCCTTTTCATCAACATTAACAGTGCCATCCTCTTTTTCTTCAACACTGCGGAAGAAGACTTTATTTCTGCCGCTACTTTTCGCTTGATACAAACAATCATCCGCTTCTTTAATTAAGCGATCTGCACTGCCTCTCTCATGAGACAAGCGCACAGACAGGCCAATACTAGTAGTAACTTTCAGGGTTTCGCCATTGACATCTATTTCTGCTTGAGCAATAAACTCACGTAAGCGCTCTGCAACTTGGCTGGCTAATAACAAATTAGTTGACGGTAAAATAACAACAAACTCTTCACCACCATAACGACATTGAATATCCAGCTGACGGGTCGCCTGCCTAATCAATCGGGCCGTCATTTTTAAAACATTATTGCCAACCTCATGGCCCCACTGATCATTTACCCGTTTAAAGTGATCTAGGTCTATCATCATCAGAGCTGTCGGTACACCAGAGCGCAAGGTCCGCTCTAATTCCGTATCTAAAGCAGCACGAAAGTGACGAACATTAAATAAGCCAGTTAAAGGGTCTGTAATAACTTGCTCGCGCAACGCCAGTAATTCATCAGCCAGTGGGCTGTATAGACCACATTGAGGGCATTCAAATTGCTGGATATTAGGAGTTTGCTTTAACGAGGGTGAATTTTGCGACATCGAGCCCATTGTTCTCCAGATCAAACTAAACAGTATTTATAATTCAATATTTATAATTCTAAGTTTAGTGGAATCTGAAAAAAACAAAGGACTTTTTAAGTAGTTCTATGTAACTGCTAAAGATAGGGCAGTTTAAGCTTTGGGAAAACCTTGATTTTTAATAGCAGATTGCCAGTTATCATCATTATTTAGCATGCTATAAACTTGATAATCTATCCATTTCCCGTCAAATTCAACAACGCTATTTAATTGCCCTTCATGCTGAAAGCCAAAGGTATTTGCAAGTTCAACGGTTCGAGTATCGGTAGATTGTAGTAACCATTCAATTCTATGAAGCGACAGATCTTCATAACCCAAGGTCAGTACCGCATATACGATTTCTGCAATTTGAGCCGGAGTTTTACTATCAGGAAAGGCATCTAACACCAGTTGAGCACTCGCACTAACCCAATTAAACTTCTGCAGACGGATGCGAGCAATCACCTTACCTGTTGCTTTCTCTTCAACTAGCCAAAAAGCAGCTTCCTTCGCCTCAAACTGCATAACCATGCGACGAGCTTCATCCATTGCCTGAGCTTCAACAACCATAGGGCTTTTAGGATGATGCTTAACAACGCCTTTAGTACCTAACAAAGAATAAATATTTTCAATATCTTCTTCATGAGCAAAACGAACATAATATTGTTCGGTATTTAAATTCCAATTCATTATTGCTCACCCTCTACAGACTCAGTCAGAATCATATTAAATACTAGGATGTCAGAAAACTCTGTTTGGCTAGTACGACGAAAATCTCGTAAACGTGCAGATTGTTCAAATCCTGCAAGCTTAATCACATCGATGATTGCTTCTTCACCTTCTGGCAAGCACTGAAATGAGAAGTTTCTAAGATGATACTTATGCGCCAAATAATCTACGCCGGAGCGTAAAGCATCAACCTGCTTCTGTTGATCTAAATTCGGTAAAGCATCTAAACGCATTAACGTCTTCAAAGACGTTGGCTGCCAATCATACAGGCTTAGCATGCCCGCCATCTGACCATCAACCTCGATTGCCCACATCAGCCCACGCTGAGTCGCAGCCATTTGTACCGAAAGCTCAATTAAGCGCTCTGCATGTTCTTTGCTCGCCGCTTCACTTTGGCCAGCTAAGGTTTGTTTTTGATACAGTTTGATAATGGTATCGACATCGGATTTGTCTAGCGGGCGTAATTTACCACCGCTAAAGTCGACGTTAGCAACAAATTTCATGTGGGATAATACCTAGAATGTGCATTTTAAGGCGCACATTCTAGCATCGCGCTTATCTTTCAGAAAGCGCATAGACATCAAACTTATACGTACTGGGCTGCTGCCCAACCACTGGCCCAGGCCCATTGAAAATTAAATCCACCCAGATGCCCCGTAACATCAAGCACTTCACCGATAAAATATAGGCCTTGATGATTCTTTGCCATCATGGTTTTGGAGCTGACTTCGTCAGTATCAATACCACCTAGGGTAACTTCTGCGGTGCGGTAGCCTTCAGTCCCAGAAGGCACCAGCTGCCAAGCATTGAATTGACTCGCAATAAGATCCATTTGCTCGGCATTCAACTCCGCTAGCGTTTGCGGCATATTTGAAAAAAAGAATTCGACCAGTTGCTCAGACATCTTTTGCGTCAACCATTGAGCGATAAACTTTTTCACAGAAAGCTTCGGGCGCTCATGCTGGGTTTCACGTAATACCTGTGCAAGATCAACATCAGGCAGAAGATTAATAGTGAGGATCTTCCCTGCTTGCCAATAAGACGATATTTGCAATACGGCTGGACCGCTCAAGCCTCTGTGGGTAAATAGCATATTACCGCGGAAGCTTTGATCTCCACATTCCATCGTTACTTCACAAGAACTGCCTGAAAGCGCAACACACACATCTTTCAACTGATTTGTGATAGTGAATGGAACAAGTCCAGCGCGTGTTGCATAGGTTTTTAATTTAAACTGCTCAGCCACTTGATAACCAAAGCCAGTTGCACCTAACGTAGGAATTGATAAGCCACCTGTAGCGATGACTAAAGACTCACAGACATAGGCAGTTCTATGATCGTCTCTACTTGTTATTAACTTATAGCGGCTAGCACTTTCTTCCAGATTAACGTCTAAAAGTTCAATAGAATCTACAGACGTTTTTAATTGGATATCAACACCGGCTTGATCACACTCAGTAAGTAGCATTTCAAGAATATCACTGGATTTATTATCACAAAATAATTCACCAAGCTGCTTCTCGTGATACGGAATATTATGCTTATCCACAAGACTGATAAAATCCCATTGCGTATAACGACTTAAAGCGCTCTTACAAAAATGAGGGTTATGGCAAAGATAGCGATCGGGCTCGACATAATAATTAGTAAAATTACAACGACCGCCACCAGACATTAGAATTTTTTTACCGGCCTTATTGGCATGATCGAGAACTAAAACAGATCGACCACGCTGACCCGCAGCTGCTGCACACATAAGGCCCGCTGCACCAGCGCCAATTATAATTACATCGTACTGCACAGGATTCACCTTTATGTTTAAAGCAGAGCTATTGAGATTAACGTTGAATTTTTGAAACTAGGAATAAAAATGAAAAACTAGGTATTTGCTAACAATCTTTTTACAGGGCCGTACGTTTTACGATATATCTCGCAAGGGCCTAATTTCTCTAACGCCTCAATGTGCGCCTTTGTAGGATAGCCTTTATGTTTGGCTAGGCCATAACCTGGATACTGCTCATCCAATGCAACCATTTCATGATCGCGCTGAACTTTGGCCAGAATAGAAGCNGCACTAATAGCAGCAACCAATGCATCGCCCTTAACAATCGCTGTACCNGGCATATCTAGTTCCGGTAAACGATTACCATCAATCAATGCATATTCAGGCAGCTGCTTTAAACCATGCAGTTTGAGCCCTCGAACAGCACGTGTCATTGCGAGCATACGAGCGTGCAAAATATTGATGGTATCAATCTCTTCAACACTTGCTCGAGCAATACAGTAACTTAAAGCTTTCTCTTTAATTTCAGGAAATAACGCTTCGCGCTTTTTCTCACTTAACTTTTTCGAATCATTGAGCGCAGCGATTGGATTATTAGGATCCAAAATAACCGCAGCGGCAACAACGTCACCACACAAAGGGCCCGCACCTGCTTCATCAACACCGCAATAGACAATGCGCTGTTCAATTAATTGGGCTTCTACTTCCGTTAAAACATTAAACTGCTCCAACAAACTAGGACACAATAAATTAGAATCATCTAAATCAGAAGCAGATAAATTAGAAGTTAGTTTATTAGAGTCCGACATTACGCATCATCCGAACAAGTACTAGATTCTAATAAATTCACAACAGCTAGAGCAGCCTGTTCATTGGCACCACGTTTAAGCTGCTTATGAATAAATAAGAAGGTTTCTTGTAGTTGATGAATTAAATCTTCATTTTCAAGCCTTTCATTAACGGCTTTGGCTAAGTTTTCTGCCGTCGCTTGCTCTTGGATAATTTCAGGAACAACTTCACGCCCAGCTAACAAATTAGGCAAAGAAATAAAATCTTGCTTCATAAGCCGACGCATAATCATGGCGGTTATAGGTGAAACGATATAGCTAACCACCATAGGCTTTTTAAGTAACATCCCTTCAAGAGTTGCAGTCCCAGAGGCCAACAAAANTACATCAGCTGCTTGCATGCAGGTTTTTGAATGACCATCGACAATATCGATTTTAACCGCAGGTTTCATCTCATCAAAGCACTGTTCTATTTGCTTTTTACGCGTGTGATTAGCGGCAGGTAAAATAAAACGAACATTGGGGTTTTGTGAATAAATTAATTCAGCGGCCTGTATAAATACAGGGCAAAGTTTCTCAACTTCACTGCCTCGACTTCCTGGCATTAAACAGACAACTTTTTCATTTTTTTCTACATGAAAAGTTTGTCGAGCTTCCTCAGCATTATTTTCGAAAGAAATGCTATCAGCCAAATTATGGCCAACAAAAGCCACAGGCACATCATGCTGTTGATAAAACTTGGCCTCAAAAGGAAATAAGGTCAGCATCAAATCAACTGATTTTTTGATTTTGTGGATACGTTTAGAACGCCAAGCCCAAACAGACGGACTGACATAATGAACCGTTTTAATACCCGACTGCTTCAGTTTATATTCAAGCTGGGTATTAAATTCTGGCGCGTCGATACCAATGAAAACATCAGGGGGTTTTTTCTGCCAATGTTGAACCAGCTTCTTTCGTACTTTTAATAGTTCGAACAATCGGCCTAATATTTCTACTAAGCCCATTACTGCAAGGCGCTCCATAGGAACAAAAGACGTAAAGCCTTCTTCTTCCATTAATGGGCCACCAATACCTTCAAAAGTCGCATCAGGGTATTGCTTTTTTAAGGCTTTCATCAAGCCAATGCCAAGCATATCCCCTGAAGTTTCACCGACAACTATCGCAATACGCATTATCGAATAATACCGCGCGTCGCTTGCTCAATAGAGTTTAATAAAATTTGTACCGCGTCATCTTCTTGCGCAAGAGCTCTAATTTCAACTAGGGCTTCTTCTAATGTCAAAGTCTGACGATAAAGCGCTTTATAAGCTTTGCGTAATAATTGAATCGACGATTTTTCGAAACCTCGACGCTTTAGGCCTTCGATATTAATACCGTGAGGCTCTACCGGATAACCATTGCAGATTACATATGCTGGAATATCTTTTAAAACAACTGAGCCAGCACCTGTCATTGAATGACTACCAATTTTACAGAATTGATGTACTTGAGTTGCCCCGCCTAAAATAACATAGTCACCAATATGAACATGGCCTGCAACGTTTGTATCATTAGCCATGATACAGTTATCACCCACCATGACATCGTGTGCAATATGAGTGTTAACCATAAATAGGTTATTACTGCCGACTTTAGTTATACNCTGATCTTGCGTTGTACCGCGATGAAACGTACAAGATTCACGGATAATATTATTATCACCAATAATCAGCTGAGTTGGTTCGTCAGCATACTTTTTATCTTGGCACTCTTCGCCAATCGAAGAAAATTGAAAAATTTTATTATTCTTACCAATTTTTGTTGGGCCTTTAACAATAACATGCGGCCCAATCACTGTTCCTTCACCGATTTCTACACCTGGTCCAACCATGGACCAAGGACCAATCTCTACACCCTCTGCAATAACTGCACTAGGATCGATTACGGCTCTAGGGTCAATCATTTTTATATATCCTTCTCAGCACAAGTGATCTCGGCACAACACACAACATCACCATCTACGCGGGCTCGACAAGAAAACTTCCAAATCCCACGTTTATTATTAACATATTCAGCTTCTAAATTAAGCTGGTCTCCAGGCACTACTGGCTTCTTGAAACGTACATGATCAGCCCCAGCAAAATAATAACTGGTCTTAGCTGTACGTTTGTCTCCTAGCATATGCAATCCTAGAAGTCCGGCTACTTGAGCCATCGACTCAACAATCAAAACGNCCGGCATAATAGGATGATGCGGGAAATGGCCATTAAAAAATTCTTCATTGATAGTGACATTTTTGATTGCCTGAATGCTTCCCGCACTAGGCCCTTCAATATCAATAGAGTCCACACGATCAACCAACAAAAAGGGATAACGATGTGGGAGTAGCTCTTTAATACCTTGGATATCCAAAGCTGGCATTAGGATCACCTATGGGTTTTGTTCTAATTTTTTTAATCGTCTAGCCATATCATCTAGCTGACGGAATCGAGCAGCACTCTTTCGCCACTCCGAAGCAGGCATAATCGCCGTACCTGATGAATACACACCCGCTTCTTTTATCGATTTAGAAACAAGGGTCATGCCCGTAATATGAACACCGTCAGCAATATCAATATGACCAACAATGCCTACACCGCCGGCAATAGTACAATTTTTACCCAGAGTCGTACTACCTGCAATACCCGTAGTTCCGGCAATCGCACAACCATCACCGATAACAACGTTATGAGCAATCATAATTTGATCATCCAATTTTACATTATTACCGATTTGAGTATCTTCTAACGCCCCGCGATCGATAGTGGTATTTGCACCAATTTCAACATTATTACCGATGCGAACGCCACCTAACTGCGCTATTTTTTCCCAGCTACCGGCAGCAGGAGCAAAGCCAAAGCCATCCGCTCCAATAACGCAACCAGAATGCAAAATACAATCATCACCAATAACAACATCGTGATACATCACAACATTAGCATGTAATAATGAATTATTACCGATNATTGAATGTGCATTAATAACGCAACCAGGGCCTATACGAGTATCGGCACCTACCTGAACATGCTCACCAATCACCACATTAGCAGCAATTGAAACACCTTCTGCTAGTTCAGCAGTCTCTGCAATTACGGCAGAAGGATGAATACCTATAGCTTGATCAGGAAGGTTATTAAATAATTGAGAAAGCTTGGCAAACCCCATATAAGGGTTACTCATAACCAATGCAGGCACAGAACATTCATCCTTCATATCAGGATGGATAATCACTGCAGCAGCTTGCGTATTAGCAAGCTGCTTTCGATAAGTTGGATTTGCTAAAAAAGAAACTTGCGTAGAAGTCGCACTTTCCAGTGAGCCAATACCTGAAATCATATGCGAAGCAACAAGCTGACTATCACTTACGACTAACTCTGCCCCAATTTTTTCAGCTATATCAGTCAAAGAAATCGCAATATTCGTCATACTATTATTTTGCCTTTATTTTGCAGCGTTTAAGCGTTCAAGAAGTAGTTTTGTAATATCTGTGCCTGGGGAATTATAAATAACCATGTCAGGTCGTACGACTAGATCAAACTTCTTTTCATCAATAATAGCTTTTAGTGCCGCTTGCATTTTAGGTTCCATTGCCTGCGCTAAAGCTTGTAGTTGTTGCTGTTCAGCTTTTTGCATATTTTGGCGGTGAAACTTATAAGTCGTCGCCTTCTCTTCAAAGCTATTTTTTAATTTACGACGCTCATCTTCACTCATAATCTCGCCATCTTGAGCNATTTTATCTTGAATAGCTTTTAACTCTAACTCTAGCGAAGTGATGGTATCAATTTCACTTTTCTTCTCTGCACGAAATTTATCTACAGCAACCTTAGCTTCATCCGATGCCAATACTGCTCTTTGCATATCAACAACCGCAATATTCATTTCAGCTTGTGCAAATGAAGCAACCATTGTTAATAAAACCACATTTAAAAAACGCATAATATTATCTTCCTAATTGTTATTACTATTTATTTTAAAATTTAAAAAACTTGCCCGAGAGAGAATTCAAACCCTTCAGTATCGTCATCTTCTTCATCATTAAGAGGGATAGAATACGTAAAGGTTAACGGACCAATCGCCGTTACCCAAGTTACTCCAACACCCGTACTCATACGAATTTCTGCTAAATCGATCCCCTCATCACAAAAAGGGTGATCGAAATTATCAAGCTCACTATCTTGCGGTTGATAACATTGATTCGAAAATACATTACCCGCATCAAGAAACACAACACTACGTACTGAGCTTTGATCTTCTATAAAAGGTAATGGAAATATTAATTCTGTACTACCTTCCATTAAGATATTACCGCCCATCGCTTGCGCTGATTCCACATAACCAGGTGCAACTACAACTGAGCCACCAACTGTTTCATACAAAGGCGCATAACCAGAATCATTTACAGCACTAACAATATCACCATCTGCATCATAATAATAAATAGTTGAAGGTGCACCGCTATCCACAACTGGGCGACCTAGATTATCAGTTTCAAAGATTGGATCGTCATTGCTATCAGTCTGAACAACATCAACTAGGTTATATACTGGTAAGCCTCTAGGCCCCAGAGAGCTTGAACTGTAACCACGAACAGAACCTACACCACCTGCACGGAAGTTTTTATAAAAAGGAAGTAGGCTTAAATCCCCATAACCATCCCCATAACCGAGCTCGGTTCTAAATCTAAGCGACCAAGCTTGTTTCAATTCTAAATAATAATCAGCTTTGTAGCCTATTTTAAAGTAGGTTAAATCACTTCCTGGAATGGCNAGATCAAATGATAAGCTTTGTTGAGCACCCGCTGTTGGAAATAACCCACGGTTAAGATTGGTCCATTTCCAACTAGCACCTAATGAGTATTCTCTGTAATGGTCACCATTTTCGTCAATAAAGTTCGATATTTCAGCAGGCACTAAAGTTCCTTCAAAGATATCAGTATCAGAAATACCAAGGGTAAAAGATAAACGTTCACGATTACTAATTGGATAGCCAAAAGAAACGTTGCCGCCTAAACTATTGGTTTGGTAATCACTAGTAAACGATTGACCAGAGAAATCAGTTTTTCTTTGGTACAAATTGAAACCGCGGCTAACACCATCAACGGTATAATACGGGTCTGTAAACGAGAAGTTATAAGATTGGACCGTATCATTTTTCTGCAAAGATAATGACATACGGTTACCGGTACCTAAAAAGTTATTTTGACTAATACTAGTACCTATAATAAAGCCACTATCCCCAGCGTAACCTACATTAAAGTTCAAACTGCCACTAAGCTGTTCTTCAACACTGTAATTCACATCAATTAAATCATCAGTTCCACCGACAGCAGGTGTTTCAACATTAACTCCTTTAAAATAGCCCAGCTGATTCAAGCGTTTNTTACCTGTTTCAATTTTTTCAGTAGAAGCCCAACCGCCTTCCATTTGCACCATCTCACGACGTAGCACTTCATCTAAAGTTGTTTCATTTCCTGCAAAGTTAATGCGACGTACATAAGTTCTTTTGCCTGGTTCAACGAAAAAAGTAACATCGACTTCCTTAGTTTCGTCATCAATTTTAGGGATACCATCTACCTTTGCGAAGGTATAGCCATCATTTCCTAAACGCTTAATCATAAGGTCACTGGTAAAGGTTACCTTTTGACGGGAGAAGTCTTCATTCTTTCGTAGCATATAAAAACGTTCAAGATCTTCTTCAGAAATAACAAGATTACCCGCAAGTTTAATATCTCTAATGGTATAGACATCACCTTCAGTAACATTGATGGTGATATACACACCTTTCTTATTAGGGGATACAGATACTTGAGTTGACTCAATATTAAAACGAATATAACCGCGGTTAAGGTAATAAGAACGGAGGGTTTCTAAATCGCCAGATAATTTTTCACGGGCATACTTATCATCACTAGCATACCAAGACCAAAAATTACTGGTTTGAAGCTGGAAGGTTGATAAGAGCTCATCGTCAGAGAAAGCACTATTACCAATAATGTTTACATGNTGAATAGAAGCAACCGTACCTTCATCAACATTAATCACTAAACCTACACGATTTCGAGGTAGCGCTGTAACTTCTGTCTCGATACTGGCGTCATAACGTCCCTGAGCAACATACTGACGTTCCAGCTCTAAAGATATTCTTTCTAAGGTAGAGCGTTTAAATACTAAGCCTTCAGCGAGTCCAGACTGCTTTAATCCATCTTTTAAAGCTTCACTGGCAATTGCTTGGTTACCTTTAATTTCTAATTGCGTAATAGTAGGCAGCTCAACGACGTTAACAATCAAAACTGAACCATCACGCTTTAACGTAATATCATTAAATAATGCCGTTTTAAATAGTCGTTTCGAGGCCGAGGTCAATCGCTGACTATCAACTTCATCTCCTACGTTAATTGAAAAGGCTTCAAAGACACTACCCGCAGATACCCGCTGTAAACCTTCCACACGAATGTCACTAACGGTAAATGTTTCAGCAGCACTAACGCTGCTAAAGAATGCTAAGAAAAATAATAAATAAAAAGCTCGCATATGCGATTCAATTCCAAAATAAGGCCGATTACCTAAAAGATGCGCAAAGCGCAAAACTATAAGCGGCTGATGTCATTATAAAAAGCGATAACCATAAGACCCAATAGCAGCGTCATACCTATCTTAATTGCAAAAATCTGAGTGCTTTCAGATAATGCTTTTCCTCGAACTGCTTCGATGGCATAAAAAAGTATATGACCACCATCTAAAACCGGTATCGGTAATAAATTCAAAACCCCTAGTGACACGCTTAATAGAGCTAAAAAACTAATAAATGCTTGAATGCCGTTACTCACCGAAGAGTCCGCTACTTTAGCAATCGTAATCGGTCCACTCAAGTTTTTGACAGAAACATCGCCTAAAATCATTTTCCACAATGAATCTAGAGTAAAAACGATAAGCTGTTGAGTCTTAGCAACACCTTGAACCAACGCATCAATAGGCCCGAGACTAACTTCCGTCATCCATTCTTTTGGCATTTCAGGAATAGCATCTGGATGTAAACCAACACCAACAAAACCAATGGTTGTACTGTCTTCTATTTCTTTTTCAGCCGGAATCACTTCGAATTCAAGTGACTCTCCATTGCGTTCAATAAATAAAATCATCGGTTTCAATGGCGTAGCTCTTACAAGTTCAACCCACTGATTCCAGTTAGTTACTGACTCAGCATTAGCTGACAAAATAATATCACCTTTCATCAAGCCCGCTTGAGCTGCTGCGCCACCGGCAACAACTTCACCCACAATCGGCTCTAATACTAAACGTCTAGGCTCAATTCCCAAAGCTTTCATTGGGTCAGGTGCTTCTTGCTGAGTCAACCATTGCTNAACAGGAATAGTAACATCACGAGACTGGTTATTTGAATCAACNACCGTTAATTCTATATCNACCGTTTCACCAATATAAGAAATCAGCTCCCAGGATACNTCTTGAAAACTATTAACTTCTTTACCTGAAATTCGATGAATNCGGTCACCTGATTGCAAACCTTGCTCATAAGCAGGGCTATCATCAAGAACCTCACCTATAACAGGCACTACACCCGAAATGCCCATCATAAACAAGGCACAATACGCTACAACCGCAAAAATAAAGTTAGCTATAGGCCCTGCACTTGCGATCGCAATGCGTTGCCAAACATTTTTCTGATTAAATGCTTGGTGTAATTCTTCTGGTTTGACTGGACCTTCGCGTTCATCCAGCATTTTTACATAACCACCTAATGGAATAGGTGCTATAGAGTATTCAGTTCCTAGCTTATCCGTGTACGACCAAAGTGGTTTACCAAACCCAACTGAAAAACGTAAAACCTTGACACCACAGCGACGCGCTACCCAAAAGTGACCAAACTCGTGAATTACCACTAAAATGCTAATGGCTAAAATAAAGGATAATAATGTGCTCATACCTGACCTACTGGTTGATTATTATTTTTAAACTCAGCCAATACGCTATTTGCTTGCTCTCTTGCCCATTGATCGGCAGCCAGAACATCATCTAGGCATTGCACAATTTTTTCAGGGCAAAGACCCATAACTGTTTCAATTAATTCTGAGATAGCTAAAAAGCTAATTTGTTCCGCTAAAAAAGCTGCAACCGCAATTTCATTTGCCGCATTTAATACTGCAGGACAAATACCTCCACGNTCAAACGCGTCCTTCGCAAGATTTAGACACGGGAAAGTCTCATAGTCGGGCTCGGTGAAATCTAAACGGGCAATATCAAATAGGTCAAGATGCTTAACCCCTGCATCAATTCGCTCAGGCCATGCCATGCCATAGGCAATAGGCGTACGCATATCTGGCTGGCCTAATTCAGCAATAACAGAACCATCGTTATACTGAACCATCGAATGAATAACACTCTGAGGATGNACGACAACCTGAATCTGATCAGCNCGNCAATTAAATAAGAAGCAAGCTTCNATTAANTCCANCCCNTTATTCATNAGNGTTGCAGAGTCTACNGANATTTTTGCGCCCATAGACCAATTNGGATGAGCTACAGCCTGCGCAGGTGTAACTTCTGCCAGCTCAGTCTTGGTTTTATTGCGGAAAGGACCACCAGAAGCGGTCAAAAGAATTTTTTCAATGCCGTGCTGTGAAAACTCGCCACTGTACTTCGCCGGCATACTTTGAAAAATCGCATTATGCTCACTATCAATTGGNAACAACTCAGCACCATTATCTCGAATAGCCTGCATAAATAATGGTCCAGCCATTACCAGCGCTTCTTTATTCGCCAACAGCACTCGCTTACCTGATTTAGCAGCGGCTAACGTAGGTACTAGGCCTGCAGCCCCCACAATAGAAGCCATTACCATATCGACATCATCAGCTGAGGCGACTTGCGCTAATGCTTCTTTACCNACAAGTATTGCGCAATCGGTATAAGTTATAGATTGGGAATCGAACAGCGCCTTAGCTTCTGTCGCTGCTTGTTGATTAGGAACAACAATATATTTAGCGGAAAACTCAGTCGCAGCAGCAACGAGTTCTTTAATACGAGAAAAACCCGTTAACGCGTAAACACGATAACGAGTTGGGTGACGGCGAATAACATCTAGGGTACTACTACCGATAGAGCCTGTTGCCCCAAGTACGGTAATCCACTGACTCATATTTATTCGCTCACTTTCATCACTAAAATGATTTGCAATAGGCAACTTATGCTGCCAACTGCCAACCTAAAAACACCATTAAGAAANCAAAAACAGGCACCGCTGCTGCCATACTATCAATGCGATCTAAAACGCCACCATGACCAGGCAATAACTGGGAACTATCTTTAATACCACGATGGCGTTTCATCATACTTTCAACTAAATCTCCCATCACAGAAATAATAGCTGTAACAAAGGTGATACTCGCNAATAGCCAGAAATCATTCATCGTCATAGGACGCAACCATTGATTTACCATCAATGAGAAAATAATTGCAATCAGACCAGTGGTCGCTAAACCACCCCAGAAGCCAGCCCATGATTTACCAGGGCTTACCTTTGGTGCAAGTTTTGATTTGCCCCAAGCTTTACCTGCGAAATAGGCACCTGTATCAGCACCCCAAATAAGCAACATGACATAGACAATAATCAATGAGCTATGCTCCTGACCTTTAAGTGTCATAAAGCCAACCCACATTGGAATTAATACTAAGAAACCCAACGCTGCTCGTACAGGTTTAGCCTGCCAAAAAGCGACCTTACCTGGATACTGTATAACCAATAGACATGCAACAAACCACCAAACTGCACCAGCTGTCAAAATAACAAATGCTAAGTCAGTGCATTGCCCCATAAAATAAGCTGTTGCAAACGTAGCGGATGCAACAAGAGCGGCATAACCAATTCGTACAACAGGTGAACTATAACCTGATAAATTAGCCCATTCCCAAGCTGCAACAGTGACAATAAAACCAATAAAATAAGCAAACTGCTCTATCGGTAAAAAGAAAATGCCGCCAATCATCAATGGCGCTAGAATTAATGCTGTGATCACACGCTGCTTAAACAAACTCACTACCCTTCTGCTGTTAACTGATCATCAGTCCGACCAAAACGCCTAACTCGGTTAGCGAAGGCNGCCAATGCTTTTTTATATTCTTGTTGTTTGAAATCAGGCCAAAGTGCATCTGAAAAATAAAATTCAGAATATGCTGTTTGCCAAAGCATAAAATTACTAATGCGTTCTTCGCCACCAGTACGAATCATTAGGTCAGGCGCAGGGAATTCATTAAGCCAAGTATATTTATGAAACAGTTGNTCATTAATATCTTCTGCTTTCAGATTACCAGCCTCAACCTCAAGCGCAATGCGCTTTGCCGCATTAGCAATATCCCACTGACCACCGTAATTCGCAGCAATAACGAGCGTCATACGATCATTATCAGCGGTTAATTCTTCCGCTTCAGCAATTAGATCTTGAATCTTTTGCTGAAACGCCGTNTTATCACCCATGACAACAAGACGAATATTATTTNTATGAAGCTTTTTTACCTCTCGCTCAAGGGCAGCAATAAAAAGCTTCATTAGAGCGTTTACTTCAACCTCAGGGCGACGCCAGTTTTCACTGCTAAAGGCGAATAACGTAAGTACTTCAATACCTTGTTCTGCAGAAGTTTCAACAACGGCTCTTACCGCATCAACACCTGCTTTATGTCCCGCTACACCCGGCAAAAAACGTTTTTTCGCCCAGCGGTTGTTCCCATCCATGATGACCGCTACGTGGCGAGGAACCCCACCAACCACAGCGTCTTTATCAGAAATACTTGTCGACATTGTTTTGTCCTAAAGCTTCAATGCAGGTTAAACCTGCATCAAATCTTTTTCTTTGCCGGCTAATACCGTTTCAACTTCTGCGACGTACAGATCTGTGATTTTTTGAATCTGATCTTGCCCACGGCGCTCATCATCTTCAGAAATTTCTTTATCTTTCAGAAGATCCTTAATCATGCCATTAGCATCACGACGTATATTACGAATCGATACACGGCCTTTTTCAGCTTCAGCTCGAGCTTGCTTAATATACTGTTTACGCGTTTCTTCAGTTAGAGCAGGCATCGGCACGCGAATTTTATCGCCCGTCGTCGATGGATTAAGTCCTAAATCAGACTTCATGATCGCTTTTTCAATCGCTGGCACCAAAGGTTTTTCCCAAGGAACAATAGCCAAGCAACGACCATCTTCAACATTAATATTGGCAAGCTGTGCCAATGGCGTTGGAGAGCCGTAATAATCAACCATCACACCTTCTAAAATAGACGGGTGTGCACGGCCTGTACGAATTTTTTTAAACGCATCAACCATAGCGCCAATGCTTTTCACCATGCGCTCTTTCGCATCGGTTTTAATATCATCAATCATTATTAGCTTTCCTCGTTGACAATTAGGGTGCCTAAATCGCTACCCATAATAATTTTTGCTAGATTGCCAGCTTCATGCATATCATAAACACGCAAAGGCATGTTGTGATCTTGAGCTAAACAAATAGCAGTCAAATCCATTACACCCAACTGTTTTTCCAACACTTCGGTATAAGTTAATGTATCGTATTTTACGGCTTCAGGGTCCTTCTTAGGATCTGCAGTATATACACCGTCAACATTCGTTCCTTTAAGAACGACTTCAGCATTAATCTCAATACCACGTAAACACGCAGCAGAATCAGTTGTAAAGAAAGGGTTACCAGTACCCGCTGAAAAAATAACAACCTGGCCATTACTTAAACCGCGCATCGCTTTACGGCGATCGTAATGNTCAACAACACCACTCATTGGAATTGCAGACATAACGCGCGTTGTAATGTTTGAGCGCTCTAAGGCGTCACGCACTGCTAAAGCATTCATTACCGTAGCCAACATCCCCATGTGATCACCTGCCACACGGTCTAAACCAGCTTCGCTCAATGCTTTACCACGAAACAAGTTACCACCACCAATCACAATACCGACTTGTACACCAATGCCCACAAGCTGACCAATTTCTAACGCAATACGGTCTAAAACTCTTGGGTCGATGCCAAAATCCATCTCACCCATTAGCGCTTCACCGCTTAATTTAAGAAGAATTCGCTTATATCTCGGGGTGTTTTGTTCAGCCATAGCCAACTCCAGTAGGTATCATCAATATTTTGTTTGGGGTAGACAAAAACCATTTCAGGCTTTCAAAAAAATGCCGGGTTACCCCGGCATCTATAGAATTCTCTCACATTAAAGGAAAGAATTCCCAGTCAATTCAATTAGAATTAACCTTTAAGTTGAGCGGCAACTTCAGCAGCGAAATCAACTTCTTCAACTTCAACGCCTTCACCAACAGCAACGCGTTGGAAAGATACGATCTCAGCGCCGGCTTCTTTAGCAAGCTGACCTACAGTCACATCAGGGTTCTTAACGAAAGGCTGCTCAGTTAAGCTAGACTCTTTCAGGAACTTCTTAATACGACCACCCATCATTTTTTCAACGATNGCGTCTGGCTTNCCCGCCATNTCTGGCTGAGCTTTAATGATGTCTTCTTCTTTAGCAACAAGATCAGCTGGCATATCTTCTGGGCTAACCACTACTGGGTTAAGTGCAGTGATGTGCATAGCAATATCTTTAGCAACTTCTTCATTGCCGCCTTTAAGAGCAACCAATGCAGCAAGCTTGCCATTAGAATGAACATAGCTACCCACTACGTCAGATTCTAAAGTGAAGATGCGACGAACTTCAATTTTTTCGCCGATTTTCTGAACTAGAGCTTCACGAGCTGATTCAAGTTCGCCTTCCATTAAAGCAGCAATATCAGTTTCTTTAGTATCAGCAACTTTAGCAACTACNTGGTCAGCAAAGCCCAAGAAGTTAGCATCGCCAGCGGCGAAATCTGTTTCAGAGTTAACTTCAACAGCAAAGATAGCGTTACCGTTAGTTGCTACGAATACTTTACCTTCAGCGGCAGTACGATCTGCTTTTTTAGCGGCTTTAAGGCCAGAGTTTTTACGTAGGTCTTCGATTGCTTTATCGATATCACCTTCGTTTGCGGCTAAAGCCTTTTTACATTCCATCATACCCAAGCCAGTGCGCTCGCGTAATTCTTTTACCAATGATGCTGCAATCTTCGCCATGGGAAGAATCCTCAATGTTCAGTATTTAATAATGTACAAGCCTCGTTTTANAACAAAGCTTTAAAATATTGATCAAAAAAAAAGGGGCAAGCCCCTTTTTTTTGATGAAGCTTAGAAATTACTCAGCCGCTGGCTCAGCTTTCTCTTCAGCAACTTCGCCTTTATCAGCAGCAGTTGCTTGCTTGCCGTCAAGAACTGCATCAGCTACTGCAGTTGCATAGATCTCGATAGCACGGATCGCATCATCGTTACCTGGGATAACGTAGTCGATGCCATCTGGGTTAGAGTTAGTATCAACGATACCAACAACTGGGATACCCAATTTGTTTGCTTCTTGAATCGCGATGCGCTCATGGTCAACGTCGATTACGAAAACAACATCAGGCAAACCGCCCATGTCTTTAATACCACCGATAGAACGCTCTAGCTTGTCCATTTCACGGGCACGCATCAAAGCTTCTTTCTTAGTCAACTGTTCAAAAGTACCGTCAGCTTTTTGAGCTTCTAAATCGCGAAAACGCTTAATAGATTGACGAATAGTTTTGTAGTTAGTCAACATACCACCCAACCAGCGGTGAGCTACGTATGGCTGACCAGCGCGCTCTGCTTGTTGTTGAATGATTTTGCTAGCTGCACGCTTAGTACCAACAAACAATACTTTGTTGTTGCCAGAGGTGCGGTTTTCAATCAACTTCAATGCATTGTTTAATGCAGGAACAGTGTGCTCCAAGTTGATGATATGAATCTTATTACGAGCACCAAAGATGTACTTACCCATTTTAGGGTTCCAGTAACGAGTTTGGTGTCCAAAGTGAACGCCTGCTTTAAGCAGGTCACGCATACTTACTTGCGCCATAGTATAACTACCTTAATATAAGTTTGGGTTGGGCCTCCACACATCCAATACTGCGACCTTTCGGCACCCCGCAACACCGTTATGATGTGTGTGTGTATTATTTACTAATCAGGCTATCAAGCAGAGCATTTAAGACAAGATCAAAAACACTAATACAAAATAGGCCTAATTAGCCGCGCTTTATACCATTTCCAGTAAATAAAATAAAGCTAAATGTCGATTAAATGCTTGTTTATTGCCAAATTTACCCCATTTATAAAAAACAAAGATAGGCGTACAATAAGGTCATCAATTGGCCACATCCTAAATGCGCGCCTAATTCATCGTAAGAGCGAATGCACAAGCGAAAAAATATGTCTAAATTTGTAAAAACAGCAGAAGAAATCGAAAAGATGCGCATTGCCGGTCGATT
Organism: Oleispira sp.; assembly: GCA_002708475.1. Classification (GTDB taxonomy): domain Bacteria; phylum Pseudomonadota; class Gammaproteobacteria; order Pseudomonadales; family Oceanobacteraceae; genus Oleispira. The sequence continues at coordinate 35,778 of PAOL01000014.1, read as the reverse complement.
GGCTGCGGAAGTACTAGAAATGATCGAAGAGCACGTCGTAGCCGGTGTTACTACTGATGAGCTTAATACCATTTGTCATGACTATATAGTCAATGTTCAAGAGGCAATCCCTGCCCCCCTAAACTATCATGGTTTTCCTAAATCAATTTGCACCTCGGTAAACCACGTTATTTGCCACGGTATTCCAAACGATAAAGCGCTGAAAAAAGGCGACATTATCAATATAGATATCACCGTAATTAAAGACGGCTACCATGGCGATACCAGCAAGATGTTCTTTATTGGTGAGCCAACTGCCCCTCTCAAGCGTTTAGTCGATATCACACAAGAAAGTATGTACAAAGCAATCGCCCTAGTTAAGCCAGGCTGCCGCCTGGGAGATATTGGTGCCGTCATCCAACAGTTTGCTGAAAGTAATCATTATTCAGTTGTACGAGAATACTGTGGTCATGGTATTGGCAGTGAATTTCACGAAGATGGCTTCCAAGTTCTCCACTATGGTAAAGCAGGGACTGGAATGGAATTATTACCAGGCATGACGTTCACCATTGAACCAATGATCAACCTAGGCAAACGTTTTAATAAGCAACTACCCGACGGCTGGACAGTGGTCACTAAAGATCGCAAAGCAAGCGCTCAATTCGAGCACACCTGCCTTGTTACTGAAGATGGCGTTGATGTATTAACTCGACGTAAAGAAGAGACGCAATACTGGTAAGTGAATCGATTCTATCCAAATACAAATGAATATTAGCAACTCGTAAGGTGTAGATTTTGACAAGTATGGCCGCAGATAAAACAACTGTTGAATTACCAACTATTGATAACCAAGCTCTGATCCAGCAACTTAATGCCGCCATATCTCCTCTTCCGATAATCAAACCCCTCTTGGCCGAAATCAAACAACAATGCCATAAATATTTTCGCCAAACACTCGATGCAACCACTCTGGTTGCTCATCGCAGTGGATTAATGGATCAAATTCTAAGCTGTCTATGGGAATACTCTGGCTTTAATACTCAATTGAAATCAGACACCACTGACACGGGCAACATAGCACTAATTGCTGTCGGTGGTTACGGGCGAGGTGAGCTGCAACCTCACTCTGATATCGATTTACTCATTGTTCTTAAAGACGAAGCGGCGTTCGATCAACACAAAGAAGCATTGCAAAGTTTTATTACATTACTATGGGATATAAAACTCGATATAGGGCATAGCGTACGCACACTAGATGAATGCGTTAGCGAAGCGACTAAAGACTTAACCATCATCACCAATATGATGGAAGCTCGAACACTTGCAGGCAATCAACTACTTCTACAACAACTAGAAGAAAAAACCGACTCCCGCGTCATATGGTCTGGACCTGATTTTTTTGCAGCCAAATGGGAAGAGCTAAATAAGCGCCACGCAAAGCACGAAGATACCGAATACAATTTAGAGCCCAATGTAAAAAACTCTCCCGGAACTTTACGTGATATTCAAACCATCAATTGGATGGCAATGCGTCATTTTGGGCACGATGAACTTGAAGAATTAAGACAATATAAATTTTTAACCCAGTTTGAATTAGAACAATACCAACGCAGTACACAATTTCTATGGCAGCTACGTTACGCATTACACATGGTAACCAATAGAGAAGAAGACCGCTTACTCTTTGATCTACAGAAAGACATCGCCGAGATATTAGGCTTTAGAGACGATGAAGAAATGTTAGGCGTTGAACATATGATGCTGCAGTTCTATCGCCACCAACTTGCCCTCACAGAATTAACAGACATTCTTCTATTTCATATCAAAGATGATATTTTTGGTGGCTGCGGTAAAGATGTTATTGAAAAAATTGATGATGACCTATTCATTTGCAATGGCCATATTCATCTTTCTGATTCAAAACGCATCGCAGAGAAACCCGAGTTACTTTTACGCATATTCATTGAGTTTGCTAAGCGTGACAATATTGAGGGGATGCACTCCAGTACGATTCGGGCGATACACGACAACAGAGAATTGATTGATCAAGAGTTTCGTGAGAACCCATTGCATAACGATTTATTTATGCAATTCCTTCGTAATAATTTACGAATCTCCAGCACGCTAAAGCGCATGATGCGCTATGGAATTTTAGGCCGATACATTCCTGATTTCGGTAGCATTATTGGCCACATGCAATATGATTTATTTCATATCTATACGGTCGATGAGCACAGCTTGCGAATGGTGCAAATGCTTCGTCGCTACAGACACGAAGATGAAAAAGAGCACTTCCCAGTTGCACACTCTGCTCTCAAAAAGATAAAACGAAAAGAAATACTCTACATCACAGCGATTCTTCACGATGCGGGTAAAATGCATCGAGGTAAACACGAAATAGCTGGTGCTGAAATAGCGAAAAATTTTTGCAAGCAACACAAACTCAGTCAATACGACGCAGATATGGCTGAATGGCTTGTCCGCAACCATTTATTAATGTCACAAGCCTCTCAGCGCATCGATATTAACAATCCTGAAGACATCCACCAGTTTGCTTTAGAAGTTGGCGACCTAGACCACCTAAATCACTTATTCTTAATCTCAGTAGCTGATATATACACCACCAACCCCAAATTATGGACCGGATGGCGTGCAGAGCAAATGCGTACACTGTATTACAATACAAAGCAGGCATTTCGACGTGGTCTAAACAATGAAATGGGGAAAGATCAGCTCATTAGCGCTATCCAATACGAAGCGATATATGAACTTGAGAAGCTAGGAATCGAAGAAACTCGTACTCGAGAAATATGGGCAGAGCCAGGTGATGATTATTTTCTACGAGAAGGAACTGACAACATCATATGGCATACTCAACTTATAGCGCAACATGGTGGAAGTGAAGCACCAGTAATAGCTATCCGTGAGACAAGCGATACCGATGTAGAAGGCGCAACCCAAATTTTTATATTCATGAAAGATCACCCCGATTTATTTGCAGTAACGACAGCGACACTTGACCAGCTCAACCTGAGCATTCAAGATGCTCGAATCATGACTTCAAACAACAAGAATGCAGTTGATACTTATATTGTACTTGATGAGAATGGTGACTCTATTGGCAATGACATGCCACGTATCGAACAAATTAAGCAAACACTCACCAAAGCACTAACAACTCCCGAAGAGTACAACACGGTTATTCAAAGACGTACCTCTAGGCAACTAAAACACTTTCAACTTCCTACACAAGTCACTCTTAGTAACGACCCAATTATGAAGCGTACATTGGTCGAGGTAACCGCCTCCGACCGTCCTGGCTTGCTTGCACGAATGGGGGAGTTTTTTATGACTCATGACCTATTAATGCATAGTGCTAAGATCATGACAGAAGGTGAATGCATCTCTGATATATTCTATATCTCTGATAGCGATGACAATCCAATTAGTGATCCTGAGTTATGTATTCGTATTCAAGAAGGGATTTGTGAAGCACTAGACCAACAAGTAGAAGCACAGCAACAGATTTAACATCACTGATACCTGTAAATAACAAATTAGATGTCCTACGAGTTAAGCTTTTAGTTTGTTATTTGTAATAAGTACGAATTGCAGTAAAGCCGTATTAAAGGTCAATAGATTTTAATACAAAGTAAAACGACGTACCCTTGGCTGATGATTCAAACTCAACCTGACTTCCCAGTCGCTTAAGAGCAACATCAACGAACCGTAACCCTAAACCAATACCCTGAGCTTTCTGTGTATTACTATCACTACCACGCTGAAATGGCTTAAATAAACTACCGAGCAACTCTTCAGGGATTCCCGGCCCCTCATCGGTTATTCGAACTTCTAAAGCTTTATCTGACTTTTGCAACTCGCACTGCTGAATTGATATATCAACCTTACTATTTTTAGGACTATACTTGATCGCATTACTGACTAAGTTTAAAAGAATACGCTCAAGCAAATCACCATTCGCCATCACCCAACAATCATCTGGCGAGTTAAGATTCAGCTTAATGCCTTTATCTTGCGCTTGATGATAAAGCCCATCTAATGCATTTTGAGAAACTGAATAAAGATCAACCTCATACAGTTTAACGTCTTCTTCGGCCTCAACTTTAGCTAAATTCAAAAATTGCTCAGCAAAGTCTAATCCACGCTGACTATACTGATCGACCTTACCAATAATCTCCAATATTGAAGCAGAGCCCTCAACAGGTGCTTGTTTTACTTGATGAACGAGTGCCTGCAGTGACGCCATAGGTGAACGCAAATCATGAGATAAAAAATCAATCATCTCATTACGGCTACGGTGAGCCTGTTTAATCAGGCTGATATCCGTAATATTAAATACCAACAACGGGGCAATATTTTCCTGTCCATCCAAGCAGCGAACACTGATCGATAAATCCCTTGATTCCGTTTTAGCTTCCACTCGAACCGATTTCTGTAATAAAATAGCCTCCCTTAACACAGACAACCAGCTATCTTTTAGTAATATAATTGTCGAGAAAAAATCACTCATCTCGATAATAGGCTTACTTGAAAATTCTTTTAAAGCATCATTTTGAAACAGCACTTTCCCTGAAAGGTCGGCAACCAAAATCCCAGCTGCAATGCCATCAATACTGGCTTCAAATAATGAGTGATTCATTTCCATATGCTGCTGATATATTTCAATCAGTGAAAGCTGCTGAGAAAATACATCTGAACGAACGCGACGAGAACTCTCCTTAGGCACCAAGATATCTAAATCAAATAACTTATTCAGTAAACTCAACTTACGTCGCTCTACATCGGTATATTTCTCAAAACATATAACGAGTGTTTTATCTTCTTGACCGATGCGAATCTGAAGTGTTTTCTCAATTGCGAGTATTGATGGATCAGCAACATAAGATTCCTCTAAAATTCGATAGTTGTCTATTTGCATCAAAGAAAGAATATTGATCAAATCAACATCATTATTAAGCTGTATGAATTCAGGAAGATGAAATGTCTCTGATGATTGCTGTAATTTTAACAACTTTAACTGCTGCCGAAAATAATGAAATAAGCGACTTAAACGTAATAAATTCCAGGTAAATGGAACTGTAAGCAAAGCAATAATTAAGCCCGCACTTTTATACCAGTACCCCATAGTCAATAAGACATAAGTTAAAAGCCATACACCCGCTAAGCATAAAAATATAACAAAAAATTGCTGTACACCTGACAGTCGCGGAATAAAATACAGCACTAAAAAGACAAATGCCGAGTTTATAATGACCGCTAAAGCCGTAGGTAAAATATGAATCAAAGATTTATGCTTAAGTGCCTGATAGATATTCGCGTTAATATCAACGGCAGGGCTCTGGCGCCCTTTATCATTGACGGGAGTTAATAAAGGATCACCCATTGAGGTAGCAGTCATGCCAACAAACACAGTATGTTTTGCAATATCCTCAATAGGTACAGAGCCCGTTAGTACATCAGCAAAAGATACCCTTTTATAATCACTTCGATTAATAAAAGGAATGTAGCTTTCCTCTCCTACCCACTGAGCAATATCCAAATAAGGATCATTGAATAACAAGGTTGAAAATGCAAAGTGAGGCCACTGCCTTTCAGAAAGACTATCCATTAAACGCACGGAACGCAGAGTGCCATCCGCATCTAGATAACTATTAACATGACCCAAGCTGGCATATTTTCGAAAAATTGGAGCAGGTAAAATTTCACTAATATCATCGCCTTTGAAAATCCTATCAAAATATAATGGCAGAATAGTTCGATCACTATTCTTGATTGCCTCTGCTAAAAATAAATCATTTTGATCATTCAGATTTTCACTAAAAAAGACGACGTTATAAGCAATAACAGAAGCATTTGACTGTGTTAATAAATCAATCATTTGTCCGTGATAACTTCGTGGCCACGGCCAATTGCCAAGCAAAGATAAACTCTGCTCATCAATCTCCACAATTAGAATTTGCTCATCAGGATAAACTGGCAGAATATTAATATATTCATCATACAGAAAGTAATTAGCAGCTTGAGTCCAGTTATTTAACTGGTTCAGATTAACAATAAATAAAATAGCCAAAGCTAGAAAGATTAAATGCCAATCAAGAGAGGCGTTATTCTTGAACTGGCTTTTTAGGCGCTCTTTTATAGTATAGGTTTTACGTTCAGCCACTTTCATATCAGGCTATTCTTTATGATGCAGGAGTTATATTAGACTCAGGAACTCCTAGGTTTATGCGACGATTTCTACCCTCAAAACCCTGCTCATCTACCCCCCGAATTAATAATTGATAATCGCCCACAGCAACATCTTCGATAAGAAGCTCAGTGGATTGCATTGTTTTTTCCCACACCTGAACATTCGATGCAATTAAAACAACCTTATAAGAAACAGCCTTTTCAACACTCTTCCATTTCAATAATAAAGGCAAAGTAAGCTCTTGGGATTCATTTAAATCCAATAAAGGACGGGGTAACAATTGAACAGGCTTTTCTACGCCAGCATCCTCAATTGCAATTACACCCTCACCTGGTGCTAACAGTTGCTGCCCCTTATCTGAGCTTACCATCAACGCCCCCGTCAGTAATTCTGTTTTCATTACAGCAGGACCGCCATTAACCCCTTCACTGGCTTCAACCCTAAACTCAGTTCCCCGAACAGCGGCCACTGCAGCAGGCGTTGATATTTCATAACGACTGTCTTTATTACTTAATTTTTCAACCTGCGCTTTTACACGTCCTTTTAATAACTCCACGCGAGTATTTACCAGTTGAGTTTCTTCATAAAACTTCAAACTGGCCATTCGAATCGTACTATTTTCTTTTAATAATAAGCGAGAGTTGTCTGCAAATTCAATCATTGCACTGCCACCCTGCGACTTCACTACATCTTCTTGATTTAGTAAATCACCTACTTCCAAAGCATCTTCGGCCATAGAATTTTCACGTACGACTAAAACATCACCTTCAACTGCAATAACGAGGGCTGTCGCTGACTGATCAATCAGCCAAGCTTTAGGAATGCGAATAATTGAATTCGGAGGGAGGTACTTAGGATTTTTTAATTGATTAAAAGTAGCAAGTTTTGTCCAGCACAAAGGATCTGATACATAGGTTCTACAGATGTCCCAAATCGTATCGTCCTTCTTCACGGTATAAAGAAAGTCTTCCTTAATTACAGGCTCAGCCCATATATAGGATGACACCACAGACAAAAAGGCGATTAAACTGCCGCAAAAAAAATTCTTTAGTACCAACATAGTTTTTCCTCGAAACTCCTGACAGTTACGCTATTCGACCTTTTCTAGTCTATAGCCATGCTGATAAATTGTTTTTACCTTAAATCCACTCTCAGGAGTAATCCCTAAAGCTTTACGAACTCGACTTACATGAACATCAACCGTTCGTGTATGAAGGTCAGAAGAAATACCCCAGACAGTTTCCAATAAAAAACTGCGCGATAAAATACGACCAATATTATCAAATAAGCAACTGGCTACTTCAAAGTCTTTATCGGTCATATCAACGGGCTTGCCACTGATATATGCAGTCTTATTATTTTGATCAAAACGATAGGGACCATGCTCGATAATACTATCAACCTGATTACCCCTAGCACGCCTTAAGAGTGCTTGTAGGCGGGCTTTCAGCTCAATACGTAATAAAGGTTTACGCATATAATCATCAGCACCTAACTCCAAAGCCTGTACAACATCTTCTTCAGTGTCGCGCATAGAGCAAAATAAAATCGGCAAATTTTGATGGTATGTATTTCGGATATGTTTAATCGCCTCTAGGCCCGACATTTCCGGTAATTCCCAATCTAAAACTGCAATATCAAAACTTTTATCTTTTAAGCGATTAAGTAGGGATTGAGCATGCGTAAAGTGTTCGTATGCATAACCAAACTCTTCAAACCAAGCGATAACCATTTTTGCTTGTTCTAAGTCATCTTCTAAATATGCAATCGTTAACAATTTATTATCCATATATTCCCCTTAGCTTTGTACTTTTTCCCAGCCATAAACCAGCGACTAGGTACTCAAAGCACATTTATTCAATACTTAAAATACTATATCTGATTAAGAAGCAAAAAATTAATGAAGTATACAGCCAAACTCATCAACCAAAGCATCTTTAGCAGTACCTAAGCATTGGTCTTCATCATCAAGTACGCCATCCAAATCAACGTCAAAAACAACCGGCGTCAAAATAACCCTTTTAATAACAGGTTTTTCAAGCTTAACAATAGGTGTTCTGGTCTTAAAACCGAAACGTTTCAAAACATTCAAAGATACCAACGTGGCATCTGTTTCATAAGATTCTAACTCTAAACGGATACTAAGATTTTCCGGTAAATAAACTTCTGCTCCAACCCCTCCCAATAAGGGCACGTTTTTGTCTGATTGATAGCGGATATCACTTGTTTTATTAGTCTGATGCGTTAAACCTATCTTGGTATACAAAGCAATGCTATCGGGTACTCCCCTTGAGCCATAAGCCCAATAATGCAGAATTGCATTAGCACCAAGCATACGATATCCCATCTCAGCACCGGGGTTTAGCTCTTCACTACCCAGCACAGCATAAAAACCTTCTATTGAAATATGCTCATTGAAATCTAGACCTGCAGATAACTTCCATGCATTATCGATCGGATCACCAATAGTATATTCACCCCGGCTAAGCTTTGAATCCACATAGCTTTTGCCAATACCACCGCCCACATACACACTCATTCCATCCCACCACTCTTCATTTAGAGCAACTTCATCAGTAACTGGTTCGATACCATAAGCAATATTTGAAATAACTAAAAACAATAAAGATGAAAGATAGTGAATTCGATGGGACATTCAGTCGGTTCCTTCCTGAAGTACAGTGTTCGGGTAGCGTTAAGTTGTAAAAATACAGCTGAACAAGACTATTTCTCAAGGTGAATTATCCACCTTTACTAACGCTTTGCAACGAAGAGTAGAAAAAATGAGCAATATTTCATGACAACATTTTAAGCCATTAAAAATATTAAAAATATTAAAAATCATTTTTTGAAATAACACGATAGTTAACCTGCCAGCCAAGCTGATCTCTACTTACAGAATAACCGTGACAAATAAAAAGTCCTGGTATTGCAGCTATTTCATCCGTGTCCTTGTCCACAATAATCGGCCAGTGCTGTCGAGCCCAGTTAGGAACATTGTAATCTTGCCACCATTTCTTTAACTTACGCGTTGATCGACCAATAGGTTTAGCGACATCACCTGCTTTCCAACACCTAATTTTGTAACTTGCTGGCTTAAGTGCCAAGCCATCGGTTTTTTCAGTGCACTCTAAATAACCACCAAAACCATTAAGACTTTCACCTTGCCAATTATTTTTTCTATCAATAGTTGAGCTAACTTCTATCGTCGAATTGCTTTTTGCATTCAATAAATATAAGTAGCCTTGATAACGATGCAAACAGGACGTTGCCCAACTTACTTTAGGCTCACTATCTGCTCGCGCATGAATCATTTCGGCATAAATAATCTGCATTTGAACCGTAGAAGGCAGAATATCCACATACTGCGCCAGCCAGGCCCGTAAATAGCTGAAACCACTTGATTGATCTAAACCATGAATCAGTGACAGATCAAAACTAGGAATATCTTTTAATGCAGGGTGGATAAGAGCATCGCTTTGCTGCTCAGATTTAGACATTAATTTATCTACAATTAACGTCTGTAATAAGGCGTGTTCATGCTGAACATTATTAATAGTTCGAAATAAAGATTTCTTTTGCTCAGGATAGCGCCGCCAAACCTGCGGCAATAGCTCATTTCTCCACCAGTTGCGATCCATCTTAGAATCTAGGTTCGATTCGTCCTCTACCCAATGTAGCTGATGCTCTTTTGCATACTGAATAAGCTGAATTTTTTCGAGCGCTAATAACGGGCGTAAAACCTGACAGTGATTATCTCTAGAAAGCGATCTTTGCTGTGGAATACTGGCTAGCCCCGCTAAACCGCTGCCGCGAACAGCACGCATAAAGAAGGTTTCAATTTGATCATCTAAGTGATGTCCTTGCAGCAATACATCATTAGATTGGCAGTACTTTGAAAATATCTCATAACGAGCAGAACGCGCTGCTTGTTCTAGCTTTTTCCATGCTGATTTAATGTTACATTCTCGACAATACAATCAATAGTAATAGAAAATTTTTGTGATAAATGTTCACACAAGCCGTTAGCCTGCTTAGCCCAAGCATCAGCATTTTCTGACAAGCCGTGATGAACATGAATGGCTCTTAAATTGTGACCCGATAAAGAGCAGTACTTGGCTGCTGCATGCATTAAGACTGTTGAATCTACACCTGCACTTAAACCAACCCAAATACAGGAGTCCGATTTCTTAGTTGATGCTTGTAACGCATTATCTAATGTACTCGTTACAGCCTGTTCAATAGCCACTTAGGAATAATCCATCGCCACAGAATCCTCACCAAAAGCGTATTTCAGCACTAATAACTGCTCATCAGTAGGACGAATACGCCAATGATTACCCAATTGAATATCCGCTTCTGCACTGTCATTAGAGTATTGAAGAATCACAGGGCAGCCATGCTCCCCCTGTGCCGCATCAACAGGCACAAGCATCTCTTTTAAGTTCGCGATAAATTTATTATCCAACTGCTCGCGCTTCACTCTTACTTTTAATGACTGCGCATAATTCAATCGTGCTTGGCTAATTTCCATCGCATTAATGGCATTCGCTTTTAAGCCACCTGAGTAATCATCATGTCGTACATTTGCTTCAATGATAATCACCTTGTCTTTATCGATGACTTCACGCACTTTTTCAAACGCTTCTGAAAATAAAGAAACTTCAACTCGCCCGGTTCTATCATCTAGGGTAATGAAGCACATATTTTCCCCACGCTTATTTTTCATAATACGCAGATTAACAATCAAGCCCGCAAGCTTTTGAACTTTTTTATCATCGCGTAAATTAGATAATTTAGTCGGTGCTAACTTTCGTACTTCTTCTTCGTATTCATCAAACGGGTGCCCCGTAACGAACAGGCCTAAAGTATCTTTTTCACCCTGCAAGCGCTCTTTTAGCGTCCAGCCTCTAAGGTGTCGATATTTTTCATAAACATCATGCTGATCACATTCAGCGGCTTCTGCTTCAACATCGCCAAACAAATCAAATACGCCTGATTCTTCATTAGCCGCACTTTGATTAGCGGCTTTCACTGCATCTTCAATACTGGCCATCATCACAGCACGATCTTGCCCAAAGCAATCAAAACCACCGGATCTAACCAATGCTTCTAACACCCGCTTATTGATTTTTTTAGAGTCGCAACGTTCACAGAAATCAAATAAATCTTTAAAATCTCCACCCGCATTTCGTGCTTCAACAATCGCTTCAACAGGACCTTCACCAGCACCTTTTACCGCGCCTAATCCGTATACAATAGCCCCATCGTCATTAACGATAAAACCAAATTCCGATTGATTCACATTAGGCAGTACAAGCTCGAGGTTCATTTCTCGACACTCTTCAACAAAGCCAACGACCTTATCGGTATTTTGCATGTCTGAGGTTAATACCGCAGCCATAAAAGGTGCAGGATAATGGCACTTCAACCAAAGTGTTTGATAGGAAACTACCGCGTAAGCAGCGGAGTGAGATTTGTTAAAGCCATAACCAGCAAACTTCTCTACAAGGTCAAAAATTTTCATCGCTAAGTCGGGGTCAACCCCAACTGAAATGGCTCCCTCACGGAAAGTGCCACGTTGCTTCTCCATCTCTTCAGGTTTTTTCTTACCCATAGCACGACGCAACATATCAGCGCCACCTAAGGTATAACCTGCTAAGACTTGAGCAATTTGCATTACTTGTTCTTGATAAACAATAACCCCGTAAGTGGGCTCAAGAATGCCTTTTAGACTTTCGTGCTGATAATCTGGATGTGGGTATGCCACTTCTGCACGGCCGTGCTTACGGTTAATAAAGTCATCAACCATGCCTGATTCCAGCGGTCCTGGACGGAACAAAGCAACCAATGCGATCATATCTTCTAAATTATCAGGCTGTAGACGACGAACCAGATCCTTCATACCGCGAGATTCCAGCTGGAATACGGCAGTGGTTTGAGCTGTTTTTAGATATTCGATCGACTCTTTATCATCCAGGTCGATCTCCTCAATACGAATATGAGGCTCACCGGCTTTGTCTTTAAAACGGTTAATCGTTTTAATAGCCCAATCGATAATCGTCAGGGTTCGAAGGCCCAAGAAATCGAATTTAACCAAACCGGCTTCTTCTACATCACTTTTATCGAACTGCGTAACAAGACCGGTATAGTCCTCATCACAGGCGGTTGGAGAAAAGTCAGTCAATTTCGTCGGAGCGATTACTACACCACCAGCATGCTTACCGGTTTGGCGAGCAATACCTTCAAGGCGCCTAGCCATCTCCCAAATTTCTTGGGCTTCATCGTCTTCATCAATGAATTCTTTTAAAGCCGGCTCCATATCGAGGGCTTTCGCTAGGCTCATACCAGGATCTGGTGGAATCAGCTTAGATATTTTATCCGCCAAACCAAACGACTTACTTTGTGCACGCGCTACATCTCGCACTACCGCTTTTGCGGCCATCGTTCCGAAAGTAACAATTTGGGATACGGCTTCACGACCATAGTGATCGGCTACGTAATTAATTACTTCTCCACGGCGATCCATACAGAAATCGATATCGAAATCGGGCATGGACACACGTTCAGGGTTCAAAAATCGCTCGAACAGCAAGTCATATAAAATTGGATCAATATCGGTAATTTTTTGCGCATAAGCTACTAATGAACCCGCACCAGAGCCTCGACCTGGGCCAACGGGAATATCGTTATCTTTTGACCACTGAATGAAGTCCATCACGATCAGGAAGTATCCTGGAAATCCCATATCGATAATAATATCGAGCTCGAATTTCAAACGATCGTAATATTCTTTTTTACACTCTTCATAATCAGGCTGTTCTGGTTTTAGAATAACTTCTAAGCGCTCATCTAGGCCTTCATAAGAAATTTTGCGGAAAAATTCAGCTTCGGTTAAACCATCAGGAATAGGAAAATCAGGTAAGTAGTATTTGCCCAGCTCAACTTCAACACTGCAACGTTTGGCAATTTCTAGGGTGTTTTCAATTGCTGAGGGAATATCGCTGAATAATTCAACCATCTCTTCAGGACTGCGAAAATACTGCTGATCACTATAGCGTTTAATACGGCGCTTATCAGCTAGTGCGTAGCTTTCACCAATACACACTCGAGTTTCATGAGCTTCAAAATCATCTTGCTTAATAAAGCGAATATCATTGGTTGCAACCACAGGAACGGAAAATTTGTTCGCTAATGCCAAGGAAGCGGTCACAACAAGGTCTTCACTCTCTCGACCTGTTCGCTGAAGCTCTAAATAAAAGCGATCACCAAAATGAGCAACGTATCTTTCCAATATACCTTCAGCAATCTCGACATTGCCTTTGATTATTTGTTGACCAATATCACCATCACGAAAACCCGACAAAACAATCAAGCCTTCGGATTTTTCTAATAACCACTCTTTGCGCACAATCGCTTTATCATCAAATTGGTTATGGCTATAAGCTTGAGAAATGATTTCGGTAATATGACGATAACCGACTTTGTTTTGTGCCAGTAGAGTTAAACGAAAAGGAGCATCTCTCTCTTCTTCGTTTTCGAGCCAGATATCAGCACCCAGAATAGGCTTGATACCTGCGCCTAAAGACGCTTTATAGAACTTAACCAACGCATACATGTTACTCTGATCAGTTAATGCAACCGCTGGCATATGATGCCCTGCCGTTGTTTTAATCAAATCTTTAATACGGACAATACTGTCGATCATTGAAAATTCTGAATGCACCCGTAAATGAACAAAATTGGCTGGGGCAGGCAGCTTTTCAACAGTTTCTGGCGTATCAATAGGGCTGGTCATGGATCAAGATCGACTGTGCAACAAAATGTTCTTAGATTGTACCTACTCAACCATTAATAATCATCTACTCTTATTAAACTAAGCTTGCTAAATCTAGCTCTATAAATGCCTGTAACCAAGTGCCTAGATTGGTTACTTTCACGCCTATCACGCGCTACCACCATCAAGGAATTGCTTGTGCAGCCAAGAGTTAAAATATTACTCGCATACCTATTCATACTTAGCTTAGGTTTAGCGATCTCTATCACGATATTCCTTTCCGGCCGCCAAGTAACAAGCGTTGCAACGACATTAATTGAAGAGAAGCTGCCTCGCTTAGAAGCTATTAATGAATTGTACTTAGACATATTAGAAAGAGAGCGTTTGCTGTATGAATATTACGCAACAACCAATAGCCAAGTAATATTGCCTAAATTAGCTCGAATTGATCAAAGTTTCAGTGCTAATTTCCGGACAATCGAGTCTGCATTTCCTAATTTTGACTCCATTGAAAAGATACGCTTTGGCGATCAAAAAGTACGACATCTAACTCAAGAATTAGATAATAACCTACAACAAACCAACGTTAACTGGGATCAGGCGCGTAGGCAGCTGGTTGAGCTGAGCGATACTGGCCGAAATATTTTGCCATCTCTCGAATCCTTAGTTACTCAAATAAAGAAAGAAGCCTTTGAAAGTAGTAAAGAGACACAAAAAAGCACTGAGCTGAGTACGCAATTAGTTATCAGCTTTAGTATCTTCGTGATTATTATTGCTGCCTTTGTAGGTTATTACGTTAATAGATACATAACTGAAACTATCAGTCGCCGTCGTTTGGCTATGTTTGCTGAACGTAGCCCCAACCCTATAATGAGCTTTAGCTGGCGAGGAGAACTTTCCTATAGCAATCCAGCTTGCCATCAGTTGATGCAGCAACAGCACAATCACTCCAATCGTACAGAAAGTTTATTGCCAGATGATTTTCAAGTGCGTCTGATTGAATTACAAAAATCGAATAATAATTATTCCCAATGGGTTAGCCATATTCATAATGACGGGATATTGCAATATTCGCTATCTTTGCTCCGTGACCTAGATACCTGCCATCTTTACATCGAAGATATAACTGAGCGTACTCTTGCTCAGCAACAATTGAAATATGAAGCTTATCATGATGTTTTAACTGACCTGCCTAATCGACGTTTTTTTGATGAGCATCTCAATGAACTTGTGCAAAAGAACAAACAGAAAAAACCTTTCTCCTTAATCCTAATTCATATAGATCGTTTTGATCTTGTTACATCCAGTGCCGGTTTTAAAACCGGCGACGTATTAATGCAAACAGTCAGTCAACAACTTCGCACTTTTTGTCAGGGCTATTGCAGCTTGAATTTAGAGAATAAACTATATCGCTTAGATTCTAATAAATTTTCCTTATTGTTAGATCACCTGCCTGAACACGATTTTGCTGAACACATTGCCCAAGAACTACATCACTCTATGGGCAAGGCCGTCTGCATCGTAGGCAAAGAATTTCATCTCAGTTTAAGTATTGGCATCAGTCATTACCCTAGCCATAGCTTAGAAAGCGAAGCTCTTCTTGCAAATGCTGATGCCGCACTTACTCGAGTAAAAGCAGCAGGCGGTGATGGCATACTTTGCTACAACCAAGATATTCACGATAAAGAACAAGCCTGGATCACTCTCGAAAGAGACCTACGCCTAGCAATAGAAAGAAACGAACTAGAACTCTATTACCAGCCTAAAATTACTGCATACAAACATAAAATTAATGGCCTTGAAGCCCTTATACGCTGGTTTAAATCGGACAATACAATGGTGTCACCAGCCAATTTCATTCCTATAGCAGAGCAAACTGGATTGATTATTGCCATTGGTGACTGGGTTATAAAGCAGGCTTTTCAACAACTTAAAACTTGGCAAAAAATGAATCTTTTAGAAGATGATTTTTCGATAGCAATAAACCTATCCGCCAAACAATTTCAGCACCCCGATTTTGTCGACAATATTAAATTATACTTAATAGAGGCTGATATTAATCCGAAATTTATTGAGCTAGAAATTACAGAAAGCCTATTGATGGGGAATATTGAAAAAAGTATTTACATAATGCATCAATTGAAAGAAATTGGTTTTAAATTATCAATTGATGATTTTGGAACAGGATATTCTTCCCTTAGTTACCTTAAACAGTTCCCCATCGATAAATTAAAAATTGATAGAGCGTTTGTGATGGACATTGAAACCAATAACGATGATAAAGTTTTAGCTAAAAGCATCATAGATTTAGCTCATAACTTGAACCTTTCTGTCATCGCTGAAGGGGTGGAAAACGATCAACAGTTAGCCATTATAGAAGAGCTAGGGGCTGAAGAAATTCAAGGTTTCTATTTTAGCAAACCAAAGCCTGCCAAAGAAATAGAAACTCAATATTTTAACTAAAAACTTTAACTAAGAACTTTGATTAAGAACTTTGATTAAGAACCTCAATTAGTCTTAGCGATGAATTAGCCACAACGATTTCTCATCGTTATTTCTTACCATCCCTAAACAGCTGATTCTCTAATGACTGCCCTTGAATCAGCTGGCGATAAGGCGTTGTTTCAGATGCCAGAAGCTTTAATAAGTCTTGATCTAAAATAGAATTTTCATTCTTATTATAAGCAATTATGAGTTCATCATCCTGTTTAAAATTAACGCTTTCTACTGACCCCAACTGCTGTATTTTCGATATAATATCCGCATTACCTTGAGTTAGACGTAAGGTAATATAATCCAATGCCTTCGGAGTAACTTCACTGGATACACCAATCGCCTGCAACGCTTTTAACTCCCCTTGCTCAAGATGCATTACCTGAGAACACATCCGCTCTAATTCTGATAAATTATGAGAGCTCACAATAAAAGTTATATCTCGAGACAGTTCGGTTATGTTCTGCCTGATATTACGAGCATTTTCCGGATCCAGACCCGCGGTTGGTTCATCTAACAATATTAATTCTGGAGAGCCTATTAACGCCTGCGCAATCGAAACTCGTTTTTTCATACCATGGCTTAACGCAGTCATTTTTTCATTGCAGAGATCCTTTAACTGCATCAATTCTAAAACACGCAATGCCTCTTTTTGACTTTCTGCACGACCATAACCTTGTAGCTGAGCAAGGTAACTAAGCTGCTTTAACAAAGTCAGGCTCGGATCAAATAATGCATCTTGCGGTAATACTCCGATCCGTCCAATTAACTCAGAGCTGCCAACTTGATGGCCTAATATTTTTGCACTGCCAGAGCTTGCTCGCTCATAGCCAGCAAGAATACTAAATAAAGTACTCTTACCAGCACCATTAGGACCAACTAATGCAATCGGCTGCCCTGCCTGTATTTCAAAACTGATATCCTTTAATGCTTTTTTATTACCATAAGTCTTAGATAAGTGAGAGCATTCAAGTATTGCAGTCATATTGATTGCCTCTTAAATAAGCCATACCCCAAACCTAAAAAGCAGATACTTTGGAGGACAGGAATCCACAATAATGACACAGTACTATCGATTGATAGCTGAGCCATTTCCTTAATTTGAATACCAGGCACCAAGTAATTAAACAATGACAGCACATAAAATTCAGACGCGATTGAATTAATCATCACTCTCGCTAATACAAGAATAATAATGGCTATTAATATGGCTATTCGCACTGAATTCATCGCTACAGATAATAAACTCATCAAAGCTACAAAAGGGCTAATAACCAGAATCAAATTCAAAAATAACAAAGGTAAAACAAGCATCCCCTCTAACCAAAGCGCTGAATTATTTGCTAACAGCAATAGGTATGTAATACCCAGCGTCACAATTAATAAACAAGCTTGTATTAAAATATGGCCGATAAAACGACCAAAGAAAATACTGCCCCGACTACAGCGTAAGGTCAAAAAACGTAACCCACCGCGCTTGCGCTCAGAAATCATTTGATCTGAAGACATGAGTAAACTGAATACTGGAAATAAATACAAAGCAACTGCCCAATAAACAGCAAACTCTGACAAAGCCCAGCTATTTAGTGCTTCTAATCCTAACCAGCCTAAAATAACAAGCACGAAAGAGCTGCCTTCTGAGTTGCCGATCGCTTCTGCGGCAAACTGAATTGGATAAAATAACAACCAACTCCAAATAAGAATAAAAACGCCGCTGACAAACAAGCCACCTTTACTAGCAAACGAGCCTAGTAATTCTTGCTTAGCAATTAGAAAAAAGGGGTGAAAAGTCGACTGTTGGTTGCCGCTATCCAGTGTGTTTTTATTCATGATGCTCTATTTGTAGTACCTTATTGATAGCGTGTAACGAATCGATATAATTATTAACAAAGCTAACCTTATCCTGAGGCTTAGCGATAACGCAATAGAAAAGGCTGCAATAGTTTTTTCACTTCATCACTATGAACATTGGACTGCTGAAACTTGTTCAATCTCTGAACAATACATTGGCTTTTACACTCACCCTGAGACCTCTCAAACTCTAAAACTGCAACTTTGGAGCTGTGCCCTTCGGATTCTGCAATATCAATTTGACGAATAAGATTAAAGCCTTTTGCATTCGCCTTTGAGCTAACATCACTTAGAGCAATGCTCGGCAATAATAAAAAAACCTTTCCATTTGCCGACAAAAGCTTATCAATACTCATAATTAAATCGTCAAAAGATAATAAGTCAGTATGACGCGCAGTATTTCTCAATGGATTGTTTATGGAAGTTTTACTCTGTTCAGCAAAAAAAGGAGGATTGCAGATAATAAGGTCAAAGCCTAAGCGTTGCTCAAGGTTATGATGATCGGCAAAGCTTTGTATATCCTGATTTACTAATTTAAGTTGTTCTGGCCATGGGCTGTTATTAAAATTTAGCTGAGCTTCTTCTGAGGCCGCCTGAGTTACCTCTACCGCCGTAATGGCTGATGGTAACGCAGACTCTGCTTTTAAGGCATTTATTTTCTGTGCCTGCATTAACGCAAGGATGCCCGTCCCTGTACCGATATCAAGAATTCGGGTCGCACTTTGAATAGGAATCAAAGCACCAAATAGCAAACTATCTGAGCAAAGCTTCATACCTGATCGAGATTGATCAACAGAAAATTGCTGCAAATTAAAAATAGACATGGATTTCTTCATAAGTAACTAAGAATTATTCGACCCTGCACTTTCAGTACAAAATCGATAAACTATTTTACCGGATTAGTTCGCACAGCAACTAGGAATAATTCTAAAAAAGTTCAACCTCAAACGACTCTTCAGATTTTTCGGCAGGAGGTGTCCGCATATTTTTTTCCATCAGTACAAGATCTGATAGCTCGTTAAATTGAATATCATCAAGCTTAGCGATATTCAGCCCGTTAAATATTCTTTCAGCCGTTAGCCTTGTTTGATAACAGACATCATGAGCAGCACCAACACCAGGAATAGGATCTGCCCCAATCACGGGCTTATTACAATATACACAACGCATTTTACGCCTCTATAGTTAAGTGATGGCGCATTATAAGCACACAAAACCCGCATTCAATACGATCGTACCGACAGAAAACAATCAATAAGCCTGCAACACCCGAAGAAACACATAAACTATTGTTTTATATGGGTTTATTACTTTGAAATCTAATATTTATTTTTGTTACATCGCGTATTTAAGTACATGAAAAACCCAGTGCTGCTCTAAAGTCCCGGAAAAAAGCTGTGATTGTGGACCAATTGCATACAAGGCCACATCTTCACCACCATGAGTTTCATAATCCATAGGGACTAAGGCTACCTGCTGATAATCTGG
This sequence comes from Oleispira sp., assembly GCA_002708475.1. Lineage (GTDB taxonomy): Bacteria > Pseudomonadota > Gammaproteobacteria > Pseudomonadales > Oceanobacteraceae > Oleispira. The sequence goes on along the minus strand of PAOL01000014.1, from coordinate 15,979 downwards.
ATGATTAAGATTTGCATCCCTCTCTGAATGATGTGTTTCTTTATGCGCCTCAGCTCCTGGTCCATCGCGATAAGATAGCGAAGTGTAAGGATACCCTTCACTATCTTCTGCAGGTTCTGACTTAGGATGACCCTCATAATCATTTTCAACCACATGACCCAAAATAGGATTACCCCGAGTCGCATAGCCTGATAGCGTTAATGTATGGCTATGATCTGCAGTTACAACGATTAAAGTTTCAGTAAGATCAACCTGAGTCATTAACCAAGCGACTGTGTCATGTAACTCTTCTGTTTCTGTCAGCGCTTTATAGGCTTTACCATCATGGTGCCCATGATCAATACGCCCCGCTTCAATGATTAATGCGTATCCTTTGTCATTGTCTTGTAATCGGGTGAGCGCCGCAGCCGTCATCTGCTGCAGAGAAGGTTGATCCTCTGGCCTTTGATAAGCATAAGATAAATGCGACTTTGAAAATAATCCTAACAGAGGCTCGGATTCTAAAGGTTCGAATTCTAACGACTCAGATTGTAACGTCAGTTTCTGCAACTCCGATAATGATTTTACATACTGGCCGCCTTGCGCCTGCCATTGCTGAATTAGATTCTTTCCATCTAACCGTTTCCCACCTTCCTCTACGGGCAAGAAATGACGACGACCTCCCCCTAAAATAATATCAACGGGGCGATTAACCGTGCCAATACTAGCGACAAGCTGAGACGCAATATCAATACAGCCGAGATCTTTAGCTTTTTGGGGCATAGCATTATCACTTTCCCAGTTACGATCTACGCTATGGGCATAAGTCACTGCAGGCGTTGCATGGGTAATTCGTGTTGTCGTAACAACCCCAGTCGACTTCCCTTTTAGCTTCGCAAGATCCAATAGAGTAGGTATCTTTTTATCTTGCTCTGTTACGCTTGCACAATCCCCACGTTGAACAGAAGCTGGAAGACTAATAATCCCTTCATCTGTTTTCATCCCAGTCATCAATGCAGACATGGTTCCAGCCGAGTCTGGGGTTTGCAGATCAACATTATAGGTTTTAATAAGCGCAGTATGAGGAAAGGACTCAAAGCTCAGAGANAANTCTTCTCCAAGCAGTCCTTGTTTCTGGCCAACAAANATTCGAGATGCCGTTAACGTACTCACCCCCATACCGTCGCCAACNACAAANATAATNTTTTTGGCCTTTTGACCAAGGNCATTNTTTCTTTCTTTATTTAGCANTAGTTTTCGCTGTTCCACCGTATTTTTACCCTGCTCAAACCAATACATGGAACGGCTGCTGTTTTTGATAGCAGAACTTCTTGCCAATGAATCCTTGGATGATANGCCTTTGGATACATCACCTTTGAATGCATCATCTTTGAATGCATAGTTATCTTCGCGACAAGCAGTTAGAGATACGATTAAGAACNATACTAATAGGAACGATGCAATNGCGTATTTTTTTATAATCATTTCACANCCTCCGCTNCCGCAGAGCTGTCAGTATTTTGAGTAACACTGGTTAGNGCTTGCAGCATGGTATGAAAAATTTCATGCTGCTCCATCAATCCAGAAAACAAATAACTACCTGGGCCCTTTGCATGCAAAGCGACGTCATCACTTCCATGAGTTTCATCATCCAGCGGTACCGCCACACCTTGATGAAAATCAAGCGTTTCACTCGCAATATGGTTTTGGTCACTATCAGTAAATTGGCGACCATGAGCCTTACCATTCGCATAACCTAAAGTGCTATACGGTAAACCATCATTAGCGAAAACCGTTTCATTATTTTGATTTTTAGACACTCCAAGAATGGGATTGCCACGTTTAGGATATCCAGCCATAGTAAAGGTATGACTATGATCCGCCGTCACGATAATTAGAGTATCTTCATCAGCAGTCATATCATCCGCTAGCTTTACTGCATTCGCTAGGCTGCTCGTTTCAGCCAAAGCTCGAGCTGCATTACCTTTATGGTGAGCATGATCAATACGCGCCCCTTCGATGACCAATAAATAACCATTAGGTCGGTTTTGAAAATACTGAATCGACTTTTTGGTCATTTGTAAAAGTGTTGGCTGCTTGGCCTTCTGCTTCTTAGAACGATCTGATTCATACGCAAGGTGACTTGAAGAGAAAACGCCAAGAATAGGGCTAGAAATAGCCTTTTGTTCATGATCAGACTCTGAGCTATTTACAACTAAGCCTTCTAGGTCCTGGCGATTCGTTAGTAAACGTCCTTGAGGGAATTGTTGCTCAAAATCAGCATAATAACGTTCAAGATTCGAGGCCCCACCTCCTAATGCCAAATCTAACCCTGCGGGGAAAGCAGTATGTACTAGCTGCTTAGCTATAGAATCACAACCATACCAATAAGCATTAGGGTAACGCGTAAAATCTCCTTCCCAGTATCTCTCTGGACTATGAGCATAAGTCGCAGCGGGAGTCGCATGGGTAAGCCTTGCTGTTGTAACAATTCCCGTATTAAACCCTTGTAGATGTCCCCACTCAAATAAAGTTTGCTGATGGTGCTGTTGGCTGCCTTTGCAGTCACCACGATTCTGCTCTGGCCCCATACTAATCAAACCTGCACGGGTTTTAACTCCCGTCATGATCGCGCTCATCGTTCCCGCGGAATCAGGAGTCTGCTGGTTAGTATTGTAGGTTTTAATTAATGCGGTATGAGGGAAGGTTTCGAAATGTAAAAAGTGTTCTTCACCTAAGCCTCCCAACTGCTGACCTTGCCAAATTCGAGCAGCTGTTAGCGTGGTAATACTCATTCCGTCACCTAAAAACAAAATGATATTTTTAGCCTGTTGGCCATNATCTGCTTGATAATAAGGCGCTAGAGATATGAGTTTATTTTGCAACCAAGCATGACCTTGCTGATACCAATCGTCACTACTGCTCTGATCAGCATTCGCAATTGCAGAAGGAAAAATTAGATACGCTATAAAAAATAGAAAATGGAATCGAGAACACCGCATGGAAAAATCCAAAATTGATTATGCGGNTATTATGAAGAATTTTAAGATATTTTAAATAAAAAAGGGCCGTCAAAAAGACTTTGAGGCCCAAGCAAGGTACTCAACACAGTAAAACCATCAACTCTTCGCTGATTTTTCAGACTTGGAACCAGGCTCACCCGTTCCTTTTTTCGCAATATCATTCTTTATAACGGCGTAAAAACCAAAGAAGAAAGCACACGTTAAAAATACAATTAGTAAACCAGCAAATACAACTTCATCCATAAACATAGCGAGCACCTCTTCTTGTTGATTGGGTAGTAATAGCGAGTGATTTCAGTATTACTTAATATTTCTATTGAATTAGATTAGCAAGGTAGCGGGCAATGATTTTGATTTGAGTCAACTTTTAATTCCAGCGGTTCAATTCGCCCTAAAAAGATTGATATAGGTCAATAAACAAGATTCGATAAGATTTAGAGGATATAAAATGAGGTTTTAGGAAGTACAAAAAAGCCTGGTATACCAGGCTTTTATAGGAGGTGCTAAAGGCGCTCTCAATTATCAGAGCAAACAAATATTACGATAATTTAGATAAGCGATAGCGAAGCTGCCTAGGCGTTAGTCCCAGTATTTTTGCAGCCATCGTTTTATTACCACTGCATTTCTCTACCGTCTTCTGAATCTCATCCAAATCACTTTCATTAACACGCTGGTAAGGACGCGAATATAAGGTCTGGAAATTAGGAACAACCTGAGTTGCCATGGTATGAGCCAATTGAGAGCAAATAAACCATAACTCTTGCAAAGGTAGGCTACCTGCCAGTACTTCACGCAGATCCAACACCANCACAGCCAAGGTTGAATTACGCAGTCGTAAAGGAACTAATAAACAATGATCATTATGACTGAAATCAATAGGTGAAATTGCTTCTCTATTAAAAGCTTCTGGTCGCTCAGAACCTTCACGTATCAATAGTAGAGAACTCGATTCAAAGACTCGAAGTAAAGAATGTTGAACAGTAAAGCTATAAACACCGTTTTCCACTGGTCGTGAACAATATTTAGCTTGGAAGCGATTATTGGCATCAGGAATAGCAATACTAATATTTTCAATAGTCGTTACATCGACCATTAATTTTAACAACTGCTTAATCGTCTGATCATCGCTCTGGCGACTTTCTAATACCGCACTTAATTGCGACATCCAATCTTCAGGGACATCTACTTTGTTAACTCTGTGACGGTAATTTTGAATTTTGGCAACATCATACATAAGGCTCACCTCCAGTTAGTGACAAACCTTACATCGCAACAATCATACCAATTCAAAAATCTTTAGAAATATGGCTATTCTGGTCATTTAAGCGGTATTTCAAGGCCCAAAGTGCCTCTTTATAAACCACTAGGTAAGGCCAAGCCCTAATAAAGTGCAGCTATTTAAACTAGGCAGCACCTGGATCATTGTTTGGTAAATACTCTTTTTTCAGCCAAATAGAATATGCTCGACATGCATCATGGCTGGTAAAAATTCCAGCTAAACGCCCTTCTTTTAATACCACAGCGGCATCCCAAGATTCTGACACCATATTGTCTAAAACTTCATCCAACCGCGTATGTAAATCAACCAAATATATTCTTCGACGACAAATATCACCTACTGTTAANTCAGTAAACTCNGTCTTTCGATGCCCAGGCATTTGGGCAAGCTTAATATCTGCCGTTGAAAGTAATCCAATTACTTCATGATCAACCACAACAGGAAGATGGTGATAACCTTTCTCTGCCATCAACTTCATAGCATCAGTAATTAAGGTAGATTCATCAACGAGCTGAGGAAATGGGGTCATTACCTCAGCTAAGATTGGCATATGGCGCATATTACAAGCTCCTTAAACTCCGATCCGGCCTAATGTATCCATAATCTGACGTAAAATTTCAGAGAGTGTTGGGTGAGCTTCTTCAAAATCAATAGCTTGCTGCTCAATTCGATCAGAAAGATCCTGATGTTGGTCATCTTTTGAAGTCGAAGCTAGCTTCACATCATCAAGAACTTGTTTCAATAAGGCTTGGCTTTGCTCATCCAAGTCACTCTTTTTCTGTAAATGCTGATGAACTTGAGTTAACAATTGGTGTAATTTTTTATCAGACATAACATTCTCCTTTTTCTACATTGTAAGATCATTGCATTGAAAAGACCTAATTCATATCAAGTTTCCTGAAAAAACTCGATGCAATACTGCTTAAAAATGAAATAAGCATCATTCCAACGTTACTCCATGTAGTATTGCAAAATAACCTTAATTAAATAGCCTGCCATTCCTAAACCTAGGGCAAGAAACAAAATGAAATTGCCAAATTTACCAGCATTTGATTTCTTACCTAGGTCATAAATAATAAAAAACATAAATACTATCAGTACGCCTACACCGATAGTTAGAGACCAGTATTCAAATTGTTCTGTTGTCATAACGCACCTCAAAAAGTGGCCATCATATTAACTCATCCAAGACAATGAAATCCAGCTAGCACTAGATTCGAAATATTAAGGACAAGTAAGACAGTTATTGGTTATTATGGAGAAAAAAATAATAACCTCAGCGGCTGATAACACTATGCTTACAACATTGCTACGCTTTCAACTACTCATTACTATTTCTATGCTTTTACTGTCAACGGCTTCCTCAGCCCAGGTAAATAATCTACCCACTCGAACCTTCTGTGTTTTTGACCCTATTGGCGTGAAAGGGCCAGCTTATCAAAGCATGCTCGACTACAAAGCTGCCGCTCTAGAATGGGGAGTCATTCTTGATCTTAAAGTACATACCAACGAAGCAGTCGCTTTAGCTGACTTTAAAGCAGNTCATTGTGATGCTGTAGGTCTGACAGGGACGCGTATTCGTCCATTCAACAAGTTTACTGCAACCATAGAAGCTGTTGGTGCCATTAATAACTACGAACAAATGCGTAAACTTGTCGGCATGCTCGCTAGTCCAAAAGCAAGCAAATATATGATTGAAGGGGATTATGAAGTGGCTGGTATTATGCCAGCAGGTGCCGTATTTGTTTTTGTACGAGATAAATCAATCAACTCAGTAGAAGCCGCTGCTGGTAAACGCCTAGCAACTCTTGACTACGACACGGCTTCTGTAAAAGTTGTTAAACATATTGGCGCAACTATGGTGCCAGTAAGCATCGCAACCTTTGCACCTCGCTTTAACAACGGGTACGTTGATATTGCCTATGCACCTGCGATTGCCTATGAACCATTCGAAATGTATAAAGGTTTAGGTGATAAAGGCGGTATTATGCGTTTTAACCTTGCTCAAATGAATGGCCAACTCATTCTTCGAAAAGACATGTTCCCAAAAGGATTTGGCCAGCATAGCCGAAAATATGCTTATACTAATTTCAATAAAGCGCTTGAGCATGTTATTGCCGCTGAAAAAGGTATTCCTGAGAAATACTGGATTAACCTTCCTAAAGAAAAGCACTCAGAATACAAGGAGATGCTCCGTCAAGTGCGCTTAGAACTAAGGGATGAAGGTATTTATGATAAACGCATGCTGAAAATTTTATTTAGACTGCGCTGTAAAACGAATCCAAGCCATTATGAATGTACAGAAAAACGCGAAGGCTAGCTTTAAACTGCCAGCCTTAAATATCTCAAATAGATAAAACATAAGAGTGTGATTGTGGAAAGTTTTGACTACTGCATTGTGGGAGCAGGTGTTATTGGCCTTGCCATTGCCTATAAACTTAGTAAGCACAATAAGAATTCTAAAATTTTATTAATTGAATCCCACCATCAGTTTGGCAGTGAAACCAGTAGTCGTAATAGCGAGGTAATTCACGCAGGAATTTATTACCCCGAAAACAGCTTAAAAGCTACTCTATGCCGAGAGGGGAAACAGCAGCTCTATGATTTTTGCCAACGCTTCAATGTACCTCATAAGAAAATTGGCAAACTGATTATTGCGACGGATAATTGCGAAATATCGTCACTCGAAAGCATCAAGCATAACGCCTATAAAAACGATATAACTCTTACTTTGTTAAACCAATCCGATTGTCAAAAATTGGAGCCAAATGTAAATGCAAAAGCGGGATTGTATTCTGAAACAACTGGAATTATTGATAGCCATAGCTATATGCAAACACTGTTAACACTAGCGGAACAACAAGGCGTATTATTTAGCCCAAATACTGAGTTTTTAAATGCTGAAAAAATAAGCAATGGCTTCAACATAAGACTGAATACTCAAGATGGAGAATACAAATTACATTGCCGCTCATTAATTAATACTGCGGGGCTGCACGCCCCGTCTATTGCAAGCAATATTGATACACTCAACAAAAAGTACATACCTCAGTATCATTTTTGCCGTGGACATTATTTTAGCTATCAGGGTAAAGCCCCTTTCTCTCACTTGATTTACCCAGTACCCGCTAAAAATACAACTGGCTTAGGAATTCATTCAACATTGGATTTATCTGGGCAAGTCCGCTTTGGCCCGGATACTCAATATATTGATAGCCTCAATTATGATTTTGATAGTTTGAAGCAGGGTCAACTAAAAGAACAATTCATAAATGCAATACAAAGATATTATCCAAAGTTAGACAATACTAAATTACACCCCAGCTACACTGGAATTCGTCCTAAACTGAGCCCAGCAGGCGATACACCTGAGGACTTTTTAATACAAAATCACAACATTCATAACATTGAAGGATTAATCAATTTGTTCGGTATCGAGAGCCCCGGGCTTACCTCAAGCTTGGCCATTGCAGACCATGTAATGAATAAAATCATTAACACCTAAGCCTAACGACTTCTTTAGATACTTCCTTTAACTGCAAACATAAGTGTTAATTGGCGAAGGAAAGTACTTTTAATTTCTTCTCGATTCAACTGATCAGGTTCAACTAATAAACCTTCATATTCCATTCTGTGTATCAACGCTACAACAATATTCGCATCTTCTAATGGATTAGGTGATTGAACCAGAGCCATTAAATTAAGNAGTTTTTGCATNAACGCTTGTTTATGCTCTCTGCCTAACTTACGTAAATGAAGATTTAAAATGGCTTCGTAACGAAATGCCTGCTCAGCAATTAACGCATCCCTATGCTGTGTAATTTGCTCAATAACATATTGAGCCATATTATCAGCAATAATATCAAGCATACCCTCAGAGTTAGCAATGANATCAATGAATGACTTACCATCACCACCAGAAAGGGGTTCGTATAAACGCATCGAAAACTGATTAACGACCTCTAATGCCTGTTCAGCATAAAAGGCAAAAGTATCATTAATCAACTCCTGAATATCTTTAAAATAATAAGTGGTTGCGGCCAAAGGTACATCTGCTTCTTTGGCTACGGCACGATGTCGAATACCACGAACACCTTCACGAATAACTATGCGTAAAGCAGCCTCTAAAATTAATCGGCGACGTTGCTCACTGCCAGCACGACTGGTTTTACGCCCCTGATACTTAACGTCCGATTTTGGATTTAGAGCCGCCTTATCCTTTTTTACAATCATTCTGAGCTAATCCTTATGAACTCTACTATCAATTATTACTTATTTTTATGTGCTCTCATTATCTTTAGATTTTTCAGAAATAGAACCCTTATTAGTGGAACTATTGTACTAACTCATTGGTATTACAACATGAAATTACGGCTTAATTATAAAATTAAACCACGCCACCCTTATGTCAGCATCAACATAAATACTAAAGTATCCAAAAACAATAACAATAAAATGAGCACCACACCATGTGAAATATAACAGGCCTAAAAATGACATAACCGCAACGGTAATGATTAGTTAAAGGAAGCGGCAAAGCAGATCAGTTTAAAGAGATTATTGCCGCTATTAAGCACTAATTAAGTTCTAAGAGCCCAATAAGCTAGGACTCTCCTCACAAAGATCTCACTTGGCACGGCTCATGCAGTTATATCATTTAGAAGTATTAAAAGAATACAAAATTGACTAACTGTCTTAATTTGGGAGCTGTGCGATNATTCTTGATCGACTAAGTAGCTACATTCAAAACCAGCCCTTTGGCAGTCAGAACAAAACTTCTGACAGCGATAAAGCCGCACCTACAGCGGCTAGCTCAGCTTTACCGCAACAAGGACAAGAGAGTAGACCAGAGGAATTACATCTTTCTGATCGTGCTAGCTACCTTGAATATCTATCACAAGAATTTGACGTTACCGCTCTTGATAATGAACAGCTTAATCAATTGCAGAGTAAATTGAATGATTATGGTTTCATCGCAGCAGGTGATATCAATGGTATGCGTTCATTATCTCTCGCACGTCACCTAACTGAACCTAATGAAACGATTAACGCGGTCGACCTTTTAGATAACTTTAAAGCAAAATTTGATGAGCTAGAAATACCTTACAGCATGCGTCAGCAAGTCGACAAAATGAGTATTGTTATTCAAAATATGGCTTCAGCAAGAACACAGCCAAAAACACAATTGTAAGTAAACTCCTATCTTGCAATTAAACANCAAGATTTATAATAATTTTAACAACCGCTATGAGGTTTTAGTTTGGGGCTTTACCAGCAAAACTGATTGCCTTTGCAACGCATCTACAATTGTACGATGTAGATTGATCAACTCTCGACGCTTAAAGTCTTGCAGTGTTCCATGGACCCTGCTGAGTTCAATCACTTCATTTACTTGCTCGGTTAATGTATCGACCAACAGGCCAACAGGAACCTGCTTCCTTGTCATCCACAAGACAATAAACTCAGCAATATTCGACTTATTTAATTCTGATAACTGTACATTTGTCTCTGGGCCATCGATCAACTCATGTAACATCGACAAATACATAGGAATCGCTTCTCGTTCAACTTGTGGCCCAGCAAGACCCGCCTGAGCTAAAGCTGCGTCGATTTCTGCCGCTACCTTAAATGCGGAAGGTAAATTAGTAGGTTGTTTCATCACTAAACTCCATTTCATGCTTTACTTACCTTAAAGGGTAGTCAATAAATATAGGAAGGCTATGTGAGTGATTCAAAGTCACAAGATTCTGGGTTCGATTTAGAACAATTCATTAATTTATTAGCACAAAAGCTATTTCCTCGATGGTATGCACGCCATGCCGTTAAGGAAATTGAATTAGGTGAAATTGAAACAATTAACCCTGAAAGCTACTTATGCCATCGCTGGCTAAGTATTATTAGCGTGCATGCAGCTGCCGCAGAGGGGCTATTGAATGCCCATAATAAATGGCACCCGCTGGCTGAGCTTTTGAAAAAGACCATTGCCGATAACGAATACCCAAGAAAGCTATCAATTACCGCCATTAAAGGCGTTAAGGCCAGTCAGTGTGATGAGGATTATCCTAACTTATTAAGTTATGCTCANCAGCAATCAAGCCAGATTCCTCATGAGACGGAAGACGACTTTACAAACAATATTGAACAAGCCTTTACAACTCAAGAAGGTCTTCCTCAAGTATGTTATCGAGAATGGGACGGACGCTATTATTTAATGAANGAGGAAGAACCTCGTCATTTAGGCGCTTTGCTTCTGCAATGTCATGAGCAACANAAAGAACTTAGTTTGTCATGTAATATCCATGTCGAATCCATCCAGGGGCGTTTTCTAGATCGTATTCGCTCAGGCTATTGGATGCTACTAATGAAGAGAGAAAATGCCTACCAGCTTTATCAGCTGTTAAAACCTGCAAAACTGCATTGTGAGATCGCAGAGTTTGAGTGGCGCCGCTCAGACCTTGTATTCTTTGTTGCAACCAAAACCAACCCCACGATGAATCAAATACTTTTAACTCTGATGAGCAATCACAATTCCAAACAAATTATTGATTGGGGTCGATTCCTAAGTCGTTCGCACTTCCCCTTTCATAATCAATAATTACCGCCAAACACAAGCAATAGACACACGCGAATACTCCTATCTTGTGTAAAACCAAAAAATCCGTCATTCTGTCGTTCTTTACCCAAAAGCTAAAATAAGAAAAAGGATCGGCCTAGGTGATTAGAGGAACCTGGAGTTTAAATGAGCCCCTAGTACCCGCGAACATTTCCGCCATTATGGTGAAAATGGGGCAGGAGAAAGGCATCTCACAAGACTCNCTACTTGAAAATACTGAGATTGACCCAGCCGCTTTCACCGACCCGAAAGCCCGTCTGACCTATCAGCAAGTTATTATATTAACTAATAACATGCTTAAGCTCTGCAACGAGCCGACGCTTGGTCTTGAACTGGGTAACGCTATTAATATCAATCAATTTGGCATGCTGGGCTATGCCATTTTAAGCTGTGCCAATCTTCGCCAAGCTCTTAACTTGGGTTTGAAATACCACGTATTAATTGACCCTGCTTTCAATTTCGAAGTCGATGAGCAAGAAGAATACACATCAATTCGATTAACGTCCCATATCCCGATCACGCATATATACAATTTGCTATGTGATACATTTTTAACAAACTTTGTCAGCCTAGGGCACTTTTTAACCGGCCTCGATATTATGCCAAAAGCGATTAATGTTAATCGCCCTAAACCTGAATACGCTAAACAATACCANGATTACTTTCCTAACTGTCCTGTATATTGGGATCAGCCCCGAACAGAGATAATTATTGATAGCCAACTATTAGACATACCAACGACTTTGGCGGATGAATCAACCGCCAAAATGGCTGAGTCACAATGCGCTGATATTTTAACTCGCATGGGTCCAAGAGAAGGTATAGTCGTTAAAGTGCGAAGGATCCTACTTAGTAATCCAGGGCACTTTCCACCGATTGAAACCGTTGCGAGTCACCTTGCAACCAGTACCCGAACATTAAGTCGAAGCTTGCAAGAGGTAAGCACGTCTTACCAGAAAATTTTAGACGAAGTTCGTAAAGAGATGGCTATTGAATATTTAAAAACATCAAGCTTGCCTATCGAAGAAGTTGCTGCACTGATTGGCTACAATGATCCTTCAAACTTTCGCAAAGCATTTAAACGCTGGACCGGAAATCCACCCAGTTATTATCGTGCAGCAAAGAAAAAAAGCTAAGCTCATTAGTGAAGTTTAGGTACTAGTATCAGCTTAGTACTTAGAACAAGGCAAGTTGCTGCTCATCAATATCAGGGCAGCGACCGCCGATNCCTATCAATCGGACACCTTGAACCTCATCCCCATCATGACGTAATCGTGCTTGCTGTAATAGCTGACGAAATGAATCCAAGCTAACAACCTGCAAATGATCCGCTAAAGTCGTTTGACTAAAGTCATTAAATTTCACCTTCACAAAAGGAGCCAAACTCCGGCTATCGATATTCGCTTTATCCGTTCGCTGAAGAAATTTTTGCCATAAAAATTCGACTTCATCATTTATCTGCTCAGCAAGAAAGATATCTTGAGCAAACGTATGCTCAACACTGATCGTTTTTCGTATACGATCAAGTCGTAACAAGCGCTCATCCTCACCACGACAACGCTTATACAAAGAAGCCCCCGTTCGCCCAAATAAGTTAACCAATTCAATCAGACTATATTCTTGCGCATCCGCACAGTTATGAATCCCTTTTTCGGCCAAGCGCTCTGCCGTTTTAGGGCCTATCCCAGGGATTTTTCGCACGCTTAATTGAGACACAAATGCATCAACTTGGTGAGGTTTTACCGCAAATAAACCATTTGGTTTGTTCCAGTCACTGGCAATTTTCGCTAAAAACTTATTAGGAGCAGCACCAACAGAAACCGTGATTCCGACTTCACTTTCAACCTCTGAACGAATTTTATTACCTATTTCAATAGCAGAATCCATAGGATCCAATTCAATATAGGCCTCATCAACTGAAACTTGTTCATAAGCAATTCCATAGCGCTGAATAATGCTCATCACTTGATTAGAAACTTCTCGATAAAGCGCCATATTTCCTGGCAATAAAACAAGATCTGGGCACTTCTTTAAAGCCTGCGAAGTCGCCATTGCGGAGTGGATGCCAAATTGGCGAGCAGGATAATTACAGGTCGAAATAACACCTCGACGATCCGAGTGACCACCGATTGCAATAGGAACATAACAGAGCTGAGGGTTCTCCCTCATTTCGACAGCGGCAAAAAAACAATCGCAATCAACGTGTAAAATTTTTCTCATTCCTCATAATACTGGTTATACAAACAGTATCAAGTGTAAAACTTTAAAAAATCCCTGTCTTTTTAGCGACCTTGGCCGTTACATTTGCAACATCTGGTGGTAGCCTAAGCAATATTATTTAAGAGTATTTATTATGTCAGCATTTGAGCAAGCCAAAAGCGAATTTTTACAACAGTTACAACAAGATAATTTCGTTTTTGAAACTACGTTAGCATTCATTGAAAAGCACTTCGATTTCACACCTAGCGCTTTTAATAACGGTGGTGTACTTAATACTCAAGATCAGAATCAAGGGTCTTGTAAGGTGTTTGCTTTAGCTCAACTATTAGAATTCAACCAACAGCAAGCGCTTGCTTGTTTTGGTCAGCATTACCGTGATGTTCTNGCAACACCTGAAGTGGATAACCACCACAATCTTCGCCGCGTGTTACAAGATGGCTTAACCGATATCAGCTTTGATACATTTCCATTAAAGCAAAAAGNAGAGAGTTAATGGCCGCTTTCAATTTAAAAGCTGGGTTAAATCCAATCACAACGTTGTTATTACAAACGAACAACCTTGCAGAGATTCAACAAGAGCTTAAGGCAAAAATAGAACAAGCTCCTAATATGTTTATACGTTTACCCTGTATATTCGACTTCATTGAGCTTGAAGAAAAGATTGACTTACCCTCTCTTTATTTAGTTTGCCATGAATTTGGTATGCTACCGATTGGCGTTAAGAATGCTCAAACTGATCATCACGAGTTATTAGAACAACTTGAGCTGGCAGATTTTGGTAAAGGTAAAAGTAGAATACCGAAGGCTTCTCAAACAACAGAGACCGCCTCCCATAACAACGCTAAAATTGAAGCCCCTATAACTGATGCAAGTACATTAAGCGTTAACACTAACGTCAAAACAACGATCCATAAGTTTCCTATACGNTCAGGGCAACAGTTAACCGCAGAAGGCGACCTTATTATCTTTGGTTTAGTCAGTACCGGCGCCGAAGTTTTAGCTGGGGGCAGTATTCATATATATGGCCCTTTAAGAGGTCGTGCTTTAGCAGGTATAAATGGTAATAGTGACGCCACTATCAGTTGCCAATCTTTGGAAGCTGAATTAGTGGCTATTGCTGGTGAATATAAGTTATTTGAAAATAGTGAACTGCACACGACTCAAGCCACATTTATCCAGCTGGATAATGGACGCTTGAACATAGAGTCAGTTTAATGAATACTGGATTTTGCAACTTTTTGTAAGGAAATTTTAACTTTGGCCAAGATCATTGTCATAACCTCTGGTAAAGGAGGCGTGGGTAAAACCACCACCAGTGCTGCTATNGCAGCTGGTTTAGCTTTGAAAGGACATAAAACAGTCGTCATCGATTTTGATGTGGGTTTGCGTAACCTAGATCTTGTTATGGGCTGTGAACGTCGCGTGGTTTATGATTTCGTTAACGTTATTCATNAAGAAGCTAACTTGAGACAAGCACTTATTAAGGATAAGCGCCTAGATAACCTATATGTTCTGCCAGCTTCTCAAACACGTGATAAAGACGCCCTAAACAAAGATGCTGTTGAAGCCGTATTAGATGAACTGGCTGAAGACTTTGAATTCATTATTTGTGATTCACCTGCNGGTATCGAAACAGGTGCCCAAATGGCACTGTATTTTGCTGAAGAAGCCATTATTGTAACGAATCCAGAAGTCTCTTCCGTTCGAGACAGCGACCGTATATTAGGTATTCTTCAAAGTAAATCTCGCCTGGCAGAGCAAGGTAAGCGTGTTAAAGAGCATCTACTGTTAACTCGTTACAATCCGACGCGTGTTGAGAACGGTGAAATGTTATCTGTTCAAGATGTTGAAGAAATCTTAGCTGTACCATTACTCGGTGTAATCCCAGAGTCTCAAGCCGTATTAAAAGCATCAAACCAAGGCGTTCCTGTTATTCACGATAACGAGAGTGATGCAGGTCAGGCCTATGAAGATGCTGTCGCACGCTATCTGGGTGAAGATCGTCCTCATCGTTTCTTAGAAGCTGCTAAAAAAGGCTTCCTTAAACGTGTATTCGGAGGTTAATTATGAGTTTAATGGATTATTTCCGTAAAGAACAAAACAGCACTGCGAGTATTGCAAAAGAGAGACTTCAAATCTTAGTTGCTCACGACCGCATTAATAGCCGCGGTCCTGATTACTTACCTAAGATGCAACAAGAATTGCTAGCCGTTATTCGTAAATACATCGCTATTGATGATGATCAAGTGCAAGTAAATCTTGAACAGCAAGGTACCGCATCCGTTCTTGAACTCAACGTTATGCTGCCTGAAAACTAAATGATCACAGTCATTCTAAAACCTTGGCAGATGGCATTAGCTACGTGGCAACAAGCAAACTGGTTGCCACGCTTAGGCTTAATGCTAACCGCTGTCAGTTTCTTCTTTATCTATCCTGGTGTAACTGAGCCAATCATGACGATCAAAGCGACCGTTAATCTGTTTGGTTTAAAAAGTACAATTTTCGAAGAAACACGCAGTATTTGGCAAACCGTCATTAGTTTAAAAGAAGCAGGTTATGGCGCTGTTGGTTTAATGGTTGTGACTTTCAGTGTGATCATTCCAGTTATGAAAGGCTTACTCATTCTCTGGACTTGGTTAAGCCCGACTCGATGGCGCTGGCAATTAATTTCAATCGTTAGTAAATGGTCGATGGCGGATGTATTTGTTGTCGCTATTTTGGTTGCCTTCTTTACTGCTCAGGCAACCGCCGAATTACAATCAAGCCTACATGATGGATTTTATTGGTTCACCTCATATTGCCTGCTTTCTATTATTTCAGGTCAATGTTTAGCTAGCTATGCAAACCAGCAAATTCAGGTCCCAA
>PAOL01000013.1 GCA_002708475.1 Oleispira sp. | reverse complement strand
ATGTTGCGGTTGAGTTGCGACCACGATATGGTCGAACTGGTAATGCTCACCATCATTAAGTGATAGTTCAACAGTATTTTCATTCTGGGTGATTTTATCTATTTGCGCGTGAGTTTTAATCTCATAGCCTTTCGTTATTCTATTAACAATATCTGCAACACCATGAGTCGCTTTCCATACACCTTCTTCTGTAACGCCACAGGCTAAATAACCAATTAAAATATTAGCTGGATATTGTTTAATGCTGTCGTAATCACACGTACAAATTGTTGAGAGCATTGGCATTAAAACTTGGTTAATAAAATTAGCGTTAGTGTGTGGCCACTGGGATAAAAACTCATCAAATGTTAATGCTTCTATTTCTGATGTATTAACTTTCTTAATTTCGTAAAAGAATTTTAAGGCAGCGATGCCTAGAGAAATATTTGAGCGTGACAGCCGTTTAGGATTATTTAAAAAAGAGAAGCTGTATTTTCCAACATGGTAGTTTTTATAATGGAATAAACTTTTTCCAGTATGGGTGAAAAATGCGCCAGAATGATCCGTCCGCTCTACTGCGACACCGAGCATTTTATAAAGATTAAATAAATCTTGGTAATAGCTTTTAGTAATGATGCGCAGTGGAATATCGATAATGACACTATTATCTGCGTGACCGACATCAACAGAGTAAGCCCCCATCCCAGGAGCTGCGTGACGTTCAAAAAGTGTGACATTGTACTTGTCTTTTAACAACCAAGCGGCTGATAATCCGGCGATACCACTGCCAATAACTGCTAACGTTGGCTTACCCATGAACTCATCCAAACCGATGTTATTATTTGTTGTCGAATACTATCATTATTTAATCGCATGTAGGGTGGTGAATTGTAATGTACAGTTACTCATAAGCTGACGTAGATGCTGTGATGGTATAACCTATTTAAGTATTTGGGTTTATTAAAGGAAAGAACTTGAGCAAGTTTACCCGATTTATTCGCCATCAACAGCGTGTCAGACATGCTGTTTATCAGACCGAAACTAATATCAAACGCGCGGTGTGGCGAACTGCAGGGGTCATGTTGGGTCTGGTACTTTTACATACCTCTGCCATGGTTTATCTAGAAGGGATGTCTTTTTGGCAAGGCTTTTGGCTTACGCTGACGACGATCACTACGGTAGGCTTTGGTGATTTATCGCCACAAACCCTTGCTGGGCAAGCTGCGACGATTGGCTTGATCTATATTTGTGGTATCACTCTCATGACGTTTTTAATTAGCGATTACGTTGATTTTCGCATAGCACGTCGAGAAAAAATTCGTACAGGACACTGGAATTGGAATATGGAAGAGCACATCTTAATTATTAATGCGCCTAGATATAACTGTGAGAGTTATTTTATTCGCTTAATTTCTCAAATTCGTGAAAATACAGATTATGCCGAGACCCCAATTCAGCTGCTTAACGTTGACTTTCCTGATGGGCTGCCTAACTCCATAAGGGGGCTTGGTGCTGTTCATGTAAACGGTACCCCAAGTAATCCTGCTGATTTAAAACGAGCAGGGGCAGACCGAGCTAAGCACATTGTTGTCTTGGCACGTAATGAATATACCAGTGATAGCGATAGCTTTACTTTCGATGTAGCGCATCGACTAAATGAACTACATGTTTGCCATAAAACTATTATTGAATGTGTGATCGATGATAATCGACCTCGCATGAAGGAACTTGGGGTGAAGTCAGTATTAAGACCTATTCGTTCCTATCCTGAAATTATTGTGCGCTCTATGGATGCACCTGGTTCAGAAGTCATTATTGAAGATATGTTTACCCGAGCTAATGATCATCCGCATCGTTATCCTGTATGGCTGGAAGGAGAACCTTGGGCTGATATTGTAAATGCTTTGATTCAAGCGAATCTTGGAACGGCTTTAGGTTTTGTGACGAAAGAGGGTGATGTTGTGGCTCATCCTAAGGGGGATGAACATGTGCATGCTCAGTCATTAATAGTCTTAGTAAAAACTGAATTTCAGCCTGAAGAAAAACAAGTGACACAAGCACTAGAAGATTACTTTCAGAAACAAATATCGGTTAATAGAAGCTTACACGAGTCTGAAGTGGATGAAAATTCGGATGATGCTTTGGATAATAATGATATAAAAGATGAGAATATGGAGCATGCTGAAATAGAGCAGGATCATAGTATTCAAAAAGAGAATGATGATCCTGTTCGTTAACTATTAATAGATAATGAATTTAAGGTAATCTGATTAGGTATAAACACCATCATTAAAAGATGGCTTTTATACCGACTGCTGGAATGGTAGGAAGGTCTGTTTGATTTTCACGTTCACTATAATCTGCGTTCTTATAATCATACCCCACCACGTTTTCTTGCCCATACAAGTTGAGCACTTCGAAGTATAAATCCATCTGCCAATTATCGTACTTAAACGAGCGATCTGCTCTTACATCTAAACGATGATAATCCGGCAGCCTTTTAGAATTCAGGTCGGCATATATAGGATTAAATAAACCAGGGTTATCGGTGTCATTAGCATCTTCAGCGCCAATAATTGGAGTTATTAGCTGGCCACTTTGGTAGCGCCATTTGAGACCAATTTGCCAATCTTGATTCAGTTGATAATTTGAAACTAAGTTAACAATCCATGGTTGGTCATAATCGTATTTAAACGATTCTCCAGTGATTAGATTTTTTCGCTTGGTTTCTGAGTAGGCAATGGATAACCAACCATACCAATCGTCAGATAGCGTCTTATTTGTAAAAAATTCAAAACCCCAAGCTTCACCATCGGCATCATTCGTGTACCTTGGTAGTGCATTATAATCTTCGGTTGAAAGACCAGGATAAAAATCAGTACTTGCTCGTGATATTACAAGATTACTTAAATCTTTATAGTAGCCCTCGACTTTCCAAAACCATCTTTCATTAAATTGATATTCGATTCCTATTTCGTAATGAGTTGCTTCAGTTTGTTTTAAATCGGGGTTACCAAAATCTTTTGTGTAACTACCAAAGTTATCAGGAAGTTTGTGGTAGTCGCCATAAGCAGCGGTAAGAGCCCAGTCATCGCTTAATAATAATCTGCTTTGCAGTTTCGGCTCAAAAAATTGTTGTTCGGTGTAATCATCATAAGCAAGCGAAATCCCAGGCGTTAACGTCCAGAAGTTATTAACTGCCCAGCTGTCAGCAATATTTATATCAATGCTGCTTATATTAATGGTATCGCCTGATGTTATGGTTTCAGTGCTATCAACTAAGCGACAATCAACTCGGAATTCGTCACAAGGAGGTCCGTCAAAACGGCCATTGAAATCAATATCGCGTAAGGTGTAATCAAAGCCCCAAAGTAGCTCATGCTGAAAATTAAGGATACTGCTCCACTGTGAACGAATGGAGTAATCGGTTGAGTTAATGTCTAACTTATTCGCGGCACCAATTTCAAAGTCCAGCTCTCGGCTTAAACGAGAAATACTGGAAACCTGACTACCTCCTTCATCGTTATACTTTTCCCATAGGATACTTTGGCTATCAAAGTAATCCGAAAATTCAGCACCCCCTGATAGTCCAGGATCTTGCTGAACTTGATCAGAATCTTCATCGAATAAAATACCTGCTTTATCGCGAGCGCCTAATAAATTAATACTGACTTTTTCTTGTTCTGATACTTTGTATTGATACTTGCCTTGGTAATCATAATATTCAGGAAGCGTTGTTAATTCGAAGTCTTCATCATCAAGAAAATTCTCAATATAGTATTGAAATAGACTTTGTCGGGCCGATAAATAAAACCCTTGCTTTTCATCGATATTGCGTTCAATAAACAGACTCGCTTTTAATACACTTAAATCAACGATCGTTTGCCCTTGATCTAAGTAAGGATCGCGAGAATTAGCAGAGATTACCGCTCCTGTTGCATCGTGATACTGCCCAGGAAAAGCAGCTGCATCTAAGCTGAAGTCTTTAATGGAGTTATCATTGAGTATGCTGGATGAATCGCTATGGAAAATATAGCCTACAGGTATAAAGTCTATTATGTATCGGTTGTCTGCAGGAGATGAGCCTCGTACAGCAGGGGCTGCCCTTGGGCCAGTTCCAAATGTTACGCCTGGTAGGCTGGCAATCGCTTGTAATGGATCATTGCCAGCACCAGGTACTTTCAGTAATTTATCCACGCCGATAGCACTTTGGGACTCTTCTTTACTTTCGACCTGAATAATATCCAGTTCTAAGGCTTCATCAACCGCTTTACTGTCGTTAGCAGCGCTATTGAATGAAATAAGGCTGAGAGCCAGTAGAGATAGGTTTTTTATGCCAACCATTTTTGATATTCCATTGTTCTTATTCCTTGGTGTACGTATCAATATAGTATTTGGATCAGACTATTGATAGGGCTAAATTAAGCCGATTCATTTAGCTCACGACTAAGCATGAAAAATCCCATGATTTGGTTATAATGCACTTAATTTATTACAGATACGCGGCAGGCTATATCGTGACTAAGTTTCGTCCATGCATTGATTTACACCAAGGTCAGGTTAAGCAAATTGTTGGTGGTAGCCTGAATGATCAGGGTGCAGATACTAACTTCATTAGCCAATATGATGCTGCTTATTATTCAAGCCTCTATCGTAAGCACAACTTGCAGGGCGGTCACGTCATTGCATTAGGGCCTGGTAATAAAGATGAAGCGTTGAAAGCACTTGCTGCTTGGCCTAATGCTTTACAATTTGGCGGCGGTGTAAATCAAAACAATGCGGCTGAATTTTTAAACGCCGGGGCTTCTCATGTCATTGTAACCTCCTACTTATTTGAAAATGGCCAGTTCTCTTGGGATCGATTAGAAGCTTTAAAGGCTGAAACAGGCAAAGAACGCCTGGTCTTAGACCTCAGTTGCCGTCGTACCGCTTCTGGTTGGAATATTGCGACTGATCGTTGGCAAACAGTCACTGAGACTGCGGTTGATAGCCAAACCCTTACAGAGCTTGCTAATCATTGCGATGAGTTCCTAATTCATGCTGCAGATGTGGAAGGTTTGCAGGCTGGAATTGATGAAGAGCTAGTGAGCTTATTAGGGGAGCATACTTCCATTCCTGTCACTTATGCTGGAGGAGCGCGCTCAGTTGACGATCTTAAGCGCGTTAATGAGTTGTCCAGCGGTAAAGTTGATCTCACTATTGGTAGTGCTCTGGATATCTTTGGCGGAAAAGGCATTACTCTAGATGAATGCCTTGCTTGGAATAAGCGCTAAAGACTTAACGCACTGTAATTATTGTCGCAATTTAATAGCAGACTTTGACCGCTGGCCTATACTTATTTTTCAACTGTAAAAATATTATAGGCTGCGGTATGGATTTTCTAAAGAATGTAAGCATTAAGCATAAACATTTTATCATCCTATGTTTCGTTGTTTGTGGCTTGGCTTTGACTGCATTCGCGAGCATTTATCAATTTGAGCGCATTGTTTCTTTGTCTAATGTTTTATTGGTCAAAGAAAGATTAAGTACAGATGTGCTATTGCTTCGTAAGCACGAAAAGGACTTTTTTGCTCGAAAAGATACTGTATATAGTGAGAGATTTCAGGAAACAGTTGAGAACTTACATCGTAATGTTAAAGAATTAACTGAGGCGCTAGGGCAAGAAGGATTACGCAGTGATCAGTCACAAGTATTAGTGGACTTGGTGACTAAATACAATAAGACTTTTCAACAGTTAGTTGCGCTGCAAATAGATATTGGCCTAGACCCAGTCTCTGGGTTGTACGGCTCCTTACGCAGTGCTGTTCATGGTATTGAAACGTTAGCAAAAGAAGCTGATGAATATGAAATCCTTTACCATATGCTCATGCTTAGACGTAATGAAAAAGATTTTATGCTGCGTCGTAATCCAAAATATATGAGTAAATTCGATAATAATATCAGTAATTTCGAAAATGCTCTTATAACAATCCAGCCAGATAAAATAGATCAGATGCGACTTGGCTTAGAAAAATACCAAGCAGATTTTAAATTATTATTCGATAAGGAATCTAAATTAGGGCTTGATGCTAATTCTGGTTTAATGGTGGAATTAAGAACTAGTATTCAGGCAACAGAAGTAGCACTTGATAACTTATCCCTCTTTGTAAGTACCGAAATAGAAACTGCGAAAGTCAATGGGTATACGGTGCTTGCCGTCACCATTGGTATTATTTTTCTTTTAATTAATATCCTATTAGCGGTTGTGTCGAAAGCAATTTATCAACCTGTCGAATCAATAACCGAAAAAATTCGTACAATTGCTAATGACCTTGATTTAACCCAGCTTGTTAATCATATATCTAAAGATGAAGTAGGAACGTTATCAAAATCGTTTGATGCTTTGATTGCAAGTTTAAGGGATACGGTTAATCAGGTTAAAGACGGTTCGATTCAAGTAGCACAGGCTTCAGAAGAAATGTCCTGCATCACTAAAGAAGTGGGGAATGCAAGTGAGCAGCAAGAACAAGAAATAGAGCAAGCAGTTACTGCAATTAATGAAATGACCTCGACGATTAAAAGTATCGCTGAAAGCGCTAGTGCGGCCTCTTCAGCGGTAAATGATGTAACTAAAGAGATTGGGCGTGGCAAAGAGGTTTCTGAGGATGCTAGACAGGAAATTGAGCAGTTAAACGAAGAAGTCGAAGGTGCGGCCCACGCGATTGAGAAGTTGCAAAAAAATAGTGAAAGTATTGGCGATATCCTTTCTACGATTAGTGCGATTGCAGAGCAGACTAATTTATTAGCATTGAATGCAGCGATCGAAGCGGCAAGAGCTGGTGAGCAAGGTCGTGGCTTTGCGGTAGTAGCTGATGAAGTGAGAACCTTGGCCAGTCGGACGCAGGAATCGACGGAATCGATCCGCGATAATATTACTCAATTTCAAAAGGGTACTGAGGCGGTCGTAGAAACGGTGACACGCTCACGTTCTCGTGCACAAAGTGGTATCGAGAAAGTATCCGAATCGAGCGAAATACTTGATTCTATTTACGGTAATATTGCGAATCTTGGTGATATGAATATTCAAGTTGCGACTGCAGCCAAAGAGCAGAGCCTTGCTTCAGAAGAGATTAACCGCAATGTTGTGCGTATTAATGAACTGGCAAATGTTTGCCATGAACAAGCTGATCAGGCTGCGCAAGCAAGTGGAGAGCTAGCCAAGCTAGGATCAGATCTGCAGGGGACGGTTCAGCGCTTTAAAGTGTAGTTTGTATCAGTGCATAGCTTGGATTTAATAATGCCTTGATACTCGATGTAATATATGGGAAAACTACATATGTTTTCCCTTATATTTAGTTCGGTACCATTGATGTCTCCCCTTGAATTATTTAAAAATCTTAGCGATTCTACTCGCCTACAAAGTTTGTTGTTTATTCATCAAGAGAAAGAACTGTGTGTTTGTGAACTGATGGTTGCTCTTGAGTTAAGCCAGCCGAAGGTCTCGCGACATCTTGCTTTATTGCGAGAAGCCGGCTTATTGGAAACAGAGCGTCGCGGTCAGTGGATTTTCTACCATGTCTCGCGTCAATTAGAAAACTGGTCTTTAGTCATCATTAATGAGGCTTATCAGCAGTCTGATTTAACCGATTTAAATAAGCGTCTTGCTGGTATGGGGAACCGCCCTGAGCGGATACAGCAGTGCTGTGCTTAATGTTTCAAATTTTAGCATAGGTCTAACCATACATTTTCCGATAAAGCGTCTCAGCTGATCTACACTTAACGTATTGATCTATTGAGAAGCATTATGAAAAATAAAGTCCTCATTGTTGAAGACAGTTCTGTCATCTTAAAAATCCTCAAACATATATCCAAACAGTCTTTGGACCTTGAGCCGATATTTGCTACTTCGATGGCCGAAGCTCAAACATTGTATCAAAAGCACAAGGAGGAGCTTTTCGCCGGCATTATTGATTTAGCTTTGCCTGACGCCCCGAACGGTGAGTTGGTAAATTACTTATTAGAAGAAAATTTCCCAGTTGTGGTGTTAACCGGTAGCTATAATGAAGAGCGGCGTGCAAGTTTAGTAAAGCAAGGCGTTGTGGATTACGTAGTGAAAGAGAGTCGTTACTCTTATCGCTATGCAATTAATATGATTAACCGTCTATTTAAAAATCAAAAAATTGAAGTTCTAGTTGTTGAAGATTCTAAGCAATACCGCAAACATATTGTTCGCTTATTGGTCGCTCATAAATACAAGGTATTCGAAGCTGAAAATGGTATCCAGGCCATGGATGTCATTAAGCATCACCCAAATATCATGATGGTCATTACTGACTATGATATGCCAGAAATGGATGGTTTTGAGTTAGTACAAGCTATTCGTCGCCAGCATGAAAAATCAAATATGATCATTATTGGTCTGTCGGGTGAAGATGGTGGATTGCTATCGATTAAGTTTATTAAAAATGGAGCGGATGATTTTCTTAATAAACCTTTCCAGCAAGAAGAATTCTATTGTCGTATTACGAATAACATAGAATCTCTAGAGCAATTGCATAAAATCCAGGATCAGGCCAATCGAGATTATTTAACATCCTTGTATAACCGCCGATATTTATGTGAGCAAGGCGAAATATTACTAAAGCATGCAAAAGATACGAATACTGAATTAGCAGTTGCTTCAATTAATTTAGACTTTTTTAAATCGCTGAATGAAGAATATGGTCATGAAGCAGGGGATGAAGTGATAAGATTTTTTGCTCAGGAAATGGAAAGTATTTTAGGTCGTTTTTTGGTTGCTAGAACAGGAGGTGTTGAATTTAGTCTAGTTGTACCAGGTTTAGCTAATGAAAAAGTTATTAGTTTAGTTGATGGTTTTAAACAACATATTGCTGGAAAAATAATCGATGTTAATGAAGAAGATATTTTAAGAATTTCTTTTAGTGCTGGTGTGACTAACATTAAATTAAATAATATTAATGAAATGCTAAATGCTGCAGATGAGCACTTGCAACGAGCGAAGGAGGCCGGGCGAAATATGGTAACCGGTGATGAATAATCGACTAAGAGCAATTATATAAGGTAAATAGCAGTATCAAGATAGACTCTATTACTGATGGAGTATCTTGATTAGGAAATTTTATTATTTAGCAGGCCATTTGTTATTTTTATTATAATTCATTCAATTATGGCTTCTTCAGATATAGCTTCTTCTTTAATTAAAACATCCTGTTTGATTTTTAACTGGCTCAGCTGTTCTTCAAGATCAGCTATTTTTTCATTTAAACTTGCCGCTAAACGGCTGCTTTGAGTTTCTGCTACTTGTGCAAGTGCGTTTGCTTGATCTTCTAAAGCCATATGACGCAGATCTTTACTTTTAAGTGCAACGCCGATCTTAGCTATAAGATCTTGAAATCGTAACACTACTCCCTCTGCCTGCTCATGATCAAGACCGATTAAGAACTTGGCATCACGTGACGTGTAAAGTGCTTTTTGAGCTGCTCTTAACGCGGTAGTGCCATTAATTTCAACCTTCGAGTGATTTTTATAATCGCTGCGAATTAAATTTTCTGCGTTATTAACAGCATCTGATGCAAGTAGAAAACTTTTCTTAGCAAAATTTATGGGGCCTTCTTCTTTAGCTTTTTGCAATGTTTTTTGAGCAGGTGCCCAGTGTATTGCTAGCAGTGTGTTTAATTCTAAAGTCTGCAGGTCTGAATATATTTTATCAGAAGCTTTAAGTGCTTCTGCTTCTTCATTATTTTCGATTTTCTGGATTATATTTTTGATATTACTTACTTGAGCGTTGTATTCAGCGGTTAAAATATGAGGGGTTTTTAAATTATCCAATATCTTTTTTTGTGTAAGTATTTTCTTTAGTAAACGTTCTACTTTTTCTTTATTTTTTTGAGCTGATTTCAATAATAATAAAACATTATTAGATGCTTTTAAGCTATCTTGTTTGTCAGCAGTAAGTTCTTTGCTCTGAGCGAGCTTAAGGGTCTCTTTCGCTTTTTGGATAGTTAGCGGAGAGTAGAATTCTATATCACCTTGTAATACGGCATCGTATTGATTTTCAGCTTCTATCAAAGCTCGCTCTGAACTAGCAGAGTCTTCCTCTGTTTGATCAGCAATATAAGGTTCGATTATATTTTGATTGCTTGTAACTTTATTGGCGCAACCTGTTATTAATATCGATAAGATTATGAGTGTTGAGGGAAGGAATGTGCGTAACATATATAACCTTTAGAGTGGAAGTGACGTTATCCACTGGTAGTAGCTGCACGGGCAGTTTTTGCCCGTGCTATCTAATACAATACTTTAATCTAATAAGCTCAAATCACGAACAGCACCTTTGTCAGCACTTGTCGCAAATTTAGCATAGATTTTTAATGCACTGCTCACTTTACGTGGACGATCTTCAACGGGTTTCCAGCCTTTAGCATCTTGTGCTGTGCGGCGAGTTGCTAGTTCTTCGTCAGTTAATTGAACATTAATGGCACGGTTTGGGATGTCGATGATGATGTCATCACCTTCCTCTAATAAACCAATAGCACCGCCTGAAGCAGCTTCTGGGGAACAGTGACCAATAGATAGGCCAGAAGTACCACCAGAGAAACGACCATCAGTTAATAAGGCACACGCTTTGCCCAAACCTTTCGATTTCAGGTAAGACGTTGGGTATAGCATCTCTTGCATGCCTGGGCCACCTTTAGGACCTTCATAGCGAATGATAACGATGTCGCCTTCTTTCACTTCATCAGCCAAGATGCCAGCAACTGCGCTATCTTGAGATTCAAAGATTTTCGCTTTACCGTGGAAGACATGAATTGATTCATCAACGCCGGCAGTCTTAACAACACAACCATCAAGGGCGATGTTGCCATAAAGAACCGCTAAACCACCTTCTTTAGAATAAGCGTTTTCAAGATTGCGGATACAGCCATTTTCACGGTCACCATCCACTGTCGGATAACGCGTGCTTTGGCTAAACGCAGTTTGCGTTGGAATGCCTGCAGGACCAGCACGATAGAACTCAATGACTTCTGGAGATGGGCTACGCATAATGTCCCATGTATCCAAAGCTTCTGTCATGCTCTTACTATGAACCGTTGGTAAATCGCTGTGCAATAAACCTGCACGATCAATCTCACCTAGGATACCGAAGATGCCGCCAGCGCGGTGAACGTCTTCCATATGATAAAGCGGAGAGTTAGGTGCTACTTTACATAATTGAGGAACTTTACGAGAAAGACGATCGATGTCTTTAAGGTCGAAGTCCATTTCGGCTTCTTGTGCAGCGGCCAATAAGTGAAGAATGGTGTTAGTAGAACCACCCATCACGATATCTAGGGTCATCGCATTTTCAAACGCTTTAAAGTTGGCAATTGAGCGAGGTAATACAGACTCATCATCTTGCTCGTAATAACGCTTAGCGTTTTCAACAATTTGACGGCCAGCTTTTAAGAAGAGTTGTTCACGGTCAGCGTGAGTCGCTAACGTAGAGCCGTTACCTGGTAGGGCTAGACCAAGCGCTTCCATTAAGCAGTTCATTGAGTTTGCTGTAAACATGCCAGAGCAAGAACCGCAGGTAGGGCAAGCGCTACGCTCGAATTCAGCTACTTTCTCATCAGAAGCTTCATCATCAGCTGCGATTACCATAGCATCAACTAGGTCAAGTTTGTGCTCAGAAAGCTTAGTTTTACCCGCTTCCATTGGGCCGCCAGATACAAAAATTACTGGAATGTTTAAGCGCAGAGACGCTAATAGCATTCCTGGTGTAATTTTATCGCAGTTAGAAATACAAACGATGGCATCTGCGCAGTGAGCGTTAACCATATATTCAACCGAATCAGCAATCAATTCACGGCTTGGTAAGCTGTAAAGCATACCGTCGTGACCCATAGCGATACCGTCATCAACTGCAATTGTATTGAATTCTTTTGCAACGCCACCGGCTTTTTCGATTTCACGGGCAACTAGTTGTCCCATATCTTTCAGGTGAACGTGACCGGGCACAAACTGAGTGAAACTGTTGGCTACAGCAATGATAGGCTTAGAAAAATCATCATCTTTCATACCTGTTGCACGCCAAAGGGCGCGGGCACCGGCCATATTACGGCCGCCAGTTGAGGTTTTACTGCGATATTCTGGCATTTTAAGTCTCACATACAAAAAGCTGTTTAATACAGCTTTAGTCAATAATAAAGGTAAAGATAGTTAGCAAGAATTGTAGCAGAATTGCGCTCTGTAAGTCAGTACAAAGCGCAGGGAAGACTATTCGTCGTCGTCAGAAAAGTTATAAGCCATACCTGCTTGAGGTGCTTGGACGTAATAACCTTGAATGAAGTGTGCTCCAAGTTGCCATAGTGAGGCAACAGCTGAAGCAGATTCTACCAGTGGAACAATTGTTTTGATGTCCTTTTCATGCAGCTCTGTAAGCATCACTTTCAGAGCTTCTAAAGAATCAGGCTGGCTGAGCTCGTTAGTAAATGAACCATCTACTTTAATATAATCGATTGTTAGATGCTTTAAGGTCTGGAATGGATTCAGTGAGCAGCCAAAACGCGAGAGAGCACAAGAGTATCCCTTTGCCTTTAAGTCGGCAGTAAAGGCTTGAGCTTGGGTTAGGAACTTAGTGGCATCTTCCTCATTAAATTGAAAGATCACAGCATCTTTATCGAGTTTAGCGGCATTTAAGGCAACGCCAATCCAAGTTGATAGCGTTGGATCCATTAATGATGCGGCACTTAGATTCACAAATAATCGCGTATTGATATTTTGTTGACGATGCTCACTTAACAATTTTGTTGAATGTAGTATGACCCAGCGGTCAATTTTACGTTTTAAATCTTCACTAATAGTAAAGCCGTTAAGGAAATCCCCAGCTGAGAGTTCATCACCGTTACTTTGAGGCAAGCGTAGTAGCGTTTCGTAATGTTCTTTGTCATCACCTTTAAGGTTGATTAAAGGCTGGAATAATAAGTTAAATGAACCTGATTTTAGTGCGCTTAGGGCTTGTTGTTCTATACCTTCTTCACTGTTGTCAGGAGCTTCCTCTTCAGCAACATAAAGATGAATACCATTACCTTTTTGGTGCCCTTCATCTTGGCGAACTAAATCCGCTGCTTGATGAGCGCGTTGAAGAATATCACTAGGATCACTGCAGCTATCATTAATTAATGCGATACCGATACTTGCGGTTACTGTAACTGTTTGAGAGCTTGCATCAATCACAAGGTGTTCGATGCCGTCGCGGTATTTTTCACCAAGAGCAAGTGCTTGTTCTGCGTTGATATTAGGGCGTAGCCAGCAAAAAATATCTTCGCTTAAACGCGCTAATGTATCGCCTTCCTGTGCTTCTGCTTTCAAGTAGTCAGCCACAGAGCACAATACGGCATCTGCGTTATTGATACCTACTTGAGATTTCACTTTGCCAAAGCGATCAATGTTGATGTACATGGCTGCTGAAAAACTGCCTTTTAATACCGCACGATCGACTGCGGATTCAAGGCTATCCATGAAATAAGGCTTATTGTATAAGCGGGTTAATAAGTCCCGGCTGCTAATTTCTTTTAGTTTGGCTTCGAGATCTGAGTTGTCAGACTTAGCTCGGATAACAATTTGAGTGCAAGATTCGTCAGCATAAGTGGCAGACGATAATGCCATGGTAATTGGAAATTCAGTATCGTCGGTTTTTAAACCGCTGTATTTAAGGTCAACACTGCCACCGGCCATTAAAAAGCTTTTGAGTGATTTTTTTAAGTTGTCCTGATCTTTACTAGCAACCATATCCATTACTGGCATGCCTTCTAGATCATCAACGCTCTCGTAACCAAAAAGATCAAGATAAGCTTGGTTTGCATAGATATGCATGCCGTCATGAATATAGGTGATGGCATCCTTAGAGCTTTCTAATAATGATTGGCAGCGTTTTTCTGCATCACGTAATTTAACCTGAGTTGTACGTAATGAACGACGACTATTAAGATTGGCTAATTCACGAGTAATAACCATTGAAAGCAAATTACTTTCATCTGAAGGCACCACGTCACATGCACCTTGTTTTAGATAAGATTCCAAAATCATTGGGTCTACATCTTCAGCGAGTATGATAACCGGGAGATCTTTGTCGAGGCGTTTAATCTGTTTTAATAATTCGTTAGGGCTAACATCTTGAGCATCGGGTTCGGCGAGTACTAAATCCCAGGTTTTTTCTTGAATCTGTGTCGTGAAGTCATTTAATGATGAAATCATGTGGGCTCGTGTGGCCCGTCCTGAGTTGCGTAATAAGCTCACTAGCCCTTCAGCATCATTCTGGCTTTGGGTTAAAAGTAATAAGTGCAGCGTATCACGGCTTTGAGATGACATTAACTAAAGACTCATTTGTACAATAAAAGTTTAATTATAACGGGGCGAATATTAAAATGTAGGTAAACAAGTGTAAACTGTTTCGCGTTTCAACGTAAATAGCTAAAGTTTATTCCATAACGAATCGAAATCGTCATCTTTCAAGCTGTCGTCATTTTGAAGTGCTTGAGCAGCGAGTTTGACACCACTATTTCGAAACTGGAATTGGCTGAAGCTATTTGTAGATGTAATCCGTTTTATCAGTTGTTGGCGCCCATGATTGCCTTCATGCAATAAATTAATTTTATTGCCTGTACGAAATGGCATGCGCGGTAAAATAAGAGTGGCTGGCTGATCAATTGCCTTGATAGAGGGCAATAACAGAGAACGCATAAAGGGGCCATTCTCTCCAGTCTTTTGCAATAACTGGGCTGCTCCCGCTTCAGCTTTCGGTGCCAACAACTCAATACCTAATTGTGTGCCGTGTTGATTAAGGTGTCGAATCCATCGAATAACAGCAATTGCCCAGTGATGAACGCCATTTTCTTGAATACCTAAAATTTCCCCTGCCTGTATGCTCGCAGGTAGCTCACCTGACCACTGCAAGCAATAGCCGCCAGGGCTCGTGTTAATTAAAGTAACAGCATGGGATGCGTACTTAAGCGTCTCAGTACCTTCCTGTTCTTCTTTCTGGTGTTTGTTAATGAAATCTATAGCATCAAGATTCATACTATTATTTTCAGGAATGACTGAGCCGCCAGCATCAAAAGCCCCTGACCAGACATCATTGTCTGAGCGGTTCCCTGTATCAATGTTCTTTATGCTTTTAGCGTTACCATTACCATCTTTTGGGCTCAGCTCTAATTGCAGCCTCTCAAACTCTTTCTTGCCCGCTATATAGTAATGCGTTGCGCTTAAACCAATGCATAAGCGTAATTCCCCTTCACTGGGCATGCGGCGGAATGAGCGTTGCCAATGAATTCCCCAAGCTTGAATCGAATGGGTCAGCAAGTTATCACTCAGATTTCCAGGGACCGTGATACCTGTATTGTTTTGTGGATTTGCTGCGTAAGATTGTAAGTTTTTAACTAATTCTTCTGTATTGATACTGCGAAATAATGGCTTTTGTTCGCTTCGTAAATGTTGTCGATACTGTGCTACTCGGTCTCGATGTAAGTTCACCATGAATAGAGCAGACTCATCATCACATTCTGTGATTTTTACGCGACTAGCCCAAAGTTCTGTCGCATCATATAACTGACTTAAATCCTGCTGGCGTAAATTATTGGGTTTTGCTGTACCTAATAGATGTGCGCGTACAAATGCAGTAGCAATGCTGGTTGTACTGACAAAGCGGTTTTGTCTATCCGTTACGTCAAATGCTTCGAGTTTGCGCATCTCTGCGAGTAAGAAAAGTTGATTGATTTCAGACCAAGCGCGTTCAGGGGGCTGGCAATATAGCTGAAAGGCTCTCAGCATTGTGCTGGCAGTATCAGTGATCGCACGATGAATTGAGATCATGACAATTTTAGAAGGTTTTTCTGACGCTGGTGTATTAGCAATGCCATTGACGACAACTAATTTATAACCTGTTGCTAAATGGGTTTGTAATGCTTGGCTAAGGTTAGCAATTTTTAACTGGCGTTCATTTAAGGAGATTGACGTTTGTAAAAAATGCTTGGCGAGCAGCGTACCAATAGAGTAGATATAAGGGCGCAGTACTTCTAGTAACTTAAAACGTAATAGTGGATCTGCATGAAGTTGATTTAATTCACGAATTGCTTGGTACAATAGCCTTGCTGCCTCTCCTGTATTCGCCATAGGGAGGTTTTTGGCCCAATCTGTAATACCTTCAACCGTCGCTTGGCAAAAGGTAAGCTTTTGCTGCGTTGGGTTAGGTATATGAAGCTTTATCGGTGTTTTTCTGCTGTCCATGCCTTCTTTATCGCCAACTATTTATAAGTTCACTATGTCTATAGTATCAATTATAGCGGATCTTCACTGATCCATTAGAAATCTGATTAAGATTAACCTGTTTCACATCTACCATCTAGTGTCATCTGGTCATTATGTACACTAATTGGCTTATGATATCGGGGTTTTACTACCTTTCCCCGGTTCTTCTCGGACAAGTTTCGGTACTAAGTACCCAGATAAGCTGCGTAATAATTGTGCATGAAGTATGAGGGCGTCATCTTGCTCTATATCAAAGTGCTGAGCTCCACTGACCTTATCTAGCAAATGTAGGTAATAGGGAAGCACTCCAGCTTTAAATAATGATTTACTGAGATCTATTTGATCATCAACTGTATCGTTAATATCACGTAATAGAACGGCTTGGTTTAGCAGCGTGATTCCCGCAGCTCTTAATTTAGACAGAGCGTTAAATAATTGATCATCTATCTCTTTGCTGTGGTTTATATGTAGAACCATGATGCAGTCGAAGCGTGAAGAATGTAAAACATTAACGAGTTTATTAGTAATGCGTTGAGGAATAACAACAGGCAATCGAGTATGAATGCGTAAACGCTGAAGATGAGGTATTTCTTCGGCTTGTTTAATGAATTTTTCAAGTTGTTGATCGTTGAGCATCAAAGGGTCGCCGCCACTTAAAATAAGCTCTTCAATTGAGGAGTCTTTAGCGACGTAGTTCAGAATTTCTTGCCAATCATTCTTGCCTATACGATTTTCTTGATACGGGAAGTGGCGGCGGAAGCAGTAACGACAATTGACAGCGCAGCCGGTACTTAATAATACTAAAACACGACTGTAGTATTTGTGAATAAGCCCTTTTTGTAAGTTGCTATGTTTTTCTGCTAACGGATCATTGATATAACCCTCAGCTGATTCTAGTTCACTAGCTTGTGGCAGTACCTGCAGCAGTAAAGGATCGCTGGCATTACCCTTTTCCATTTTGTTGATGAATGGTTGAGGGACGAGCATAGGGAAGTCTAGGCAAGCTTGCTGGCGCTCATTGAGTTCGGTGATTGGAATATCGAGTTGATTTAGTAAGGTTTTAACATCTCTAGTCGCCCCTGAAAGTATTTGATTCCAGCTATCTTGAGCTTGAGTCTGATTAATATCGGTTAAAGATTCGATCACTAACGGGGTTTCGGTTATCATAGCTCTTTTTCTGGGGGCAGATGTGCTGAACCCCATTATTGTCTTTGCGAGGGTCTCATGGCTAATTATTCTACCAGCGAATTTAAATCAGGTCTTAAAGTAATGCTGGATGGCGATCCTTGTGCCATCGTAGAAAACGAATATGTTAAACCGGGTAAAGGCCAAGCCTTTAGCCGAGTTAAGTTGAAAAACCTGAAAAACGGTCGTACTTGGGAGCGTACTTTCAAGTCGGGTGAGAAGTTGGAAGGTGCCGATGTTATGGACCTTGAGATGGAATACCTATACAGCGATGGTGAATTCTGGCACTTCATGATGACTGACGGTTCTTTCGAGCAGCACCCAGCGGCAGAAGAAGCGATTAGCGAAAACAAAAACTGGCTAAAAGAGCAGCAGGTTTATGAAGTAACCTTGTTCAATGGTGCTATTTTAAGCATCACGCCTCCTAACTTCATCGATCTTGAAGTAACAGAAACAGACCCAGGTCTTAAGGGCGATACGGCTCAAGGTGGTTCTAAGCCAGCTATTATGCAAACAGGTGCAATGATTCGTGTACCGTTGTTCATCGAAATCGGTGAAGTATTGCGTATCGATACTCGTACAGCTGAATACGTGAGCCGCGCTAAATAATCTGAATAGTATTATTAGCGGCGCAACAAGAAGGAAGCCTCGGCTTCCTTTTTTTATGAGAAAAATAAAGTAACTAGTAAAATTGTTAGAGATGAAATGAAAAAGATTCATTATTGGGTGTTTGTGCAGCAAATATGAGAGGCAGGGAATGCCGAACCTAAGGCTACAAGGAAGTATTCATGCCGTTTTGTGGAATAAATACCCAGTTATTAATCGGTTTAAAACCAACTGAATGTCTACATCATAAAAGTGGAAGAAAAATGAACTGGCAACCCAGCGCAACCCTTGAAGCATTGCATGCACGTGCAGATTTGAACCGTAACATTCGAGAATTTTTTATCGAAACCAATGCTTTGGAAGTTGAGCTACCGATTCTGAATCACGCACCTGTGGCAGATATGAATATTGAACCTGTTGAAGTGCCTGCAACGGATGTGATGCCTCGATTGTATTTACATACGTCACCAGAATATTCAATGAAACGTTTATTGTGTGCGGGCAGTGGCGATATTTATGCGTTAGGAAAAGTATTCCGGGCAGGAGAAGCTGGTGGTCGGCACAATCCAGAATTCACTATGCTGGAATGGTATCGTGTAGGTATGGATCATCAAGAGTTGATGCATGAAGTATCTGATCTGTTGGCTGAGTTATTTACAGGTTCAGAAGTTGAATTAGAGGATTCGCCCGTTTTTATTAGTTATCAGCAAGCTGTGGTTAAGTATGCTGGAATTGATCCATTGCATGCCAGTGATAATGTGATTAAGCAGCTAGGCATTGAGTTGGCAGGTGGCAATTTAGAACTAAATCGCGATGGCTGGCTCGATATGATTATGAGCCACAAGGTCGAAAAGTGCTTACCTCAAAACCAGTTGGTTTTTATTTATAACTACCCAGCAAGCCAAGCCGCGCTATCTAAATTGAATCATGATGAAAAAGGCCAGTTAATATCAGAGCGCTTTGAAGTTTACCTAAATGGTTTAGAGCTGGCGAATGGCTACCACGAGCTAACCGATAGTGATGAGCAAAGAACGCGTTTTGAAAAAGAGCTGGCAGTTATTAATAGGGATAATAATCGGCCGATGGATGAAAAAATAATAGCGGCGATGGCAGACCCTAAAGCTGGTTTACCAGATTGTGCAGGTGTGGCCATGGGAGTTGACCGAATCCTTATGCTACAGCTTGGATTAAAAGAAATTACTGATGTTATTAGTTTTGATATCCATAGTGCGTAGTATTGGATATTTATAAATTGATCAATTGGTTGTTGAAATAATAAAAATTATCTATTAAAAAGACACTATGAATAATAATAACTTACTCGATTTAAGCGATATCGAATCCTGGCAGCAGGAAACTTCATTTGGCCATGATATTAAAGGTGTTCATCGTCTTGTCGAAGACCCTAAGGAGCGCGTGCACTTTGTGCACGGCAATGGATTTTCTGCGGGTACTCTGATCCCTTTGATTCACCTCATGCCAAAAAGCTGGGACTGCTACATCAGCAATGTCCCTGGTCATGGTGGTTCAACATGGTTTGAAAATCGGATACCAAACTGGTTAGAAATGGCGGATGCATTGGCAGAATCCATTCGCAAAAAAATGGATATTGAAAAGAAAGGACCTGTTGTTGGTATTGGTCACTCTTTTGGTGGAGCACTTACTTTAATAGCGGCGAGTCGTAATCCAGATCTTTTTAGTCGTGTTATTTTGCTTGATCCAGTCATGATTATGCCAGCCATGTCAGTAGCCCAGTATTTTATGCGAGGGACTGGATTGTGGAAAAAAACGGCATCATATAAATCGGTACACAATCGAAAGTTTCAATGGCGTGACGCGGCTGAAATGAAAGCGGAGCTATCTAAAAAACGCCTATATCGTAATTTTGCTCCGCAAGTGATGGAGCATTTTGTTGATTCAGCTTCACATATTAATGATCAAGGGTTGAGGGAACTCTCATGCTCACCCAGTTGGGAAGCCTCAATTTTTGCCTCTTTTCCTCGAAGCCTTTGGAAGTCGGTAAAAAAACTTTCTGTTAGAACGGACATTGTTATGGCGGAAAATACGTTCTTTTATGTGCGTAATGGTGTTGAGACAGCAGTAAAGAAAAATAGTAATGTTCATCTGCATGAATTTGGAAATGGCCATTGTTTCCCTATGGATCAGCCGATAGAAACAGCGGAACTTATTATTAAAATATTAGGAAGCCCGCAATAGATAGGGCGCTCATTATTTTACCAATAATTGCAGCAGTGTCATTGACCCTTTCGAAAAGTCGATGGGGTAATCTAGATCATGCAGTGTATGCGTGCCAATAGCTAAGGCTAATAAAAGAGATGCTACTTGCTCTGGATCGAGCGTCTGGCTGAGCTGTTGATCAGATTGGCTCTGCTTAACGTTTTCGGTTAAGCGACGAATGCTATCGGCAATGAGATCTAAGTAGCGTTGTTTGATAGGCTTGCTTCGAGCACAAGCTTCTAATAGTTGATGCGGGCGTAAGCCTGCTTCTTGAGAAATGGGATAAGTACCCGAAACCATTTCGCTTAAAAAACGCTGCACCATAGTTATTAAGTTTTCCGCTTCT
Organism: Oleispira sp.; assembly: GCA_002708475.1. Lineage (GTDB taxonomy): Bacteria > Pseudomonadota > Gammaproteobacteria > Pseudomonadales > Oceanobacteraceae > Oleispira. The sequence continues at coordinate 13,549 of PAOL01000013.1, read as the reverse complement.
CCATTAGGCTTTGGGCTAAAAATAGAATTTAGCCAAAGCTCACCATTAATTGTCATTACTTCTAATGTCAGTTCGTCACGATTCTTGAAGTGAACATAAAAAGCACCGCGTGTATAACCAGCATGGGCACACAGTTCATCTAAGCTGACATCAATTCCTTTCTTTGGCATCAATTCCATTGCTGATTTAATTAAGGCTTCACGGCTTGCTTGCTTTGCTTCGGCGCGACTAGGTTTAGGCATATTGTGGGTATCGAAATTATTTGAACGGTTATTGTANGCGATTTTCTATTTNATTGACATACGTTNNCGTATGTGAATTAATGTTTTGCATACGAGGTCGTATGTCAAAATAATAATTAATACAAAGGCCCTTNAATGAATAAAACAGACAAGTCATTAGAAAACTCACAAGTGGATTTGNTGGCTCGCCATGATGTCATCATNATAGGCTCAGGCTTTAGTGGAATTGGTGCGGGNATTCGGTTAACNCAAGAAGGTATCANTGATTTCGTCATTCTTGAAAAGCATGAAAATCTTGGGGGTACTTGGCGAGACAATACTTACCCTGGCTGCGAATGTGATGTGCCTTCTGCATTGTATTCTTACTCATTTGCACAGAATAAAAATTGGAGCAAAGTTTTTGCCGGTCAAGAAGAAATTCTAACGTATACAGAAAAAACTGCGCATGATTTTGGCATGCTTCCTTTTTTACGCTTTGGCATTTATGTGAAGAATATTGAGTGGCAAGAAGATAAAAAAGTATGGTTTGTTTTTACAAATACAGGCACCTATCAGGCGAACAAGGTCATTTCATGTGTCGGCTATTTACACGAGCCTATTATGCCAAATATTCCAGGATTGGAGAATTTTGAGGGTGAAGTATTTCACTCTTCAAACTGGGATCATGATATAGATCTGTCCGGTAAACGTGTCGCCGTGGTTGGTACGGGAGCATCAGCGATACAGTTTATTCCTGAAATTCAGCCTTTAGTGAAAAACTTAACTGCCTTTCAGCGGACACCCCAATGGATTCTGCCTAAGCCTGATATTTACGTTAATAAATTCTTTCGTGCTTTTTTCCATTTACCATTCACTTTAAGTATTTTTAGAAAGTCACTTTATCTCGCAATGGAGATCTTTGGTATTGGATTTAGGAATCCTACATTATTAAAACGTTTACAAGGTTTGGCAAAACGACATATTAATAGAAGCATAANAGACGAAACATTAAAGAAAAAAATAACACCAGATTACACTATGGGTTGTAAGCGCGTTTTATTAAGTAATCATTATTACAAAGCGCTGTCGCAAGATAATGTTGACGTGATTGCTAGTGGGGTACAAAAAATAGAGGGCAATAAGATTATTGCAAGTAATGGTGAGCAGTGCGAGGCTGATATTATTATTTTAGGTACCGGCTTTCATGTTTCTGATGTACCTATTGCAAAGCATGTAAAAGGGAAAAGCGGAAAAACGATGGATGATATTTGGCAAGGGAGCCCAGAAGCCTATCGTGGTACTACTATTACAGACTTTCCAAACTTCTTTTTAATTCTTGGGCCAAATTTAGCCATAGGTCATAACTCTGCTTTTATTATTATTGAAGCTCAGCTTAATTATGTGACGGAGGCATTAAAGGAAATGCGCGATGGCGATATTTCGCGCCTTGAAGTCAGTAGCCATGCTCAAAAAATATATAATGAAAAAGTTCAGCAAGACTTAAAATCAACTGTTTGGAATACNGGTGGTTGTACCAGTTATTACATTGATGAGAATGGAAAAAATAGCATTGGCTTTCCTTGGAGTACTTTAAAGTTAAGAAAGATGTTGGCTAATTTTGATAAGCAAGCTTACACGCTTGATAAAAATAAATAATAAAGNCGAGCGGTAATATGAAATCAATTCAACCAAAGCGCGCTTTAGTTTTAGGCTGCGGTGCTGTTGCAGGTGCTGCTTGGATGATTCCTGCATTAGCGCAAGTACGTGCGCAGTTAAACTGGAATCCAGAAGAAGCGGATATTTTTATCGGTACCTCGGTCGGTGCGGTACTCGCTAGTCTGATGGCAGGAGGCGTGACGCTCGATCAATTGATTGCTTCTCAGCAAGGTGATTATCAGCACATTTGGAATCATGATAAAGATTCAGGGTCATGGTATCCGCCACTCCCCAAGTTTAAATTCACCGCAAAAAACTTATACACAAAAATGCGTCGCGGCGAACTTGGCTCACTCACCGGCTGGGTAGGATTACTACCTCAAGGTGGCTTTGACATGATGCCATTTATAAAATTAATTGATCGTGTTAAAAATGGAAATAATTGGCTCGATCATGATAACTGCTGGCTAGTGGCGGTGGATCATGAAACAGGAGAACGTAAAGCCTTTGGTCGTGATAAAAAAGAAGTCGAAGCGCTCGATGTTAGCCAAGCAGTTTGCGCATCATACGGCGTACCTGGCTGGTGTCCGCCGGTAGATATTCATGATCGAACGTATATTGATGGTGGAATCGTCTCGCCATGTTCTGCCGATCTATTAGTTGATGCCGATGTTGATGAAGTCATCATGCTGGTGCCGATGGCGTCGACAATTCCTGATCAGCCTTGTTCTCTGTTTAAAAGAATAGAGCGTAAAGTAAGAAAAGGTATGACGGCCACCGTTGATAAGGAAATTGCTTTACTTAAGTCGGCAGGAAAGCAGGTTGTACGCATTGAACCAACTGCTGAAGACTTGAACGCTTTTGGTTATAATATGATGGACCCTAGACGGCGAGCGCTTGTATATGCGACGTCGCAAAGAACCAGCTCTCAGAATGTGAGCGAGGCGATATTGAAAGGGCTCAAATCTTAGACACTTTCTTGATCCGGATGCGACACACAAAAATGAGCCACCCTAACGTTACTATCGGCCTTACCAACCCCAAAAGCCCTACCAATGTGGGCGCTATTTTTAGAGCGGCAGGCTGTTTCCAGGCAGATAGCATTCTTTACACTGGTAATCGTTATGATCGCGGCGCTGCATATTGCACTGATACTCAGAACTTAAGTAAAAGCATTCCGCTAACTCGAGTGGAGTGTTTATTAGAAAGCGCGCCAGAGAACGCAAAAATTGTAGTGATAGAGCTAGCGGAAAACGCGATATCTTTGGCTGACTTTCAACATCCAGAAAATGCGTTTTATGTATTTGGACCTGAAGATGGTTCAGTAAAGCAAAAGGTTCTTAACCAAGCGGATAGCGTTGTTTATATTCCTACAAAAGGTAGTTTGAATCTTGCCGCAACGGTAAATGTCGTTTTGTATGATCGTTTAGCTAAATCAACTCAATGCGAAGAAGGCAATGAGTTGATTCGTGAAAGCCGCGATGTCAATAACCGCTTAAAAGTGAAAAGCTAACTTATTCTAAGTCACTGGCTTGAATACCTTTCAAGAGCTTACCTAAAATATCAGCCCCAGTTATGATTCGCGGCTGATCGCCCCAAATTAATACAGCGTCATAATCGATTGCTGCATCTTCTTCGGTTGAGGAGGATGGAAGCGATTTTAGATGTCTAATGACTTCGCTAATTGTCTTATCTGTATCACGTATGATTAATGGGCGACGACAATACTTGTAGATATCATAAGGCGTATCTTTGTCTAACAAAGCGGCACGCAAGGCAGCATCAGCATCCAGCAATAGTAATGGGTTACCCGCTTCGTCAGCTAATACCACCCAGTGATGTCCACTCGCATTCACTTGCTGTAGGAAAGGGTTGTCTACGTCACGAGTTATTTCAGGTATTAACGGCCAATCAACTTTTGTCGGTAAACGGATGATGGATTTTTCATCAACCGGTTCGCCTTCTTCCGTTACTTTAATTTTATCAATCATTAGAAAGTTGAGCGCACCGCGCCCTTCAATTTCATCAATCTCTGATTCTTCTGCGCTCATGTGAGCATGAATCATTGAAATTAATTCTTTTTCACGAAGGTAGTCTATACCTTCTTTGCCAAGCCATTTGTCCAAAACCAATGCACAGGGGCGTGCAACAGGCGCTAATATGAATTGATAAAATTTCAGTATTGGTGTCATTAAAGACGCCATTCGTAAAGCGTTACGCGAGAAGTAAGCCTGCGGCAAAATTTCACCAAATATAGTGATAAATATTGTTGAGAACGCAAATGAAGCGATGCCCGCTAAGGCTGAATCTGACAATAAAGTAAGCAATACGTTAATACTGACATTACCCCATAAAATAGTTGTAAGCAGGTAATTAGAGTCTTTACGAGCCTCTAATACTTTACCCGCAGCAACGTTTCCATGCTTCATCTCTACTTCTAGCTGTAATCGGCTAAGTGAGAAGAACGCTAGGTTCAATCCGGAGAACATAGCGGACTGTGATATGCAAAAAATAATGCCTATCCACAGTAATGTGTCGATGGTAAAAAAATCCATTACAGATAATTCCTAGTGCTGTATGAGAAAGGCATATCGTACACCTATTTATATTTATAGGCGCTATGATTTATGTGTTTAGAAAACTTGAATTCATGTATTTTTGTGTATTTGTGTATAGTAAACAGACTATTCATAAAAAAGTGATTGTCTGTGCTTATAAAACCACCCATTACCAACTTACTTATCCGAGTTTCAAAATCTGGTTTTTACCAAGGCTTTAGTAAAGACGTTACGATCACGGCGAAAATCTTGGTTGGCGCTTTAACCTTGTGGGCGATAGCCTTTCCTGAAAATGCCGCCTCTGTTCTTGGGGAGTTGAATGGTTTTATTATGGAGGGTTTTAATTATTGGTATATCTATGCCATGAGTTTCTTCGTCATCCTTTGTTGTACGTTGGCACTGTGGCCTAAAGTTGGGAAGCTGCAGTTAGGGACTGAGGATGATCGCCCTGAGTTCTCTAGATTTTCTTGGTTTTCAATGATGTTCAGTGCTGGAATCGGTATTGGCATGCTTACATTTTCAACGGCAGAGCCGATGTATCATTTTGCTAAAAATCCAAGCACGATTTTAGGGCTAACTGAGGGCGGCACGGTAGGCAATGTTCGAGATGCGTATATTTGGTCCTTTACCCACTGGGGCTTGGCTGCTTGGGCTTGTTATTCTGTTGTGGGCTTGGCATTGGCATTCCAGTCGTATCGTCGTGGCCTGCCATTAACGATTCGTTCTTCGTTAGCACCTCTTCTAGGTGAAAAACTTTCAGGAAAAATTGGTCACTCTATCGATGTGGTTGCTGTCGTGGCAACAGTATTGGGTATCTCTCAGGCATTGGGCTTTGGTGTAGAGCAACTTATTTCTGGACTATCTACGATTGGCGTAGGTGATTGGTTATATGACATCGATGCAGAAGGCAATAAATCTGTTTCTTCGGCTGGAATCGTTTCTGCTCTAATAATCATTATGGGAGGGGCAACGTTATCGGCACTTTCTGGTGTGGGTAAGGGAATTAAAAGTCTCTCGAATATTAATATGATATTGAGTTTCTTTGTTCTGATTTTCTTCTTAATTTTTGGCTCTACTTTTTTTGGCCTTAGTAGTTTTTTTGTTGGTATTGTCGACTATGTTATTTCGGTGCCTGGCAATATGTTCAGGGTGTGGACTGCGGATGGAACGACGAGTGGTGATGCATTGGCAAGCTGGCAGAGTGCTTGGACTGTTTTCTATTGGGCTTGGTGGATTGCATTTGCGCCATTTGTGGGAGTTTTCTTAGCGCGAATTTCTAAAGGGCGTAGCGTGCGAGAATATATTTTTGGAGCAATGATAGTTCCATCCCTTATGTGCTTCATTTGGTTCGCCTTAGTGGGGGGGACGGCCATTGATCTTGAACTTTCTGGCGTTGCCAACGGTGCAATATCTAACGCCGCTCAGGCTGATAAGTTATTTGTAATGCTGGACGTTATATTGAGTGACAATTTAGCCTATGCCATGTCTCTTGTTATGATTATTTTGCTATTAACGTATCTGATTACTTCTGCAGATAGCGCAGTATTAATTATTAATACGATTAATGCAGCAGGTGATGATGGTCCTAAAGCCCGCCCTCATATTATATTCTGGGGTATCGCACTTGCATTGGTGGTAGGGGGATTAATTATAGCGGGTGGCTTAAGTGCTATACAGACCGCAATGGTGATCGGTGCATTGCCTTTTAGCTTTGTCATGGTGTTAATGGGTATTTCACTTGTTATCGCTATCTATGGCGATTTACAGAGAGAGAAGCAAGGTTTGCAAACGATTTACATTGACGAAGAAAGCAATGTAAAAGGCGAAACTGATAAGCCGTAAAGGGTTTTCAGTTTCAATACGTAGAATTCTGGGTTCATGTTAATTTTGCTAAATAGCGATCTAGCGCATTCGCAAAGGTTTGCTTATCTTTGGCATTCATCGCTGCTTGGCCGCTACTGTGTTCACCCGAGCTGCGCATTGTATCCATGAAATCGCGCATATTGAGTTTTTGTTTGATGTTTGTTTTATCAAAAATATCGCCGCGAGCAGTAATTACTTGTGCTCCTTTCTCTATTAGTTCAGCCGCGAGTGGAATATCTGAAGTAATTACTAAATCATCTTTATTTGCTTGCTCAACAATATAATCATCAGCGACGTCGAATCCTGATTCTACCTGAATACTGCTAATCCATTTTGACGGTGGAACTTTGATGTAGTGATTGGCGACTAAAATTAATGGAATTTCTTTGCGATTAGCNGCTTTAAATAATGTTTCTTTAATCGCGTTTGGGCATGCATCGGCATCTACCCAGATGGTNTTNTTAGTCATGGTCATTTCTTAAATCGATNGTNTTAANTTGCGGGTTTAGCTTGGNTNTCTTGTTCNAGTANGTGCAANCTTTCTTCGGCGAAACCTGTACCGGCTTCAACGTAATAGTTAAAGACATTATCAATGCCCATTGCCATTAGCTTTTTACGCTCATCTTCGTAGCGGGCAATTGCAGCAATATGCCCTTGATAGCCACTCATTTTAAGTTGAGTCGTAATATCAATAATATCGTTCACTGAAGGCATCGCAAGCATGATGAGCTTAATATGCCAGAGTTCGCGAGTTTCCCAAAAGTCGGCATCCTCGGCATCACCAAAAATAACATGGCGTCCTTGCTCACGATGAAGTCGAACCTTGTCTATGTCGGATTCAACCCCCCACACTTTTTCATCCATTTGAGCATGTAATACATCATAAGAACTACAACCAACGCGGCCCATACCAATGATTAGAACTTCAGCACTTTTGAGTTGCTCTTGGTATTCAGGTACAGGTTGGTTACGTTCAAAATACTTCACCCAGTTTCTCGCGTAGGCATAAGCTCGGTGTGCATAGTCGTAGAATATACTGGTGAAAATGAATGAAATGCTAACAGCCAAAGCAATGATCACTAGCCAGTCTTGGTTCAGCCAGCCGTTCTTCACACACAATGAAGCAACGATTAAGCCGAACTCGCTGTAATTGGTTAATATCATGCTACCAAGAAACATATTNCGCCCNGCNACACCNATNGCNGCGAGGATATGNAANANNAGTACGCCTTTAATAATGAGGATAAAGCTAACGACTGCTAATGCNGGNATCATNTCNANNGNNGGNAANGCNGTAAANCCAATNGNTANGAANAANCCNATCAAGAANANNTCTTTAAAGCTTAATAGNGANTTAGCCAANTCANTNGNTTTNANGTGNGGNCTTANNAGNAAACCAANCACTAAGTGCGCCNANGTCGCCTTTCATATTGACTANCTGGAATAANTCATAGCCNCCCATGGCGAGGAAAATNCCGATTAAGGGNAATANNTCACCGTGNCCGGCTTGATTCANAATNCGNCCAAGNAGAGGGCGNGCAGGCCAGAGNAATAATAAAGCTAAGGCNTATAACGAAGGCACTTTACCTGTNGCAATCACTAAGAAAGCAACTGCGACAATGTCTTGCATTACTAGAATACCAACGGCCAGTTTTCCGTGACGCGCCTTCATCTCGTTCTTTTCTTCTAACAGCTTAACGATACAGACAGTACTGCTAAAGCTAAGTGCAAAGCTGATGAGAGCCAAGGCAGTCCAATCTAGGTCAACAAAATAATTGATACCTAGCAACGCAATGCCTTTAAGCAATAATGTTGCAGTAATTACCCAGCTCAGCATGTGTAAACTAGTGCCCGCCCAGACAGAAGTCTTTAGCAGGGTGTGAAAGTTAACCTTTAGGCCAATAGTAAATAACATCAAGGTGATGCCAATATTGGCTAGTGCTTCTAAGTTNTCATGAGGCTGNACGCCATANGCATTCAAGCCAAAGCCAGCCGCTAAATAGCCGACCAAAGGGGGGAGGTTTATTTGTTTTGCAGCAAAACCACAAACAAATGCAATTAAGATCCAGAGAAAATCCATTAATTAAACGCTCGAATTAAAGGTGAATATAATAACGAAAGAGCATANTTAGGAGTGTAGCACGTAAGATTAAAATNCTTGAAAGCAATGATCTAANCTNTNGGAATGTAAGAAAGGTCGCTTCNATAGNTGCTNGCAGACTTTGATCTTGAATTGGATATCNCTGATGCAAAGCCCTTTATAGCACTGTATTATGCGCGTTATTAATTAAATTTGATCATGAATCATTAACGCAGAATCGAAATATGACGAACCCAGCCAAGCCAAATACTAATCGCTTATTGCAACAGTCACATACCAATATGCCTATGGGCGTTGCCGACAGCTATCGTTATTGGGGTGAAGACAATACGGTATTCGTTAAAACCAGTAAAGGCTGTACGATCACTGATGCGGATGATCAACAGTTTGTTGATTTTCGTTTAGCTTATGGCCCGATTATTTTGGGTTATCGTGATACACGTATCGATCAAGAAGTGATTAAAGCAATTACTGAGCGCGGCACAATATCGGGGTTTTCTACGGATCTAGATTCTGAAGTGATTGAGCTCGTGAAGGAAATGTGTCCGAATATCGAAAAAATGCGTTTTGCTAACTCGGGCACAGAAGCGGTTATTGGTGCTGTACGTACAGCACGAGGCTTCACTGGTCGCAACAAAATTGTTGTTGTTGAAGGTGGATTCCACGGTTTGTACGACGAAATGATGTGGAAATCAGATGTGGATAACTGGGATGCAGAATCAGGTGAAGCACCTGAAATTGCATCATTTGGTGTTGGTATTCCAGAAGCGAGTCGTGAGCATTTAGAAACTGTGCCGCTAAACAGCTTTGAAGCCATTGACGAAGTATTTGCTCGAGTGGGTGGTNATATTGCGGCTATCGTAATTGAGCCAATCTTAGGTAATTGCGGCAGTATNGCTTCAANNCAAGANTANATGCAGAAGCTTCGTGATATGTGCGATGCCAATGGCACTCTGCTGATTATGGATGAAGTAAAAACAGGTTTTCGTGTTGCCAGAGGCGGCGCTCAAGAACTGTATGGCATTAAAGCTGACTTAACAACGTATGCCAAAGCGATGGGTAATGGATATCCTGTGGCAGCATTTGGTGGCCGTGCGGATGTAATGGATGTCATTAGCTTTAGNAGTAAAGGTGTAACCCACGGTGGAACNTACACCGCTAACATGATTGCACTTAGTGCAGCCAAAGCGACGCTAACCGTGTTGAATGAAACGGATGCTTACGACACTATTAATCGAGTAGGAGCTGAAATACAGCAAGTATTAAGTCGCGTATTCACTAAGCACGGTGTTGAGCATCGCTTTGCAGGCCCTGACTCTATGTTTGGTATTCATTTTGGCAACTTAGTGCCTACGAATTACCGTGATTGGAAGCAATCCGATAGCGAGCTGTATACTGAGTTCGCAATGAACTTAATTAAACATGGAATTATGCTTGAACCTGATTCTCGTGAACCTTGGTTTATCTGTGAATCGCATAAAGACGTTGATTTGAATTGGTTGGAAGAGATTGCTGATCGATCTATGGCGGAAGCGATTGCCAAGTAGTTGTTANTCACCGTTAAGAGNTTTTTACCGAACTGAGACTTATTCGCTCAGTTCGGCTTTTGATACAGAAATGATCACTTAGCCGCAATTAATATACATTAGTACTTTTCTTCTAAATCTGTAATTAAGTGAGTAGTTTGAACACTGGCTGTTTCCATATTATCGAGGGCATTAATCATCTTATCGATTTCACCTGATTTAAAATGATTGAGCGCTTGATGACCAGAATCATGAACCTTCTGGTGCGGTATTTCTAAATTAGTATAAGGCCCAGATGATTTATAGCTATTAGAGTGATCACCGTCGTAATACCAAGTACCTAAACGACACTGTGTATGCGATGAGAAATCATTATTGTCTTTATGTGTTAGCTCAATAATATTTTTATAAATGTCNGTTTTCCAAGNAACATGGTCTAACTTTACAGATTGTAAAAATGACACATGGCTTGTTTTTTTAATTGAATCAAACATTTTTTCTGCAGCAGCAGAAACAACCACGACTACATCATTGATAGACCCTGAAAGTTCGGCGGCCTTTACCGTTTCAACTTGTTGATTCGAAATCTCTTTAGTTGCTAACTCGGTTTGCGTCTTAATGGTTGTTGTGAGNTTNGTAATTTGTTCCGAGGCATCAGCAGAGCGTGCAGCCAGNGCTCTAACTTCATCNGCNACAACCGCAAATCCNCGNCCTTGTTCACCCGCACGAGCNGCTTCAATTGCAGCATTTAAGGCTAATAGGTTGGTTTGCGCAGCAATGTCTTGAATTTGAGATACAAATGTTTCGATTTTAACCGTCGTGCTAGACAGAAGTTCTACCGTNCTCGCAATTCCACCCATTTGATCATTTAAGCCAGTTAACGTGTTTGTACAGTCATCTACTAGTGAGTTAATTNNTGANAANCTNTCCATCGAACCCGCAATTCTATCNTTTTCANTNGCNGATTCNNTNGCNGCTTCNGCAATTGAANANCGTATNTCATCGACAATATCTTGAGATTGNATGTACTTAGAAAATANTAATGCTTTAANATCNGTNTTGTCTTTTTCAGCGGCTTTCAAACCANCACTCTTCTGGTGAAGAGAATCTTTAGTGGCCAANTCTTCTAGTAATGANGCCTTTTCAGCTTCTAATTGTGCCACTTGTTTTAGTAGTCGGGCATGTTCGGTTTNNTTNTGAAANATAGGCATAAATAAGCTACTTAATCAGTTATTATAATTGATGTTTATAGCTTAGTTCATATTTCGTNCTTAGTTGNTAAATGCNTATATTTCTTATGTTTTTCTTATGTTCTGNCCTTCGATNAGTTGATTGTTCATGNTTACAATTCGTCTTGCGAGATTTTCGATAAGATTAACCGCNGCTCTTGGTTGAGCCTCGATCAAATGTACAAAATCTGCTTGGGGAACAGCCATAATGGTACAAGCTGTTTTGGCTTGTACAGTNGCTGAACGTTTTTCACCGGTAAATACTGCCATCGCTCCAAAAACTTCATCTTCGCCAATTTGGCCAACATTGATACCATTGGCAAATACTTCGGCTTCACCGCTAATAATCGTATAGACGTGTTCTGCTTCATCACCTTCTTTAATAATGACATCACCAGGCTGTACATTTTGAAATCCGGCTGTAGGTCGAACTTGGTCTTTNCTTAANTCAGTTAATTGATGGACGAGCATAGCATTCTGGCACAGTAGATAATGGCTCCAGTGNTGCTGGCGGCGNTTATCACTATANATGTGGCGTAATAGCTTATCCCGATCAATTAAATGAAGCTGGACAAATTCATCGGCTTTAAGTANTGGAAAAGGTAGATCAAAGGAATGGGAAAAACCGATCAANTCGCCTTCATCAAAACTNACACCATTTTGNCCATCATGACTCAGNTGNAGCATGCCATCNGTGATTAAGAAAACCTTGNTTTTATCGAAGTGTTGATAAATATCATCAATGCCNTCNAAGCATAGNGGTTCGTCATCTAGTGGAAANCCCTCTAGCACGGCTTTTGTGAGCTTCTGCATGCGGGCGCTTAGTTTTTCTATGANCTCATTCGGCTTACCCGGTAAATACATCTATTGCTCCAACTATTTCATTATTTAACTATGAATAAAAGATACCGATAAATGCATGAGCTTAAAAGAATAATTCTAAGTTTTCGTGTAAATATGTCGTAAGCGAGTTCCCATTGTGACGGACAGCTCAATTTCAGCGGGAGTCAGTTCAATAGGGAAGTAACAGCCACTTATTTTAGCATCGGCTAATGATGCACCATTGAGGTTACAACCGCTAAAGTCGATGCCACGTAAATCAGCGCCTCGAAAGTAGGTGTCTTCTAAATTCATCCCTTTGATGATTAAATTACGAAGGTCTAAGCCTCTAAGGTCACAGCCTGATAAATCACACTCCTGACCTGCTTCTCTGGCTTGATTAAAGCCAGTAACATCATCATCTCTAAGTAATTGATAGAGGGGATCATCACTGATTATTGGGCCACTCATTGCTATATCCTTCAGGCTTGTTACATTGCAAACGTATTTTCATTTTAGTATAGACCTTAAAATAGCAATTATTTGATGAGCACAACAAGTCAACATGGCTTTTTATTAACCAGCCGCTGGTATGAAACAGAACACACAACCGAGCTTGAATTCTGGTTCACTAGTCCATCTGGGCCGCTTCGGGTTTGCATTGAGCAGCCTTCCGTATGCTTTATTCCTCTTGAAGAGCAAGAAAAAGCGATGAAGCTGGCGGGGGCAGAGGGTTTGGGTCTTACTTGCCGCTCTGTAGAACTCACTTCTTTTAGTCTCAAACCTCTTATCGCCTGCTATTTACGCCAAGAAGATATTTATCGATTCCATTATTTATTAAAAGATTGGGATATTAACGTATGGGAATACGATCTTAGGCCGACGGATCGTTATTTAATGGAGCGTTTTATTCGTGGAGGAGCCGAAATCCAAGGCGAATGGCTTCAAGAAGAGCGGCAACAGGGCGTTAAATTTTTAAGTTGCCAGCAGGGACGCATGAAACCCAGCAAAGAAGCCATTGAACAGGCCGATCTAAGTATTTTGTCGGTTGATATCGAAACGTCTTTTCCAAAACAAGGGTTACCCGATCGATTATTTTCTATTGCTCTAGAAGGCGATGTATTTATAGAAGGCGGCGTATTTATAGAAGGTGATATAGGCTTACGACAAAAGCAGCGCATAAAGAAAATCTGGATGATAGGAAGTGATAACAGTCCTGAAGCCGATAATTGCCAATACGTTGAAACGGAGCACCAGTTATTAGACGTCTTCTTCTCTGCAATTAAAGAGCTAGACCCAGATGTGATTATTGGTTGGAATTTTATTCAATTTGATATGGATTTTATTCAACGTAAATGCGATGAGTTAAATATTCCTTTTATCTTAGGTCGTAATCAACAAGAAGTGAGTTGGCGCCATGACCAAAGCCGAATAACAAGAAGCTATGTTCATGTGCCCGGGCGATGCATAATCGATGGCATCGAAATGCTACGCCAAGCGCAATATCACTTCGAAAGTTTTGCTTTAGATAATGTTGCTGAAGAATTATTAGGGCGTAAAAAATTATTGTCTGGTG
>PAOL01000012.1 GCA_002708475.1 Oleispira sp. | reverse complement strand
TTACTGTATCTATGGGTAATGATGCCGCTGATACAACAGGTGATTTCAGTGCATTGAAACTTGTTGGTGCTAATGCTGGTGCTCTTGGTAATGATTCAGAGATTATTAACAATCTTGATCTTGCTATTAATTTAGGTGATTCTACAACAACGATTAAAAACCTTGGTACTTCAGCGTCAGCTGGTCTAGGTAAGTTAGAAAATGCTGGTGTTGTTGGTGATTATAAGGACTGGACTTCTTCGATGGCTATTCAGATGAATGCATCTGTTGAAGTTACTGATATGAATCTTGGTGTATTCGGTTACACGAAAGAGCAAGCAAATATCTTGGGTCAGTCTCATAGTAATACTCTTGCTGTTAAAGCTGATCTTGATGCGGGCGCAGTTGGTACTGTAACGTATGACGCAAATGGTGTTGCGACAAGTGATGATGCTGCTGATGCTACTTTAGTTGGCACTTATAACGGCACACTTGATAGTGTTAAAAATACTATCGCTACAGGATCAGCTATTCAGGTTTCAGGTGTGACTGTGTCAGCGGCTGGCGGCGGCGCAATTGATCTTAACCAAGTTATCTGGGCTGTTGGTGGTGATGCTTCAGTTGCAGGTTCTACATCTGGTGTTTACATTCAATTGGGTGCTATGGATATGGATATCGGTGTTGATGCTATTGCGATTGGCGGAAGCTCTATCGGTAGTCTTGAGATCAACGGTCTTGAGCTTGCCGGTATGACTCAGCGTATCTATGGTCACTAATCAATTATTGCTAGTCACTTTATGATTAGCTAGTAATAAAATAGATACTATAAAAGAAACCCGCTTCGGCGGGTTTTTTTGTGTCTTTAAACCTATATCCTTATTTTCTGTTCTGTGAACTTCTTTATAATATGGCTCTGCTAAATCCCACTTTCTTGCTGCGTAAATATTGTCTAAATGACTTAAAAGCATGTAATTAAACATGGTGTTTTAAGTAAACTTCTGTAACATGAGTACCATAACTGGAAATACAAAAATAATAATCCAGGAGGGGCTAAAGCCAACTTATTGTGCTAATTATTTTATTGGGTTCAATCATCGCATTCTCTATCGTTAACGAGCTGGCTATTATTCCAGATCGTAATGAAGGAGACCTCGTCTATCGTGTTGCTAATACAGAACCTGCTCAGCAGGATGTGGCTGTTAATGTAGAACCGCTATCGGTTCAGCGTTTTAATAATGTCGTTCGTCAAGCTTATGATTACAGTTGTGGGTCAGCAGCATTAACGACTGTTTTGGATTTTTATCTGGGTCGAAATTTCCAAGAGCGTCAAGTGATGGAAGGCTTGCTGCGTTTTGGTGAAACAGAGCGTATTGTTCAACGACGTGGTTTTTCTCTACTTGACATGAAGCGATTGGTAACGGCATTAGGTCATCCATCGGGTGGTTTTAAGGCTGAAGCATCAGACTTGGAAGAACTCGATCACCCCGCAATTGCACCAATTGAATATGCCGGTTTTAAGCACTTTGTAGTAATTAGAGCAGTATATGATGGCCGTGTATTTGTCGCAGATCCTGCGTTAGGAAATATCAGTTTTACCATGCATCGCTTCTTAGAAGTTTGGGATAATAATGTATTGTTTATTGTATTTCCGAACGGGCATAAACCTGCAAATGGCTTAGAGCTGCAAGAGCAAGATTTACGTTACGTTTCAGATTATATTATCGCTGAAAACACCTTTAGAGAGTTCCCATTATTCGCAATGCCTGAAGAC
Organism: Oleispira sp.; assembly: GCA_002708475.1. Taxonomy (GTDB): domain Bacteria; phylum Pseudomonadota; class Gammaproteobacteria; order Pseudomonadales; family Oceanobacteraceae; genus Oleispira. The sequence continues at coordinate 49,541 of PAOL01000012.1, read as the reverse complement.
GCAAATTTATATAATAAAATTGCTTCGTTGAATAATAATGCGTATTTCAATTTTGATGTNGNTCGTGATGAAANAACAGGNGAGCCGTTNTTNGATGACGAGGGTAATGAATATTACTCTGACGATAAAAATTCGTATTACAGTCAAGATGATTCTNATAANTACAATGCAATCTATTGGACTCAGTCTGATATTGTTGATGGGAAAATTCCAAGAATCGAAAAAACGCTTCGTTACAAACGTAATTAATTGAATAATTCGTTTTATAAAAATTAAAATAAGAAATATAAAAGATAGGGATTCCAATGGGGATTAAGCTGCATTCATCGTTATTATTGATCGCTCTTAGTGTAACTGGAGCGTCTTTGGTTCAAGCCGCTGATGTGTCTCAGGCACGAGATGCATTAACTAAACAAGATTCAGATGCTGATACTGAAAAAGCACTAGAAGAAGTNTTTGAGGCTGCTGAAAATAGTTATTCTTTGCTTAAAAAAGGTAACGCTGGTCTCAATTATTCGTTTGATTACAGTTANTATGGNGATCAACGCTTGAGCTTGATTATTGAACCTGAAGTTAATTCAGANGGTGAAGTTACAGGGTCCTCAAGTATTTTAAGTGCAGATGTAAACCCTTCTGCAACCCATACTTTTACAAACTCATTCTCACTCGATTATGGTTTGTTGGATAACGTGACCATTGGTGGTCGTATACCATTAATTGCAAAATTTGATAGTGAATCTGATCTTACCAATTTTGCTGTAGGTGATTTAAGCGGCACAGTTCGCTGGCAGCCATGGGGTATTGTGCCNGGNACTATGAGTAAAACNTTATTNAGCTCACTTAAGCTGAAAACAGGTGATAGCCCTTATGAAATTGATAGCGACAAGCAACTTGCCAGCGGTTCTGGTACNTACAGTATCAGTGTTGGNGGNAGTGTTTCTAANGTTTTGGATCCTGTTGTCCTTTTTGGTTCGGGTACTTATGGATACAGCATTCCAGAAACTGATNTAAACCAAATNCGTGACGCTGCTATNTTAAAAGAAGTACATCCTGGNTCTTCTATTTCTGGNTCAATGGGNTTNGCNTANTCTCTTTCNTATGATGTTTCTTTGAGTGTTTCTTTTCAGGCNTCTTATAACGATGANACAACGTTTGTTTTAGAGCGTAGTGGTGAGACTGTTGAAAGTACTGTCGGTAGTCAAGTTACAGGCCTAATGAACTTTGCTTTGGGNGTGCGTGTTTCACCTAAAACGATTACCAATATTAATATTGGTTTTGGTATGACGGAATCTGCACCTGATTTTCTTGTTGGTTTTTCNATGCCAATCGATATCGAAGGCGTTAAGCCAAGCCTGTAACATCGCAATAAGGAGAGTGACATGAATATTGCGATGTTTAAAAGGCTGGCGCTACTAACCTTAGGTTTTGTGGCGGGAAGTAGTCAGGCGCAATTAGCGACAAATTTATTTATTGATACAAAAGCAATGTCTTTGGGTAATGCGGTAACCGCAGATCCTGTTGGTATTATGAGTATTCACTTTAACCCCGCTGGTTTAACAAAGTTAGAGGGGCGTCAGGTTCAGTTTTCGGTACAGAATATATATCTGAAAGCAGAATATGATTTTAAAGTACCTGATCATTATAATGGTGACGGTCAGTTGCTGAATATTAAGAATGATCAAATATTTGGGGAAGATGACGAGGCGAGAGAAAAATCGGGTTATAAGGCGAGCGGAAGTGCAAGCGCTGCAGCCTATATTCCTGGTCATGGGATTCTGCCACTTGATTTTTTACCTCTATTAAGTGTACCAACGGCAGGACTTTCTATTCAGCCTGAAGGCTCTCGCTTTACTTTTGCTAATGCGGTTTACGCACCCATGGTTGCAGGTTTCGCGAAAGCAGATGACGATCCTGGTCGTTATCAGGCGAAAAAAGTATCCATGCAACGCTTTGCCTATTTCTCTCCATCCTTTGGTTATAAGGTAACGGATGAATTTGCGGTAGGAGCGAGCTTTCTTTTTAATCACCATGCTGTAGCTTTAGAGCAAGACTTGCGTGCTCCGAATATTTTGATTGCTGTTGCAGAGCAATTGCAGGATGCGTTTGGGTGCTTTGATACAGAAACAGGTGAGCCAACTGGTAATGATCCATTAGTACCCTTAATCGCTTTGTGTGGTGGTAATATCGGTCCGTATGACGATATAGGGACGTTAAGTTTGGAAATGTCAGAAACTTTGTCTCCTTCATTTAACCTTGGCTTTCTTTGGGAGCCTAAGGATTGGTTTGCTTGGGGAGCTACGTATCAAAGTGGGTCTCGAGTTAATTTAAAGGGAACGTACCATTTAGAATATACTGATGATTTTTCTAATTTCTTCCGTAAGTTCCAATCAACTATTTTTGGCGCTATTGGCGGGGCTATTTTTCAGTTACCTTCGGGAAATAAAACAGAGTCGGGTTTGGTTTCTGCAGAACAAGTTTTCCCTCAGCATTTTCAAACAGGGATTAAGCTTCGTTTTTTTGATGATTTCCAAATTAATTATGATCTTGGTTGGACTGATTATGATCAATGGGATAGTTTATTGATTGAATTTGATCGCCCTGTAAGTTTCTTAAGTGCAGCTAAGATTATGGCGCCTAGCTTAGTAACCGATACTACCTTGTCGCAGCCTCTTGGTTTTAGAAGTGTTTGGAGTCATGCCTTTGGTTTTGCTTATGACCTGAATAGCCGTGTACAATTACGCGCAGGGTATGAGCCGCGAGAAACGTCTATTCCTGATGATCGCCGAAGCATTATGGCGCCATTGGGTTTCGCGAATATGTATTCTTTAGGTATGGGATATCAGTGGGATAAGGATAGCGTTGTTGATTTATCGATTGCGTTTTTAGAGTCTAAAGAAACTATTTTGGCAGACTCTCAAGAAGATAGTGATTCGGCCATTTTTACCAACTCAAGTGATTCACTTAACAGGAACTGCTTAACGTGTACCGTAACAAGTGCGTATCCAGGATTGGATGTAAATACCAAATTAACGATTGCTTCTTTCGGTATCACTTATCGAACCAAGTTCTAGTGTCTTATTTAATTAAATCGATACTGGCGAGTTTGCTGGTATTGCTGGCTCTGCCATCTTTGGCTGAGCCTTCTTATTATACCTGGGTTGATGCGAATGGGATTATTCATAATACCGTTGTAGCAGAAGAAGTCGAAGCTACAGAAGATACTGCCCGCTCAAAAGAAAATCTTTCAGAACAAAATAGCTCCTCTGATGATGCTGTTGTTCCTAATGCCTCAAATGTTCCTGAGGAATATAAAGACTATAAGACGGAAGGTGAACTTCAGCAGCAAATAAACTCCAGTGAAGACAAGCCTTTTTATACATGGACTGATGGTACCGGTAGAATTCGAAATGATCCTAAACCGGATATGTTGGTTGAATTTAGCGCTGCTGAAATAGTTTATGATGCTGTTTTTGCCCCACCTTTTAGGTTACCAGACCAAATAACAAAAGGTGTTTGCTGCATTGATTATAAAAATGCTTTTACGCAGGTTTTAAGTTTTGATTCTGCTGTTTCTCAGAAAATTTCTTCCGATTCGGTCTTTTATAAAACTCGTAAAGGGTCTGTTCCTGCAGGATACTTTGTAACCAATTTTTCGGCCGATGGCATTGAAAATAGTATTGTCTTTATTAAAAGTTTTAAACTTTCGGCAGAAGCGACTTTTGAAGTTGTGGCTTTGAATCCGCAATTTCAGCCTATTTACTTGGCCAGTAATTTGTCTGGCCTTTTTATTGAGCAAACATGGAAAGATCTTTCTTATACTAAAGTGATGATTGAATTATCAGATCCTGAAATTGAATATTTAATTATTTTTGCAAATGATAAAGATATTGATTCAAAGGGGTATTCTTTATCACTTTCTTTAGGAAAAGCGAATGATTAAGCAAAGGTTTGCGTTGGATGTTGCCGGTGCTCAAGTTAGCTATACCTTGTTTCAACGTTCCCCTTCAGATACTTCAAAACCTGAGAATAAAAAGTCCCGTTTGATGCTTTTGCACGGAGCAGGTGTAGCTGGCGAGTTAACTTGGACTTATATTATTAATTATCTAGAGTTTTGGGATGAGATTTTAGTACCTGATTTGTTGGGTATGGGCGACAGTTATTTTGATCTAGATGATAGTATAGAGTTTACTATTGAAGATATCTGCAATACGTTGTTTTCGGTATTACGGCATTTACAATGGACAGATTTCGATTTAGCCGGCTATTCTCTTGGTGGGTTGGTTGCTCTTGAATTAAATCATGAAGCTCAGCCTGATTTTACAATAGGGCACTTATGCTTGATTGAACCCGCTTTATTTAATGATGAGTCTTTGCAGAATGCTTTGGTGTTTCGGAGAGCTTTCATGCCGATCGCCGCTAATATTAAATCGGATGCTAATAATCCGCAGCATTTTATCGATTTTTTAGATTTGGTTTCTCCTAAGCGCATGNGAAATGAGAAAGTTGATCTGTTGGCTATTCGCCGATTGCAGCGAAGGCCTCATGGTTTTGCTAATGCTTTATCAGCGGTGTCTGAATATGCAGAAAAACTTGATGAATATAAACTGCTCTCGCTAATGAGATCTATTCCTTCTGGGATTGGTATAGTTGGAGGGTTATCTGATTCGGGATTGGTGCATGCTCAGGAAAAAATAAAGCAAGTTCAGCCGCAGTGGCATGTAGAAACAATACCCGAGGTCGATCATAGTTTGGTGTATGTTCGACCTAAGGTTATTGCGCACTTATTTAATCAACATCTAGTTTAATTAAATGCTAGTTTAACGAAATAAGTGTGAAAGCACTTAATTTAATCGGCGCTGTAGTTTGGCTGCTGCCATTATTCGTGTTGAGATTTCCTCAACGGATGCATCTGTAGTCGCTAGATAAGGAATGTTGTTCTTTTCAAATAACATTTCGACTTCATCTACTTCGTGATAACACTGTTTTAGTGACGCGTAACGGCTGTTTGCGCGTCGTTCATTACGAATTGCAGATAGGCGATCTGGGTCGATGGTAAGACCAAACAGCTTTTCTTTTCGCTCGCTTAAGCAATCTGGCAGAGTTAATTCCTCCATATCATCTTCGGTAAGGGGGTAATTCGCTGCTTTAATTCCAAACTGCATTGCCATATATAAGCAGCTTGGGGTTTTACCGCTGCGAGATACTCCGACCAAAATAATATCGGCTTCATCGTAATAGCGAGTGCGGGTGCCGTCATCGTTATCAAGAGCATAATTGATGGCATCAATTCGCGCGACATAGCTGTCACTTAAGGCGCTTTGGTGCGATTTACCCACAGTATATGAGGATTTCTCACCTAGCTCGCTTTCAAGTGGAGCTAAAAAAGTGGAGAAAATATCAACTTTAAAAGCTTGTGCCTGATCAATGACTTTTCGAATATTTTTATCAACAACAGTATCAATAACGATGGCTGTTTGTCCTGACTCTAATTGAGCCTTATTGATTTCTTGTACAGCAGCGAAAGCTTTTTCTTCGCTATCAATATAAGGCATGGTTATGCGTTCGAACTGAATGCTCTCGAATTGTGAGAGCAAACTATTGCCCAAAGTTTCGGCGGTAATGCCTGTACCATCAGAAATAAAAAAAGCGTAACGTTTCATAAGCCCAACTTGGTGGTAAAATGTAGATTGCACGATTATATTAGTAAGCAGCCAATATATGTCAGTATTTTTCATAGGAGAAGAGCTTTGACACAGAATACGCTTTGGTTTGATCAAGTATCGATCAATGATGTGGATAAAGTTGGAGGCAAGAACGCTTCATTAGGCGAGATGATTAGTAATTTGTCCGCTTTGCAGGTCTTAGTGCCGAATGGTTTTGCGACAACAGCAGAAGCTTATGTAAAATTTTTATCCTATCAAGATTTAGCTGGAAAGATTAATCAGCGCCTATCGGGTCTTGATATTGAAGATGTGTCAGCTTTATCGGCTGCCGGTGCTGAAATTCGTCAGTGGATTATGGATGCGCCATTCCCTGATGATCTAGCCGATGACGTTCGTAAGAATTTTCTTGAATTACAGCAGGGTGATCTTTCTTTAGCGGTTGCTGTTCGTTCTTCTGCGACGGCAGAAGATTTGCCTGATGCTTCATTTGCAGGCCAGCAAGAAACGCATTTGAATATTATTGGTATTGATGCTGTATTTGATGCGATGAAAGATGTTTTTGCATCATTGTTTAATGATAGAGCCATTGCTTATCGTGATCATCATGGCTTTGATCATAACAAGGTGGCTTTGTCAGTTGGTATTCAACGTATGGTGCGAAGTGAAACCGCATCGTCTGGCGTTATGTTTACAATGGATACTGAGTCCGGTTTTGAGGATGTTGTGTTTATTACATCTTCTTATGGTTTGGGTGAAAGTGTTGTTCAGGGTGCAGTGAACCCTGATGAGTTTTATGTTCACAAGGCAACCTTGACAGAAGGGCGCCCAGCGATATTGCGCCGTAACCTAGGTGCTAAGGCACTTAAGATGATTTATGGTGACGAAGGCGTCGCAGGTAAATCGGTTGTGACCAAGCGTGTTGATCGTGAAGAGCGCCGTTTATTTTCAATTAGTGATGCCGAAGTAACAGAGCTTGCTCGACAAGCCATGATCATTGAACAACATTATAAGCGCCCTATGGATATTGAATGGGCTAAAGATGCAGATGACGGCAAATTGTATGTTGTTCAAGCACGTCCTGAAACTGTTAAGAGTCGCACTGATAAGAATGTTATGGAACGTTATTTGTTGAAAGAAACAGGTAATGTTTTAGTAGAAGGCCGCAGCATTGGGCATCGTATCGGTAAGGGTAAGGTTCGTGTTGTTAAAGACATTGCTGATATGGATCAGGTTAAGCCAGGTGATGTATTGGTTGCGGATATGACAGACCCAGACTGGGAACCTGTAATGAAGCGTTCTGCAGCGATTGTCACCAACAGAGGTGGTCGAACTTGTCATGCTGCGATCATTGCTCGTGAATTAGGTATTCCAGCAATCGTTGGCTGTGAGGATGCAACTCGCGTCTTAGAAGATGGTCAAGAAGTGACAGTTTCTTGTGCAGAAGGTGATACCGGGTTTGTTTATCAAGGCGGTTTATCTTTCGATATTAAAACCAACTCTGTTGAGTCTATGCCTGANCTTCCATTCAATGTCATGATGAATGTTGGTAACCCTGATCGTGCTTTTGATTTTCAATCTTTGCCAAATGCAGGGGTCGGTCTTGCACGTTTAGAATTTATTATTAACCGTATGATCGGTGTTCATCCAAAGGCGCTGTTGAATTTTGATACCTTACCAGAAGAGGTTAAGTTCACTGTCGAACGTCGAATTTCAGGTTATGCCAGTCCAGTTGATTTCTATGTTGATAAGCTGGTTGAAGGTATATCTACCTTAGCTGCAGCTTTTAATGGTAAAAAAGTTATCGTTCGCCTTTCAGATTTTAAATCAAATGAATATGCCAATCTAATTGGTGGTCGTTTGTATGAGCCTGAAGAAGAAAATCCGATGTTAGGCTTCCGAGGCGCTTCTCGTTATATCTCGGATCAATTCCGTGATTGCTTCGAGCTTGAGTGTCGTGCGATGAAGAAAGTCCGCGATGAAATGGGCTTTACTAATGTAGAAATTATGGTGCCGTTTGTTCGCACTGTAGATGAAGCTCGTCAGGTCGTTCAATTGCTTGCTGATAACGGTCTTGTTCGCGGCGAGAACGGTTTGCGCTTGATTATGATGTGTGAGCTACCTGCAAATGCTATTTTAGCAGAACAGTTCTTAGAGCACTTCGATGGTTTCTCTGTCGGCTCAAACGATTTAACTCAACTTACACTGGGCCTTGATCGCGATTCAGGAATTATTGCTCATTTGTTTGATGAGCGTAACGAAGCCATTAAAATATTATTAATGAACGCCATNCAGGCGTGTAAAAAAGCGGATAAATACATTGGTATTTGTGGCCAAGGGCCATCGGATTATCCCGATTTTGCTAAGTGGTTGATGGAGCAGGGGATTGATAGTGTTTCGCTAAATCCTGATTCTGTTTTAGATACTTGGTTCTTTTTAGCGGATAAAACCAATTAATGAAAAGTAGCAGTCAATTTTTTCCGGTCAGTTTATTTAAGGCTGATGTTATTGGTGATTTAACTGATGACGTTTATTTGGTTAAGCATGGTCGTGATGCTGATCCTAGCGTTAAGATCGCGCTTAGCCATATTGGTATTTATGGACAATCCAGCAAGGGTAAGCAGCCGATTATTTTGGTGCATGGAAGTTTCACAAATCGTGGCTTTTGGCTGTCGTCACAGGGCATTGGTCTTGCGCGTTACTTGGTAGATTCGGGCTTTGATATTTGGATTATGGAGATGCGTGGTCATGGGCTATCCCCACGCAATAATGCTTATAGGGAAAATACTTTAGAGCAGTATGCCTTGTCTGATGTTCCAGCCATTAATGAGTTTGTTATCGAAAAAACGGGCCTTAAGCCTGTTTGGATGGGGCACTCAATGGGTGGGGTATTAATTTCCACGGCAATTGCTGCGGGTACACTACCTGAAATGCAGGTAGCAGGCATGGTGCTATTGGGATCTCAAGTAGTTCGTCGCCGTTGGTTTCTTAAAATTCCATTTGTGACTTCGATGGGGTCTTTGTATTTTAGCTTCAAAGCTGAAATGGATGGCCGGAAGTTAAACATTGGCCCAGAGAATGAACCTGCTGGGATTGCAAAGGAATATTTACGCTGGCTAGGTCTTTTTGGGCGCTGGCGTTTTAGTTCTAACAAAACATCGCTATCAGCGAAATGGCAGGGGGTTGATCTTCCTTTATTGGCGATGGTCGGTAAAAATGATAAGTCAGATCCCGTTAAATACTGCCAGCGTTTCTTTGATCTTTGTGGTTCAAGCAAAAAACAATTCAAGATTCTAGCTAAAGATCAGGGCTACAGTCGTGATTTTGGTCATGTAGATATGATTGTAAGCAAAGAAGCGGCAACGGAAGTTTGGCCAGAATTGAATGAATGGTTGAGTGATATTAAACCAACAGCAGCATAATTTTGCAGTATATTAATTTTGTTAATTGAAAAATGATAGGAAGAAAAATGACACAGTATATTACCCCTGATTTATGTGATGAATATCCAGATTTAGTCCAAGTTGTTGAGCCTATGTTTAGCAATTTTGGAGGTAAAGATAGCTTTGGTGGTCAGATCGTCACAGTGAAATGTCACGAAGACAACTCTAAAGTGAAAGAGCTGGTTGATACTGATGGTACTGGTAAAGTAATGGTTGTTGATGGCGGTGGTTCTTTGCGTCATGCGCTATTGGGCGATATGTTAGCAGACAAGGCGGTTGCTAACGGCTGGGAAGGCTTAGTGATTTATGGCTGTATTCGGGACGTAGATGTCATTATGCAAACGGATTTGGGTGTGCAGGCTTTGGCAACGAATCCATTAAAAACAGATAAGCGCGGCCTGGGCGATGTTGATGTGCCAGTTAAGTTTGGTGGCGTTGTTTTTACTCCTGGCGAATACGTTTATGCTGATAATAATGGCGTTATTGTTTCACCAAAAGAATTAAAAATGCCAAGCTAATAACCTACTTAGACGCCTTGTGCGGTTTAATGATTATTTGATTTGACATAAAAAAGGCTGCCTAATGAGGCAGCCTTTTTTTTACTTCTTTTTAGTGATTAGCGTCGATATTATTCGGCGCTATTATCACTATCAGCTTGTTGACGCTTGCTACGCGGATCATTTGCAGCGCGAACTGGCTTGCGACGACGACGTGGAGCAGGTGTCTCTTGTTTAGGAGCTTCTTGNTTAGGAGCTTCGGCCTTTGGTGTTTCAACCTTAGGAGCTTCAGCTTCAGCTTTAGCAGGAGCTTCTTGCTTAGGAGCTTCGGCCTTCGGTGTTTCAACCTTAGGAGCTTCAGCTTTAGCAGGAGCTTCTTGCTTAGGAGCTTCGGCCTTCGGTGTTTCAACCTTAGGGGCTTCTTGCTTAGGAGCTTCGGTCTTCGGTGTTTCAGCCTTAGGAGCTTCAGCTTTAACTTCAGGCTTGTCTTCATGTGCAGCCCAAGGTTTAGCTTTTTCACCAGATGCTTCAGTTTTCACTTCAGTTTTGTTATCTGTTTTCTTAGCTTCGGCAGGCTTGTTAGCTACTGGAGCTTCTACTTTAACATCAACAGTTTGAGCAGACTGCTCTGGTGCTACTGTTTCATTCTTAGCAGTGTCAGAAGTGTTGCGATTGCGGTCTGGACGATTGCGACGGCGTTGACCATTGTTACGTGGTCTACGAGGAGCTTTCTCTTGATTGTCATCGCTCGATTTACCTGCTTGCGCTTCAGGCTTCTTGTTTTGACGATCGTTATCACGCTTATCGTTATCGCGTTTAGTATTGCGATTGCGAGTGTTGCGAGACTCAGTTTTTTCACGGCTCTCGTTACGGTCACGATTTTCGTTAGTCTTACGCGTATTGCGATCGTTTGATTTCTCGTTGCGATCATTTCTATCACTGCGCTCTGAGCGTTCGTTGCGACGATTACTTTGCGTGCGACGATTGCTGCTTTGTGAGCTGCGAGTATTGCGATTACTTTTAGGCTTGCGCGTGCTTGGTTTAGGCTTTTCTTCCGTTTCTTGATCGTCATTACCGAATAGGCTAGTAATGCTTTCTGAGAACTTCTTAAGGAAAGACTTTTGAGGTGCTGGTGCGCGAGCAGATGCAACTGCCTTGACGGCGGCGTCTTGAGTTTTAGTCGGCTCTTTTGCTTCTGCATCTAAGCCAAAATCAACTTCAGGTTCGAAGTTTTGTTCGTGGCTAGCTTGACCAATTAATGTGTCATCTGGACGCAAGCGTGTTACTTCGTAGTGCGGTGTATCCATATGTGGATTCGGCAATACTACAATGCGAGCGTTGTGGCGATTTTCGATATCAGCAATAACTTCACGCTTTTCATTCAATAAGAAAGAACCAACGTTTAGAGGTACTTCTGCACGAATTTGGCCGGTGTTTTCTTTTGCTGCTTCTTCTTCGATAAGACGCAAGATAGAAAGAGACAGAGAAGGTAGGTCTCGAACGATGCCCGTACCACTACAACGAGGACAAACATGACCAGATGTTTCGCCTAGGGAAGGGCGTAAACGCTGACGAGACATTTCCATCAAGCCGAAGCGAGAGATGCGACCAACTTGTACGCGAGCGCGATCCATTTCTAGAGCGTTCTTTAAGCGATTTTCAACTTCACGCTGGTTGCGGTTGGAGTGCATGTCGATGAAATCGATAACGACCAAGCCACCCATGTCGCGTAAGCGTAGCTGACGAGCAATTTCTTCAGCAGCTTCGCAGTTAGTTGTTGTGGCTGTATCTTCGATGTCTGCGCCTTTAGTTGCGCGAGCAGAGTTAATATCGATAGAAACAAGTGCTTCTGTAGGGTCGATAACAATCGAACCGCCAGATGGCAATTTAACTTCACGCTGAAAGGCCGTTTCGATCTGGCTTTCAATCTGATAACGATTGAATAGTGGAACCTTGTCTTCGTAAAGTTTGAATTTATTTTCGTACTGCGGCATTACCTGCTGAACAAAGCTGATAGCTTCGTCGTAGGCTGCTTGATTATCAATAAGTACTTCACCAATATCTTGGCGTAAGTAATCACGAATCGCGCGGATAACTACGTTGCTTTCTTGAAGTAATAAGCAAGGCGCATTACGACGTTCAGAAGCACCGTGAATCGCTTGCCAAAGTTGCATCAGGTAATCTAAATCCCATTGCAATTCTTCGCTAGAACGGCCAATACCTGCTGTACGAACGATTACGCCCATATCATCAGGAACCGTTACGCCTTTCATTGCTTCACGCAATTCTGTGCGCTCATCACCTTCAATGCGACGAGAGATGCCACCAGCGCGTGCATTGTTTGGCATAAGAACCAAATAACGACCAGCAAGGCTAACCATTGTTGTTAGCGCAGCACCTTTGTTCCCACGTTCTTCTTTATCAACTTGAACGATGACTTCTTGGCCTTCGCGCATCACTTCTTTGATGTTTACGCGGCCAGAACCTGGGTTCTTGCTGAAATAGCTTTTAGAGATTTCTTTCAGCGGCAAAAAGCCGTGGCGTTCAGCGCCAAAATCTACGAAAGCCGCTTCAAGGCTAGGTTCGATACGGGTGATCTTACCTTTGTAGATGTTAGATTTTTTTTGCTCACGGGATCCAGATTCAATGTCTAGATCATACAAACGCTGGCCATCAACGAGGGCAACGCGCAACTCTTCCGTTTGAGTTGCATTAATTAGCATTCTTTTCATGTTATGTGTGTAGCTCTATTGCGTAGGCACACGAGGCAGCAGACCGTCTGTTGGTCTTCTATAGCAAAATCTTTATGGTTGCTTGATTCAATTAGTCCTGCGCTTGCCACCCTGTAAGTGGCCAGATTGATCTGATGGGCGCGGTGTCTATTTCTGCTTGGTAATGCCTTTTGGCCATCACCAACAATCCATAATTTGATAGTGAGATGCTGCCTGCGATGTTTACGCATGGTTCATCTCAAATATGCGATAAATGACCTGTACTCATATTCATTTAATCGCGATTCATTATTATTCGTTTGCATAAAGAAGGTTTAATAATCGTTCTTCTTCTCTATACTGGCCGCTTAAAGGCTGCCGTTACCACGTATCAATNATTGNAAAANATGAAATAATTGATACCGGGGCNGCGAATATAGCAACAAATAACAGTTGCGACAAACATTTAGAGCGAATTGAAAGCTATTTTATGCCAGCAGAATCTTACAATACCAACCAAGTGAACCTGATTACGATCGATGAAGATCATGACGGGCAGCGAATAGACAACTTTTTACTTACGCTATTAAAGGGTGCGCCACGCTCTTTAATCTATCGCTTACTGCGAAAGGGTGAGGTGAGGATTAATAAAAAACGCGCCAAACCTGTGCAGCGTTTAGTGATTGGAGATATCGTACGAATTGCACCAGTTAAGATCAAAGAAGTATCCGATGACGATGTGGTTGTACCGACTAGTCAGGCCGAACTTATTAAAAATAGTATTTTGTTCGAAGATGAGTTCTATATTGGAGTGAATAAACCCTCAGGCATGGCTGTACATGGCGGCAGTGGTATTAAATTAGGTTTGATTGAGTTATTGCGAGCAATGCGTCCGCAGCAAAAATTCCTTGAATTGGTTCATCGATTGGATAGAGATACGTCGGGGGTTATTTTGGTTGCTAAAAAACGATCAGCCTTAGTTGCCGTGCAAAAGTTGTTTCAAGGTCAAAAAGCAATCGATAAGCGTTATCTTGCNNTGGTGCATGGNGAGTGGCCNGNTTTTCAAGATAAGGTTGATGCGCCTTTGAAAAAGAATGAGGTGCAAGGTGGAGAGAGGATGGTTCGTGTTGAAGATGACGGCAAACCCTCTTTAACTAAATTTAAGGTGCTTGACCGCTCGAGTAGATATACCTTGGTTGAAGCTAGGCCTATTACTGGGCGAACTCATCAAATTCGAGTGCATTGCCAGTATGCGGGATGCGGTATTGCGGGTGATCCCAAATATCTTAATAAAGTTGAAGAAGCAGTTGATAAACAGGTNGGTATTAAACGCTTATGCTTGCATGCTTATCGCTTAGCCTTTGTTCACCCGATGACAGAAGANTTGTTGGAAATNACCTCTCCANTGGAAGGTAAGTTTCTGAAGTATAAAGAAAAAGAGGGCTTGAATTTTGATTTCTGATNTGGATTTGAAGCAAGTCTCCGGCAAAAATATGCNTGANANTAAATACAAGGTTATCATCTTTGATTGGGATGGAACTTTGGTGGACTCTACTGCTCGAATTGTTGATAGTATGCAAATTGCAGCAGCAAGTGTTGAAATGCCGACGCTCACTGATCATGCAATTCAGCAAATTATTGGTTTAGGCTTACCAGAGGCATTAAGGAAGTTATGGCCTAATATTACGGCAACTGAACTTGAGTTAATGCGAACTCATTATTCGGCTAACTTTTCATTTCATAGTGATGTGCATGTGGATTTCTTTCCTAGCGCTCATGATTTTTTTGATGAATTACAGTCTTTGGGTTATATATTGGCTGTCGCAACAGGTAAGTCACGCAAAGGTCTTGATGAGATGCTCGACAGTATGGCTGTGCGCGATGTGTTTACAATTACCCGCTGTGCTGATGAGACAACGTCAAAGCCTGATCCTCATATGCTAAATGAGATACTCACAGAGCTAAATTTAACCAGTGAGCAAGCTTTAATGGTGGGTGATACAAGCTTTGATCTAGATATGGCTAAAGCAATTAATATGGATTCTGTGGGGATGACACACGGGGCTCATGAAAGTGAAATATTAGTGGCGTCAGGTGCAAAAACCTTATGCCATGATTTGAATGATCTATTGGAGTGGATAAAAACAAATGGATAACCAGAATAAAATCGATTACCCAGATACAACTAAAGAGTGGAAGTTAATTGAAAAGGTAGTCACCGGTCTTCAGGATGAGCAGCGTAAGTCACGACGCTGGGGGATATTTTTTAAGCTAGCAACTTTGGCTTATGTTATTTTCATCGTTATGATGGTTGGTAAGACGACAGAAGGTGCGGTTAGTGGCGGTAATGGCCCTTATGCAGCAATTATTGAAGTTAATGGTGTTATCTCTGCTACAGAAGATGCTAGTGCAGACAATATTATTACGGCACTGCGTAGTGCATTCGATGATGAGCAGGTATTAGGTGTTGTTTTGCGTATCAACAGCCCTGGCGGAAGTCCTGTTCAGTCTGGTTACGTGTATGACGAAATCAAGCGATTGAAGCAGGTGCGCGATTTACCAGTATATGCTGTTATTGTCGATCTTGGTGCTTCAGGCGCTTATTATATTGCTGCTGCAGCGGATGAGATTTATGCTGATAAGGCGAGTCTGGTCGGTTCTATCGGTGTTGTAGGTTCTGGCTTTGGCTTTACCGGTGCAATGGAGAAGTTTGGTATTGAGCGTCGTTTATATACCTCTGGTGAACACAAAGGGTTTTTGGATCCTTTCTCTCCTGAAAATCCTGAAGAGAAAAAGTTCTGGCAGAGTGTGCTGAAAGTCACACATAATCAGTTTATTGAGCAAGTTCGCTTGGGCCGTGGAGATCGTTTAAAAGAGACGCCTGATATGTTTAGTGGGCTAGTATGGTCTGGCGAACAGGCAGTGGATATGGGACTTATCGATGGGTTATCTTCAACAAGTCAGTTAGTTCGCACTAAATTTAATAGTGAAGAAGTGGTAAACTTTACGCGTCAGCCCGATCCTTGGGAATCACTGGTGCAGAAATTAGGTGCTAGTATTGGTGTGGGTTTGGCGACAGTTGTGACGGCTCCTAGTCTTCAACTGCATTGATTTGCATAATAAATATCGTAAAAAAGGTTAAATAATTTTGACACAGGATAAGCGGATGCCTATTATGTCGCCATCTATGGCTGAGGCAGCCTTACCTAAACGTTTAGATGCCATAAAATTTGTAGATAATGAGACGGTTTTAAGGGGCTCATTAGATGTGAATTTATTTAAACGTTTTCAGGAAGCCGTCGAAGATGTGAATGGGCCGGTTGATTATAAACTGGCTTTTCAGCGTGATGCTGATGATCACATGTTCATTGATGGCGAGTGCTCAACAAAAGCTACCATGGTGTGTCAGCGTTGCTTGGACGCTGTGGTACTCGATGTGCGAGGGGAGTTCCAGATTGGATTAGCATTCTCTGATGAGAAAGCGAAACATCTGCCTAAGCAGTACGAACCGGCAATAATGGATCACAATGGAAACATTGATCCATGGGAACTGGTTGAAGATGAGCTAATATTAGCACTACCCATGTTTGCATATCATGCAGATGGTGAGTGTGAGATAAAACAGCCTAAGGCTGAAACGGAACCGGTTGAAGTTACGGAAAAAAAGGATAATCCTTTTGCTGTACTACAACAGTTAAAATCGAAATAGCGTTAAGTTAGGAGCCTACAAAAATGGCTGTTCAAAAAAGTAAAGTAACACGTTCACGTCGTGGTCAGCGTCGTTCTCACGATGCACTAGAGTCTGCAACTCTATCTACAGATCAAACGACTGGTGAAATTCACCGTCGCCACCACGTAAGTGCTGACGGTTTTTACCGTGGCAAAAAAGTCGTGGAGACTGGTAACGACGAATAAGTCATGACGTTTACTCTTGCAGTAGACGCTATGGGCGGGGACTTAGGTCCCCGCGTTACTTTTCAAGCAACGCAGCAAATTCTTGCAGAGCGTAGCGATCTCTCTATTCACTTCTATATTTCTTCTTCAGAGTCTAGCTGGTTAGATGCTGAAATGGACACTTGGTCCTCTTTAGAAATAAAATCTCGATTACATATTCATTATTGTGAGCAATCTGTTGAAATGACAGATAAGCCTTCGCATGCTTTACGTCGTAAGCAAAAATCATCAATGGCTCTTGCGTTAAAAAGTCTGGCCGATGGTAAGGTTCAAGCTTGTGTGAGCTGTGGTAATAGTGGAGCCCTTTTGGCTCTGTCGCGCTACATATTATCTACCTTTATTGATATTGACCGACCTGCAATGGCTAGAGATGTGCCGACTGCGAAAAAACCTTTGTTGATGTTAGATCTTGGTGCGAATATCGATGTTGGTGCGGACGGCCTGTATCAGTTTGCGGTACTGGGTGCTGCTTGGCGGAAAGCTCAAGGCACAGAAGTACCTAGTCTTGGTTTGCTGAATGTGGGCAAAGAAGCGAGCAAGGGGACGGAAGAAATTCGCTTGGCGGGTCAATTGATCTCAGAAATTGCTGGCATCGATTATGTAGGCTTTGTTGAGGCTGATGAACTCTATAAGGGAGAGCTTGATGTGGTGGTTTGCGATGGATTTCATGGCAATATCGCATTAAAGACTAGTGAAGGTTTGTTGTCTTTTGTTTCACAGCAATTTGACTTGATGCTGAGTTCTAATTTATCGGGTCGCATTTTATCATTTTTTACCAATCCCATTGTTGAGCGATTCAAGCGTCAGCTTAATCCTGTCACACACAGTGGTGCTTTGTTGTTGGGTGTAGATGGTCTGGTTGTGAAAGGGCATGGTAATTCTGATCAAGAGGCTTTTTATCAAGCAATTTGTTATGCATTAGCTCAAGCTGAATCTGGCAGCTCTTCTAAGATCGCTGATATTTTGGATGATATGGCGAGTTGAGTTGTTTTAAATTGCTAAATATCGTTTTTCTGTTCGTTTTCTAATCAAATAACTAAAAAAATCCATCCGTTCGAAAAATTCACTGCTCTAGTGCCTGAGCTTCTCTTTACTGTAACAATTTTTCCCTCATAATACCGTTAAGTTACTTAAGTGGTCTTCATTCTATATGGCCACACGTTTAGTTTATTGAATTATTATGGGTAGTTATTGATGAAGCAGGTTGTTTTGTATTTTCCTGGGCAGGGTGCTCAACAGTTAGGTATGTTGGCTGATCTTGCAGAGCAGTATCCTATTATTAAAGAAACTTTCGACAAAGCTTCTAAGGCCATTGATCAAGACCTTTGGTCTCTTGTGCAAAACGGCCCAGCTGAAGAGCTCAACCTAACTTACAATACTCAACCAATACTCGTAACCGCCAGCGCTGCAATTTGGAACGTTATCCAGCAAGAGGTGGGTACTGATATCGAAGTAACAGCCGCTGCTGGTCATTCTGTTGGTGAATATTCCGCACTATATGCCGCAGGCATCCTTTCTTTAGAAGATGCTGTACGTCTAGTAAAAAAACGTGGTGAATTAATGGATACCGCAGTACCTGCTGGTGAAGGTGGTATGGCTGCTATTTTAGGCTTGGACAGTGAGCAAATTAAAGCTGTATGTAGCGATGCCAGTTCTGCTGGCGTTGTTGAACCGGCTAACTTTAATGCACCAGGACAAATTGTGATTGCGGGCACCGCTGCAGGTATTGCCGAAGCATGCATCGTTGCAAAAGCAGCAGGAGCTAAACGAGCATTGCCCTTACAGGTAAGCGGACCCTTTCATTCTTCACTAATGCGACAAGCAGCAGAGCCTTTTGTTGAAGCTCTTGAGAATGTTGAATGGTCTGATGCAAATTTTGATGTATACCATAATGCCAACAATGCAGTCAGCTCTGTTGCAGATATGAAGCAGCGCTTAGTTGAGCAGTTATATAGCCCTGTTAACTGGATAGGTGCAGTCGAAGCATCTTCAAAAGGGGCTGAGTTAGCAATCGAAGTTGGCCCAGGCAAGGTAATTAGCGGTTTAAATAAGAGAATAAATAAACAATTAACCACCTTGTCTTCTGGTGATAATGCCAGTTTTGAAAAATTATTAAACGCAATTAAAGGCGAAGAATAATGTCCGATACTGCACAGGATAAAGAATCAAGTAAAAGGCTAGCATTAGTGACGGGAGCCAGTCGTGGGATTGGTAAAGGTATTGCTGAGTCCTTGATTGCTCGAGGCTACAAAGTGGTAGGAACTGCTACTTCTGAATCAGGGTGTGAAAGCCTAAGAAAAGATTTAAAAGCGTTGGGCAGTGAGCATGATGCTTTTGTTTTAAATATTTCTGATTCTGAGCAGGTTAATTCTGCGATTGCTGAGTTTCTAACTCAACACGGTACACCTTTTGTTGTTGTGAATAATGCGGGTATTACTCGTGATAATATATTTATGCGAATGAAAGACGATGAATGGCTTGATGTTATTAATACCAACCTTTCTGGAGTCTACCGAGTTTGCAAAAGCTTAATTAAGCCGTTGATAAAAGCGCGCGAAGGCCGCATTATTAACATTAGCTCAATTATTGGTACAACGGGCAATGCTGGGCAGGTTAATTATTCAGCAGCGAAAGCGGGTCTTGAAGGGTTAACACGCTCTTTAGCACAGGAAATCGCTAGCCGAAATATTACGGTTAATGCTATTGCACCAGGTTTTATTGCTACAGATATGACAGATGGCTTGCCAGAAAATCAAAAAGAAGCCATTCTAGCGTCCATCCCTATGAAGCGTATGGGCGCAACACACGAAATTGCAGGCAGCGTTGCTTTCTTAGCAAGTGACGATGCAGCATATATTACAGGCCAAACCATTCATGTGAATGGTGGCATGAACATGGGTTAATGAACTAGGAAGTAAAACATGAGCAACATTGAAGAACGCGTAAAGAAAATTGTAATTGAACAACTTGGCGTTAAAGAAGAGGAAGTTAAGTCTTCATCTTCTTTCGTTAATGATTTAGGTGCTGATTCTCTAGATACCGTAGAATTAGTTATGGCGCTTGAAGAAGAATTTGAAACTGAAATCCCAGATGAAGATGCTGAGAAATTAACCAGTGTTCAAGAAGCTATCGACTACATCATTGCTCACTTATAATAGTGTGCTTTAAATGATGTATTGATATTGGAATTATCAGATTTAAATTTTCATGAGCTCTTTTGCGAGCTCTTATGATAATTTCATAAAAAGCCGCCTCTTATTCAGATTGCGGCTTTTTTATTGTCTACTGTGGCAAAAATCAAAAAGTTAAAAAATTAGCAGTAGCGATGTATAGATGACTAGCTAGTTGAAAGTAGTTAAGTGAAAATAGTTAGATAAAAATAATTTAACATGTTCGAAGTATTTAGTTCGTATCATGCTTATTTTGTAATAAGTTTTAGCGTTTGCTAGATCGGGAGATCATTTATGGGTTCACGTCGAGTCGTCATCACAGGTTTAGGTATGGTCAGTCCACTGGGCAATACTGTGGATTCAAGTTGGAAGTCGTTAATTGCGGGTGAAAGCGGAATTAGTAAGATTGAATCATTTGATTGTGAAGGTTTTGCTACTCAGATTTCAGGGCAAATTAAGGACTTCGATGTTACTCAATATGATTTAACGACAAAAGATGCACGTAAAATTGATGTATTTATTCAATATGGATTGGCTGCTGCCTATGAGGCAATGAAAGACGCCAAATTGGATGATAATGCAGAATCAAAAGCCATTGATGAGAATCGTATCGGTGTTGCTGTTGGTTCAGGTATTGGTGGTATTAGTACAATTGAACAGACGGTATTAGATCTAGACAAGAAAGGTCCGCGTCGTGTTTCACCATTTTTTATTCCTGCAAGTATTGTCAATATGGCAGCAGGAAATATTGCTATTAAATATGGTCTGAAGGGGCCTAACTTTGCTATCGCAACGGCCTGTACAACCGGGACTCATAATATTGGCTATGGTGCACGAACCATTGCCTATGGTGATGCTGATATCATGGTTGTGGGTGGTGCTGAAATGGCAACTTGTCCCGCTGGCGTTGCTGGCTTCGCTGCAGCTCGCGCCATGACTACTCGAAATGATGATCCGACAAAAGCGAGTCGTCCATGGGATAAAGACAGAGATGGTTTTGTCTTGGGTGATGGCGCTGGTATTTTGGTTTTGGAAGAATATGAACATGCCAAAAAGCGAGGGGCAACAATTTACGCCGAGCTTGCTGGGTTTGGCATGAGTGATGATGCGCATCATATTACTAGTCCACCAGAAGATGGTAGCGGAGCAAGGGCAGCCATGCAAAATGCATTGAATGATGCAGGTATGACGGACACGGATGTGCAGTATATTAATGCACATGGTACATCGACTCATGCGGGTGATATTGCAGAAACAGCTGCTATCCGAAGCATCTACGGTGAGCATGCTGATAAAGTTGCTGTATCATCATCGAAATCAATGACGGGACATTTGTTAGGGGCCGCTGGTGCAATTGAAGCTATCTTCACTATTAAAGCAATAACTGACAGTATTGCACCACCAACTATTAATCTAGATGAAGCTGGTGAAGGCTGTGATTTAGATTATGTTCCTAATACGGCTAGAGAAATGAATATCGATGCCGCAATTTCTAATTCATTTGGATTTGGTGGTACCAACGGATCTCTACTATTTAAAAAGTTGTAGGTGTTGTAATTTAAGGGGCGTTATTAAATTTGTTATTTTTAAACGGTGAATTAGTTGATTCTCAAGATCAAATAATTAACTTCCAAGATAGGGCATTTCATTATGGGGATGGAGTTTTTGAAACTCTACGAATTCACCGTGGTGAAATTCCTACTTGGCCCTTTCATTTTGAGCGTTTATTAAGTGCTCAAAAAAAATTAAAGCTACCTCTAGAAAATTTCTTCTCAGACTGGAAACAGTTTGTAGATACACACCTTCATAACATCAAGTCAGGATGCGCTAAGCTGGTTATTAGTCGGGGTATTGGGCCGAGAGGTTATCGACCACCAGATCCTGCGACCATTAATTGGTGGGTTCAAATCAGTGATTTACCAGAGTCTATTGTATGTAATGAACGAAAAACGAATGAACAAGAAGGTAAGCAATTAACTGTTTGTTCGCATAGACTATCTCGACAGCCAGCTTTTGCCGGGTTAAAACACTTAAATCGCCTCGATCAGGTCATCGCTCGATCTGAATGGGGAGACCTGAGTGAATTTGATGAAGGTATTATGTTTAACCTTGATGGTCATGTCATTGAGGGTACAATGTCGAACATCTTTTGGTTAGAAGGCCAGCAGATTTATACTCCAAACTTGAGTTTTGAGGGTGTGGATGGATGCGTTAGGCGCTGGATAATCAAACATAAATTGGCATCTCATAATCCTGTAAAAATTCTTGAAGCTGTTAGCTTAAATCGTATATTGTCAGCAGATGCCGTTTTTATTAGTAACAGCTTAAGTGGTATTCAGAGTGTTGCTCGAATCCAAGATGCCTCTATTCCTATATCTACCTTAGTGAGCAAGTTAGCGATAGAATTTAATGGTTACTATGCTTAGATAAAGCTTAAATAAATATTAAAGAAAACGGTTAAATTTAATGATTAAGAAGTTATTTTCATTGTTCGTATTGATGGCGCTAGTCGTCAGTGCGGGATTAATTTACGTGCTCAAAAAGCCTCTCGATATTCCAAGTGGCGAAGAGACGATAAGTATTCAAATCAACCAAGGCCAAACATTATCTCAACTAGCCTATAATTGGGAAAATCAGGGTTGGTTGCCATCTGCGCGTTTATTTCTGCTACAGGCTAAGGTATTAAAAAATGCCAAGGAAATAAAGCCTGGCGAATATGACGTTCCAGAAAATACTAATATGATGGAGCTCTTATCACTATTGACGAAAGGCTCGAATAAAAGATATCGCGTAAGCTTTATTGAAGGAACTCGGTTGAGGGACGCATTACTTAATTTAAAAAATGCACCGAATTTAATCCAAGATATTCAGCCTTTAACTATTGCGAAGGTACAAGAGTTGTTGAAGCAGGAAAAAATTCCTGAAGGCTTATTGTACCCTGATACTTATGTGTATCAGTCTGGTGATTCTGTATCTTCAATTCTTAAACAATCCCACCAGCGTCTACAGCACGTACTAGAGCAGGAGTGGCAGCAGCATCTAGCTAAGCAGTCTGAAAAGCTTCCTTATAAATCGGCTTATGAAGCATTGGTGATGGCCTCGATTGTTGAAAAAGAGACAGGGCAGGCTCATGAACGTCCTGAAATAGCTGGTGTTTTTGTGCGTCGTTTACAGAAAAATATGCGTTTAGAAACTGATCCAACTGTTATTTACGGTTTAGGAGAAGCTTTTAATGGTAACTTACGAAAAAAACATCTAAGAGATCGCAGTAACCCTTATAATACGTACCGTAATAAGGGCCTACCTCCAACGCCAATTGCACTGGCTGGGCGTGAAGCCATTAATGCGGCTTTGAACCCTGATAATGGACAGAGCTTATATTTCGTGGCAAAAGGGGATGGCAGCCATTATTTTTCAAAGACACTCGCTGAACATAATCGCGCAGTAAGAGAATATCAGATCTTTAGGCGCAGCAAAGAATACCGTTCTGCGCCATCAACCAATTAATTCGCGTCATCGCAAAAGTAACAAGTAGATATTTATTATGAGTACAAGTAATCGCCAAGGCGATGCGTTGGGAAAATTTATAACGTTTGAAGGCGGAGAAGGTGTTGGTAAATCGACCAATATCGAGTTTTGTCGTAATTTGCTTCAACAGCAAGGGATAGACGTTATTGTTACTCGTGAGCCTGGCGGGACTGAAATAGCAGAGATAATTCGTGAAGAGTTATTAAAAAAACCTCACCAAGAACGCATGAGTAATATCACTGAATTACTTCTCGTATTTGCGGCCCGTGCTCAGCATATTGAAGCCTTTATAAAACCTGCTTTGGCCCGAGGGAGTTGGGTGTTATGTGACCGTTTTACTGACTCAACAATTGCTTATCAAGGTTTTGGACGGGGTCTAGAAATTAAGTTAATTGATCAGTTAAAGCTTATTGCACAGCAAGGAATTGAACCTGATAAAACATTCTTGTTGGACGCTCCTGTTGATATTGGTATGGGGCGCGCAAGATCGCGTGGGCCAGCAGATCGTTTTGAAGTTGAGCAATTAGATTTTTTTAATCGTGTGCGCGAGGGATTCTTATCCATTGCATCTTCCTCACCTGAACGCGTTGAAATAGTTGATGCTGGGCTGGTGCTTTCTGAGGTGCAGTCCGATTTGCAGACAGCAATCAACTTGTTGCTAAACGTATCAAATACTTGAGGCAGTTATCATGGCTATAGATGAAACTGAGTTGGCAGAACAAAATCGATCTGCACGACAAGTATTGCTGCAAGATATCCCATGGAATTCTAAAATATGGCATGAACTGGTTCAGCGTTATTATGACGTGGGCTTGCCTCATGCTTCATTATTATTGGGTAATGAAGGTACAGGTAAAAGACCTCTGGCATATCGTTTAGCAAAATTTTTATTGTGCAAAGCTGTCGATAAAAAACAAACTCAGCTTTCAAGTTTTTGTGATCAATGCCACAGCTGTCAACTAATGGATGCTGGAAGTCATCCTGATTATTTTGTGTGCGATCAAGAGGCGAAAGGCAAACAGATTAAAGTTGATTTGGTTCGCCAGGTAAATGAATTTTTAGCTAAGACTCCACAGATATCAACATGTCAGGTAGTTCAAATTTATCCGGTTGAAGCCATGAACCTAAATGCCTCGAATGCCCTGCTGAAAACACTAGAAGAGCCATCGGGTGAGACGTATTTATTTCTTATGGCTGAGCGTCTAGGTTCGGTTTTACCGACCATTCGCAGTCGTACTCAACGCATAAATTTACATCCCCCATTAACAGAACAAGCACTGGCTTGGTTGTCTCAGCAAATGCCTGGGACATCAGAAGAAGATCTTACTCAAGCGCTCCGTCAATGTGGTNGTGGTCCATTGAAAGCGCAAGCTTGGCTGAGAAACGGTCTTCTAGCACAAGACTCTGCTTATGTGAGTTTAATGCAAGGCTGGCTTGGAGGAAATCAACAGCTCCAAGATACTAGCAAGGGTCTGTCAAAGTATGAATTACTTGATACGATTAATTGGTGGACGAGTTTTAGCCTAGATATTATGAAGGTTGGAATGGGGGCAGAGGCACATCAACTTAGTCATCCAAATCAGCTTGAATGGTTTCAACAGCTAGCAGCTACCGTCTCACGTTTAAAGCTGTTAACCTTACAGCATAAATTACAAGAAATTGCAGGTAGACTTGCCGCAGGGCAAGGAAACTATAATGCATCATTATTAATAGAATCGATGTTANTAGATTGGCANCAATCATTTACATCATAAGAGGCTAACATGAATCCAAGAAGTGGTATTTTATCGCTTACCATCAAAGATAAAGCTGTTCTATACGCAGCCTATATGCCGTTCATACAAGGCGGTGGTTTGTTTATTCCAACGGGTAAGCAGTATGAATTGGGTGAAGAAGTTTTCATGTTACTTAAATTAATGGACGAGCCTGAAAAAATTCCAGTAGCAGGAAAAGTTGTTTGGCTTACACCTAAAGGCGCGCAGGGAAATAAAGTTGCAGGTATTGGTGTGCAATTTACGGGTGATGACACTATTGCTAAAAACAAGGTTGAAACGTATTTGGCTGGCGCACTTCAGTCTGACCGTTTAACTCANACCATGTAAGTATGAAACGATTTAATTATAGACAGTGGGGTGCAGGTGATTTCTAAATTACCCCGCTGGGTAGAGTTCGGTTCATTTGTCTTAGCCCTAGTTGCAGGGCTGATTAATGCAGTCGGTTTATTAGGGTTTAAACACCAGTCCATTTCACATTTATCAGGAACCGCTACTCTATTGGGTACGGGGCTGATGAATGAATCCTTTCTTAATGTTTATTATTTAATCTTTATTTTAATTAGCTTCCTTTTGGGTGCNGCAGTTCCCGGATATATTTTGCGAAGCGGGTCGTTAAAACTAGGAAAGAACTATAGTTTTTTACTTATTTTAGAGGCTTTGTTATTNCTTGCAGCCGTTTACTTTTTAACCGGGGATTCACTTAATGGCCATTATTTGGCTTCCGCAGCTTGTGGNTTGCAAAATGCAATGGCAACTACTTTTAGCGGTGCGGTAATTCGAACTACTCATGTNACGGGTATATTTACGGATCTGGGTATTATGCTGGGAGCTAGAGTTCGAGGAGAGCATTTTGACAATAGAAAAGCATTATTACTTATTCTGATTATTGTAGGATTTATTTTAGGCGGAACTGTGGGAGCTTTTCTTTATTCCATCTTAATGTTTGAAGCCTTATATATTCCAGCGGGAATTTGTGTTTTGTTGGCTATTTCTTATTCGATTTATGCTTCAAAATTTCGCTCTACTTAAAAGCTTTCGGTTATTTATTTTATAAACTCTTTCACCTGATAAATCACCCATAATGGATCATCTAATGTAACCTCATGTCCTGCTGACGTATGATACTTGATGTTAGATTGTGTGCTTTTCGCAATGTCTATGGAGCAATCTACATTCACCANTCGATCATTTTCTGATGCCAGAATTAGAAGCTTAGTAGCATCAATATTGATTCTTGTTTTGAATTTTCTAGCCGCTTGCGCTTGTCGGTAAGCATTGGCTAAAGATACGGGGTGATTTTTAGCTTCTGTAATCCAGTGTTCTAACAACTCTTTGTTAATAGGGTTGTTGGATGTTAATGAATAGATTGATGATTCTCTTAATGAGATTGGCTGAAGAATGGCTAATAGCAGTTTTAGAATNGATAGGGGGCGCATCCTTTTCGTAAGAGGNCTNAATCCTGCGTGACTCGAATTAATAATAATGGCCTTATCAATTTCATCCGGGTAATCATTTAGCCATTGCAGGGTTATCATTCCACCTAAAGATAGCGCGAGTATGGTTACTGGCCCCTCTAGGTTTAATTTCCTTACTTCATTTCTTATGTCTTCAAGTGCTAACTTAATTGATACTGGGCTGGCTTCTTTATATCTATCTCCATTACCTGCAAGATCAATTGGAATNATTTTTTNNTGCCCAAAGGCCGCTTTTANTTGNTCNGGAAANNCNCCCCAGTGGTGNGTTCCTCGAGTCAGGCCCCTTAATAGAATGATTGATCTAGTCATGATGCTTNTACCACAAGTTTAATGCNTCTCTTCTAGATTGCTCTCTNGCNCGTCCGGTAGGCAACCAATTATTCCAAGATCGTCCTGCGCGAATTAGAAACTCCATGAGAGTTAAATGTCCCCTAAGCGTTCTTTGTAGTCGATGAGGCTTCATAGGATTAAACACACCTAAGCGGCTTAGCTGCAAGGGATTTTTCTTCAACCAGCGCCAAGATCCCATTTCAAGTGTAAGTGGAATTAAATTACTGCGAGATTTACAGGCTTCCAAATAACTATAATCCCATAAGTCTCCATGCGTTAAATAATGATGAGACTGTGGTTCAAATAAATAATCATTATTAGGGTAGTTTCGAGTTAGTAGCTGATAAAGGCTGTGGATATCAGGTAGGTGCTCTATGGGTTTTTTTGTTGATGCCATAGGAAACCAAAGCCGGTCTGTTGATCCAAACCCTGAATGGCAATCTAACAGTAAGGCNAATGGTGAATGTAGCGATTCATTAATGACTAGGCGTGTAAGGCTATCGGATTCTATTTCCATTTGCCCTGGCTTGCCTCTAAACCACGGGAGGTGAGAACTTATTCTATGCCCACCAATCAAAGGAGTTACGCGTCCCATTGCATCGACAGGTGCGTTGCGCATTAGATCTACATAATTTCCGTTACAGCGAAAATGGTGTTTAAAGCCAACGGGATTTACGATTGGTATGAACCAAATAGCGATATTTTCCAATGTGTATTGGATGCTTTCATCCCACTGTATCCGTTGTATAAAATTATCCAAAAAAGACAAAACAACTTGAGCACCAATTCTTTCTAAGCCATGAACCCCGCCAACAAAGAANAAAACAGGGGCGTCGGGCTTATTACTGCCAAATTTCAAGCTGTGTAGGGGTAGATGTGAATTCCCATAGGGAATCTTTGCGAGAACTTTATGCTGGGCAAGCTTGTGGCTGGATTCAATTAAGCTTTCTAATTGATTAAACTCGTGAGGATTATCGAGAAAGCCTAACTGTTCTGAAAAGGAGCTCCTGAAAGGTTTTTTTGGTTTTTCACCCAAGGTGTTATCTCGTATTAGAAATTTAATGAATATTAATTAGAGCATTCAAAACGAGGCTTGGGTGTTAAGGTTTTGTTAAATCCGCCTAAAGTAAGCTTTTAACTACTTCAATGGCCTTTTCCATACAATCTTTTGTTGTATGGAAATGTGGAGAGAAACGAACACCGCCNCCNCGGTTAGCGCAAACGACATTCTTATTCATCAAATCATGATACATTTTTGTTGAATCCATTCCCTCAAANCGAAATGTTAAAATTCCCGCTCTGATATTTGAGTTTTGAGGTGACAAAATTTCTGCGCCTAATGCTTGAAGTTTTTCTAGCAAGAATGCGTGATTTAATTCAATAGCATCAGAAATATTTTCAAGGCCAAATTCTAATAATAAATCGGTGCTTGCTTCTAGCGCATATCCTGCAAGCATATTAGGGCTGCCGCACTCAAAACGCTGAGCTGTAGAGACAGGCTCCCAATCCTTAATTGAGAAATCACCAGCGCCTTTGATCATGTGCCAACCATATTGATAAAGGTTAAGGTTCTTAATATGGTTTTCTTTAACGAAGAAAAAGCCTAAACCCTCTGGCCCTAACATCCATTTATGACCATCTGCCATAGCAAAATCGATGTGCCAGTCGTCGCATTTAAATTCCATTGCGCCAACGGCTTGAATGGCATCAACACAGAATAATACGTTATTGGTTTTACAAGCTTCACCGAGCTTCGCTAAATCTAGCTTAATACCAGATGCATATTGAACCGCACTGACGGATATTAATTTAGGTTTGAGGATGGATGAGTTAATAGCATTGAGTATTTCAGCTTCTGGGTCATCTTTTGAAATATGAATTTTCTGAACGATGACACCAAACTTTTGCGTTAATGATTCCCAAACGATTCGATTAGAAGGAAATTCATCGTCACTAATTAATACGATATCCCCAGCTTGCCAATCTAAGCCATAGGCAACTAAAGATAGGGCTTCTGAGGTGTTCTTCACAAGTGCAACGCAATCTGGATTCTTNCTACCCACCAGTTTTGCCAATTTAATTCGTAAGTCTTGGTCTTTTTTTAACCAGGTTAAATAACCTTGAGCACCCGTTTGGCAGTTTTCTTCAGCGAATTTTTGGACTGCATTACTTGTGCATCTTGGCCAAGGGGAGACTGCGGCATGGTTTAAATACATGCAGTTATTATTTACTGGAAACTGTTCTTCAAGAGTTTTGAGGTTTTCAGAGGATAAAGGCATATATTTAGAGCTCATTTTCAGTGATTCATTGATTCTCAAGGCTGTAACAAAGATACTTGAGGTTTAATTATTTACCCCAATATAGCTTTAATAACATCTCATTAACGATTCAGCGTTATTATTTAGTTTTAAGCATACAACAATGCACAAAAAGAGGCACAGCAAGATATGACTCAGGTTAAGTCTGCGTTTGAATTTATCAGCAGTACAGAAGTAAGTTCCCTTAATTTAACCGTTGAGCATTATCAGCATAAACAAACCGGTGCTGTTCATTATCATCTTGCGGCAGACAACCAAGAAAAAGTGTTTATGGTTGCTTTGCGCACTATGCCAAAAGACAGTACTGGTGTTGCTCATATTCTTGAGCACACCGCATTGTGCGGTAGTGATAAATACCCTGTGCGTGATCCTTTCTTTATGATGACGCGTCGCTCTCTAAATACCTTTATGAATGCAATGACCAGTAGTGACTGGACGGCGTATCCGTTTGCTTCTCAAAATAATAAAGATTTTGATAACTTACTGAGTGTTTATTTGGATGCAGTTTTCTTTGCTCGTTTAGATGAGCTGGACTTTGCCCAAGAAGGGCATCGCGTTGAATTCGAAGAAATGGAAAATCCCGAGACCGACCTAGTTTACAAGGGTGTGGTATTTAACGAAATGAAAGGGGCAATGTCCTCTCCGGTCAGTCAGCTTTGGCAGAAAATCAGTAAGCATCTGTTCCAAACAAATACCTATCACTACAATAGTGGTGGTGAGCCTGCTGAAATCACCAACTTATCGTATGACCAGTTAAAGTCATTCTATAAAAGTCATTACCATCCAAGTAATGCCATCTTTATGACATTTGGTGATATGGATGTGACTGAGTTACATGAGAAAATTGACCAGCAAGCTTTAACTAAATTCGAAAAGCAAGAACATAAGTGGTCAGTACCTCTAGAGCAGCGTCTTGCTGCACCGATTCGCATTGAAGAGTCGTATGCAGTGGAGGCTGAAGATAAAGAAGCATTAAATAATAAAACTCATCATGTTATTGCATGGTTGTTAGGGGAATCTGCTAATTTAAAAGAACAATTAGAAGCACACCTGTTATCACAACTCTTATTAGATAACAGTGCTTCTCCATTACGGAAGGCGCTGGAGAAGTGTGAGTTTGCTTCTGCACCGTCCCCTATGTGTGGACTTGAAGATTCAAATCGTGAAATGAGCTTCATGTGCGGTGTTGAAGGCAGTAATGTTGCAGAC
The DNA here is from genome assembly GCA_002708475.1 of Oleispira sp. Lineage (GTDB taxonomy): Bacteria > Pseudomonadota > Gammaproteobacteria > Pseudomonadales > Oceanobacteraceae > Oleispira. The sequence goes on along the minus strand of PAOL01000012.1, from coordinate 19,471 downwards.
GCAGAGGCCTTTGAGAAGCTTGTTTTCGAAGTTCTAAATGATGTGGCTGAGAAAGGCGTTGAGCAAGAAGAGATCGATTCTGTACTGCACCAGTTAGAATTCCATCAGCGTGAAATNGGCGGTGATAGCCANCCGTATGGAATGCAGCTTATTTTCAGTGGCATGAGCGCTGCGACTCATTATGGTGATCCTGTTGCCATGATTAACATTGAACCTGCATTAGCGGCTTTGAAAGAAGATGCGAAAGATCCGCAGTTTGTACAAGGCTTGGTTAAAGAATTATTGCTTGGTAATCGTCATTTTGTCCGTTTGACCTTGCGACCTGACAGTGAGTTAGGTGCGGAAGAGCTGCGTATAGAGAAATCCAAACTGACCAAAATGAAAGCGGCGTTAAGTAAAGAAGAAGCCCAGGCGATAGTGCAACAAGCACTGGATTTAAAGGCTCGTCAAGAACAGGAAGATGACGGTGATATCTTACCATCCGTTGGTCTTGAAGATGTTCCTGCTGAAATTAAATACCCAGAGCCTGATGATGAAGCCATTCGCACAGCCGCTAAGTTAGCTAGTAACTTTACCAGNTACAGTACCGGTACTAATGGCATTGTTTATCAGCAGTTAATTAATAACTTACCTGAGTTAAATGCAGAAGAATTACAGCTACTCCCTTTACTAGGTTATACCTGGACAGAGGTTGGCGCGGGTGGCAATTATTTAGAGCAACAGCAAAAACAAGCAGCATATTGTGGTGGTATTTCAAGCTACGCCAGTATTAAACCAAAAGCGATAAGTAGCGATAGTAAGCAAGATGAAATGCTGGCGTATTATACTTTTTCGGGCAAAGCCCTTGCGAGTAACCAGCAAGAATTTAGTGACTTAATGCGTGAAACAGCTCTACAAGCAGATTTTTCTGATGTTGAGCGTGTTGGCGAATTAGTTGAGCAGGTAAGTGCTCGACGANTACAAGGTATTACAGGTAATGGTCATGGTTTGGCCATGCAGGTAGCGGCGGCTCAAGTAACAGAGCATGCAGCTATGATGAGTGATATTTCAGGCTTACCGTTAACCCAGCGTTTAAAAAATACGTTCGGTCAAGATTCTACGGATCAGGTGAAACAATTAGCCTCTGAGTTACAGTCATTACAGAAGAAGGTGATTAGTCAGCCAACCGAAGTATTATTGATTCAAGATAAAGAGCAATTAAATGCTCATGCTCAATCAGTATCAGCTTGGCAGCAAGACTATTCAGAATCTGAGTTTCACATTCAATCGATTGATACCAATAAACTAGCCAGTAGCGCAGTTCATAATTATTGGATGGTCGATAGTCAGGTGAACTTCTGTGCTATGGCATTTCCAACAGTGAATCAACTTCATCCTGACGCACCGGCATTATCTGTAGCGGCTGGTATTTTGCGCAACGGATTCTTGCACACTGCAATTCGTGAGCAAGGTGGTGCTTATGGTGCTGGTGCTAGTCAAGATTCAACGTTAGGCATTTTTAAGTTTTACTCTTATCGTGATCCGCGCATTGAGGGAACTTTTGATGACTTTAGTGCGTCTCTATCATGGATATTAAACGATGCAAAAGATGAGAGTCTTGTTGAACAATCAATTCTTGGCATTATCGGATCGATGGATCGACCTAGTTCTCCGGCGGGAGAGGCAAAGTCCATTCATCATGCATTGAAGGCAGGCCGTACTCCAGAGCGCCGTTTATCATACCGCCAAGGTTTATTGGCGGTCACTTTAGCCGACGTGAAACGTGTTATTGAGACCTACTTATTAAATACTGAAGGCAAAAAAGCGGTACTAGCACCTAAGGGAACAAGCGACATTGCTGAGAAATTAGGATTGAATGCAATCGAGCTCTAGATTAGAATGATTCTCAACTTCAGGTTTTATTAACAAACGTGTTTCTAAGCCGCATCTCTATTCAATGTATAAATAGAGAGCGGCTTTTATATTTGTATGCAGGAATAATTGAATATGATGTCTTGGCATAAAGCAGTACCAGCGATAATCTTCGCTTCTGCTGTGGTTTCTCTGTCAGTCCCAAGTTTTGCGGATCAGGCTACCTTAAAAGAAAGTCAAAGTGTTGTTGCTTCTGACACTCAGCAGTCTGNAAATTCACAAAAGAAAGTGAATAAGCTAGATGATGACTACCAAGCATTGCTGCAGGATTTTCGTGCAACGAATGCAGAAATAGATCAGTTGAAGCTTTATAACAAGCAAATGAGTGAAATCGTTGCGAACCAAGAAAGCGAAGTATCTAAAATTGATCAGCAGATTCGTGATATTGAATTTACTGAGCAGGGCATTTTGCCACTAATGAGCCAAATGTTAGATGCATTAGAGTTATTTAATCAGCTAGANCTTCCTTTCCTAATGAAAGAGCGAGATGTACGCCTAGCAAAATTAAGGGATCTAATGACCCGTGCTGACATCACTGTTTCTGAAAAATATCGACGCGTTTTAGAAGCCTATCAAATAGAAGTTGAATACGGCCGCACCTTAGAAACCTACCGTGAAAAAGCCGATGACAATATTGTTTATGACTACCTCCGTATTGGTCGAACAGCGCTTTATCGATTAACACTTTCTGCAGATAATGTTTGGGTGTGGAATAAAACAACTAATCAATGGGATGCAATCGATCACAGTTTACTAAGGGATATTCGTAAAGCTCAAGATGTTGCTCGCCAAACAGCGGCACCTGAACTATTGACCTTGCCGTTGCAAGCGCCTCTAACTTCGCCAGTAACAGTTAAAGGTGGCAACTAAAATGACGATTAATATGAAAAGAGTTAGCCGTTCAGTTTCTAAGGCATTTAACTTTAATGCACTAAAAGCCTGTTTACTTACGCTGAGTGTTATCACCGGTGTACATGCTAATGCAGAAGATGCCAAAAACTCTGTTGTTGATCAACCTGCTAAAACCTTAGAAGGTTTACTTCAGCAAGTTAAAGAATTCCAACAACAAGAATCCTCAATTAATAAGCAGCGTGAAGCTGAGTTTTATTCAAACAAGCAGCAACAGCAACGGTTATTGAATAATGCTAAGGCTGAATTAAAGGCAGAGCAAAAGAAAGCGGATGAATTAAAAGACCGTTTTGACGAAAATGAAAAGCGTTTAACCGAAAAAGAAGATGAACTTAGGTTGAGAGTAGGTAACCTTGGCGAAATGTTTGGGGTTGTTCGCCAAGTTGCTGATGATTTAAATGGAACCTTGTTAACCAGCCTTACTCGTGCAGAAAAACCAGTACGTAGTGCAGATTTGGATAAACTTTCACAAGCGAAAGAATTGCCAAATATTCAGGAGTTACAAGCTTTGTGGCTAACCCTGCAAGAAGAAATGACNTTAACAGGCCANATTAGCCAATTTAANGCNCAAGTTGTNCAGAATGATGGCAGTGAAAAAGAACAACAAGTAACACGAATTGGTGCTTTTACNGCGTTAACGGANGAAGGTTATTTACGTTTTGATGAAGAAACCGGACGTTTAATTTCAATGGCTCGCCAACCTCAACAAGCCGGCTTGATTGATGATTATTTGTCTGGCGGTGAGNGGGAAATTAATGCCGTTGCAATCGATCCCACCCGAGGTGCTTTATTAGGCTTAGTGTTATCGAATCCTGATCTAATAGGACGCATTAAACAGGGCGCTTTAGTGGGTTATATTATTATTGCTCTGGCCATTATTGGCTTGCTACTAGCTGCTTGGCGATTGGTAACTCTATTTTCCATTCGTAAGAAAGTTGAAGCTCAAATTAAGCAACTTGATCAACCAAAACCCGATAACCCGCTGGGTCGTGTACTAGCGGTTGCAACAGATGATATTACTGATCAAGAAACGCTGGAACTTAAAATAGATGAGGCCATTCTAAAAGAAGTACCGCAGCTAGAGAAAGCACAAACAATGATTAAACTGTTTGCTGCTATTGCACCTCTGCTAGGCTTGCTAGGAACAGTGACAGGTATGATCGCAACGTTCCAAGCTATTACCAATTTCGGTACAGGTGACCCTAAGCTGATGGCCGGCGGTATTTCACAGGCACTTATTACAACAGTATTAGGTCTAGTGGCGGCGATTCCATTGTTACTTTCTCATAATTTAGTGAGCAGCCAAAGCAAGCGCCTAGTTCAGATTCTTGATGAACAAGCAGCAGGTTTGATTGCGAAAGCCTTAGAAGGCCGCAAAACAACAATAGCTAAAAAAGAAGATTAATCATGTTTGAATGGTTATTTGATTTTCTTGATCGAGGTGGCCCAGTTTTGTACGCAATTTTACTTGTGTGCTTATTTCTGTGGACCTTGATATTAGAGCGTTTGTGGTTTTTCTATCGATCTATGCCAAAGCGAGTTATTAGCTATAAGCGTGACTGGGCCGACCGCAGCGAAAGGAAATCATGGACTGCACGTCAGATTCGCAGTTACATGATTAGTCAATTTAAATTAGAAACACAAACCTGGCTATCCTTTATAACCCTATTGATTGCTATTTGCCCCTTGATGGGCTTATTAGGCACAGTGACAGGAATGATCAGTGTATTTGATGTTCTTGCGGTTACTGGCACCGGTAATGCTCGAGCAATGGCTGCGGGTATATCACAAGCTACTTTACCGACTATGGCTGGACTTTTAGTGGCATTAACGGGTTTGTATTTTAAAGCACGCTTTCAGCGACTTGCTCAGCAAGGCCAACAGAAATTAGCGGATACCTTAATTGCTGATTAGCAGTAATGGATTTATTTTATGAGTAGAAGACGACATACCGCCACAGAAACTGATGAAAGCGATATCGACATCACCCCGATGCTTGATATCGTTTTTATTATGCTTATCTTTTTTATTGTTACGACGTCTTTTGTTAAAGAGTCCGGCGTAACCGTAAGTCGACCAAGCGCAGAAACAGCAGTTGAACAAAAGGGCAGCAATATCTTAGTTGCGATTCGTCCTAATGGTGAAATTTGGATTGATCGTCGCTCAATTGATGTGCGTGCCGTTCGTGCCAATATTGAACGCCTAAAAGCAGAAAACCCTGAAGGCGCAGTGATTATTCAAGCAGATGAATATTCGAATACAGGTCTGTTAGTTAAAGTAATGGATCAAGTACGCTTAGCAGGGGTTAGTAATATTTCAATCTCCGCAGAAACATCGGGTAGCTAGATTCGATATGAAATTGATTGTCGCTTTTTTATGTTCCGTTGTTGTTACCGGCAGTATTTTTGCGGTAATGAATAGCATGGTCACTACCGATGCTGAAATGAATAAAAATCTTGGCGAGCAAACTGTCATTGATTTTATTCGCTTGAAACAAGATAGCGAAAGCCGAGTTAAGGAGCGTGAAAAGAAAGAGCCACCTAAGCCGAAGAAGCCACCAATGCCTCCTCAGCAAACTGCTCAGCAAAATACGCCGATGAAGCAAATTGCAATGCGGTTGCCAAACATTACTCCAGACTTATCGTTAGCCAATAAAAGCTTATTGGGTGACGCTCAAATTGGTATGGGCTTTGGTGACGGTGATGTTATTCCACTGGTTCGTATGCCTGCACAATACCCAAGTAAAGCGAAGCGAAGAAATATCGAAGGTTTTGTAAAAGCGCGCTTAGAAATTAATGCCTTGGGAACGGTAGATTCTGTAGAAATTATCGACTCGAAACCTCGCGGGGTTTTTGAACGTTCTGCGATTCGTGCTTTGTATAAATATAAATTTAAGCCACAGATCATTGATGGCAAACCCCAGCCGCAAACAGTAACCCAAACCCTTGATTACGTTTTGGATAAGGGGTGATTATGAAAATAATGCGTATTTTATACTCCATGTTGATGCTGTCAGCACTTGCAACTTCTGTTTCAGCAAGTGCTAACCAGTCGTTATCTCCTAGAACTTACGAAAAGCTGAATGAAATTCAAACTCTGCTTTCTGAAGGTAAGCATGTCGAGGTAAAAACAGAACTTCTAGAACTTGAGGCTGATCTATCACCGGGGTTTGGTTTGGCCTTAACCTACCAGATTCATGCCCAGCTTCATTTGTCTCAAGAAAATACTGTACAAGCCATTGTCTATTTTAATAAAGCCTTAGAGCTGGAGGCACTGAAAGCAGTTCAAGCGGTCTCTATTGCGACTAACGTTTCTCAGCTGTATTTATCGGATGGTGATACAGAAGCAGCGATTAAAGTTTTGAAACCTAGAATCGAAGCTGCAGAAGCAGAAAAAGAAAAATCAACCATCTCTATGGCTTACATTACCCTTGGATCTGCATACCAGGTGAAAGGTGATTTCAATGGTTCGATTCCTTGGTTAAAGGAAGGTATTGCTCGATCAACTAAGCCTAGGGAAAACTGGCTGCAAATGTTGATGGCAGCGCATTATCAGTTAAAGCAGTACCCAGAAGCTGTTAATTTACTAAATCAGTTAATTGTAATTAATGAATCAAAAGAAGAATATTGGCTCCAGCAAGCATCGCTATATCAGCTGCAGGGTAAACCCAAAAAAGCATTAGAAGTCCTAGAGATTGCGTATGTTCGTGGGTGGCTCAAAAAGGAAGATGGACTAATCCTTTTAGTTCAGCTTTTGGTCACGCAAGGTATTCCTGAGCGTGGCGGACGTTTTTTATATGAAATGCTACAGCAAAACTTGGTTGAGTTAAGTGAATCTAATTGGTCATTATTAGCATCAGCCTGGATTCAGGGGCGTGAGCGAAAATCAGCGATTTTGGCATTGGAAAATGCGGCACTTCTAAGTGAGCAGCTTGAAAGTGATCGTTCTAAAAGAGACAGCTTGAAAGATGAGGGTCTCGAAAATAAGAATAAAGCTGCTGGCCTATATTATCGTGTTGCTCAACTGCAGTTCGATGAAGGTGATTTTTCGGGATCGATTAAAAACTATCAAAAATCGTTAGGGTTGGGTTTATCTGGGAAAAAAGTAGGCACCGCAATTCTAATGCAGGGCAACAGCTATTTTGAATTGGCTAACTATAAAATGGCTAAAGTTTATTTTTCTAAAGCTTTATCTGAGCCTGGTAGTAGTAATAGTGCGCGTGCTTGGTTGAATTATATGCAACAGCTTGAGCTTTTTGAATCCTGATTTTTTTAATTGTAAGCCCTTTTATATTCTGAGCTTAAATAGAGTAATTACATGCGCATTATCCTATTAGGTGCCACAGGTTTAGTCGGTAACCATCTGTTATCTCAGTTATTGGCGGCAGCGGAAAACTCAGAGATTATTCATCAAATCTTAGTACTTGGGCGGAATAAACCTGAAGTAGTGAACCAGTTGCAAGAAGCATTTAATCAGCAGGTTTGTTTTATTAAAACAGACTTGGTTTATGATTATGAAACTGCAAAATTAATCTCTAATTTTCGATCAAGTTCTCGCCTTCAATCTCGGCTGCAACCTGAACTACAACATAGTAGGCAGGATCAATGTGATTCGAATCCAGACTCAGATATTCTTGTGTGTTGTTTAGGTACAACAATCAAGGAAGCTGGTTCTCGCGCAGCTTTTTCTCATGTGGATTATGATCTAGTTTTCTCTTCAGCTAAGGCAGCAAAGAGAGCTGGTGTTAAACGTATGATGGTAATCTCTGCAATTAATGCAAATGTAAATTCAAACGTCTTTTATTCAAAGATAAAAGGACAGGTAGAGCAAGCTGTTAAGTCCTTAGGGTTCGAGCAGGTTATTGTTATTAAGCCGTCATTACTAATGGGGAAGCGTAAGGCTTTTCGTTTTGCTGAAGCTATATCCGCACCGATTATGAAAATGCTAAATCCGATTCTTCAGGGGAAGCTTAAGAAATTTCGTGCAGTAGAAGGAGGGGCTGTGGCGAAATGTATGGTTGAGCAGTTAAATAACCCCAAGCAAGGACTGCTTGAGGTGTATCCTACAGACTACGAATCAACTTCTTAGCTAGCTAAAGTTGTTTCATTTTTAGTGCTATCTTCGCGTAATAATTCAACTAAGCCTGCTACTTTATTATTCCAAGCTTTTTGTTCTTCAATAAGTTGCTTATTGGTTTCTTCAAGTTCACTGTTACGAAGTTTTTCTTCTTCAAGTTCTAAATTAAGTAATTCCATTGTTTCAAGTGCAGTTTGGATCTTTGCTTCTAACGTTTCTAATAATTCTAAGCTCATGTTCTACTTACCTTCTGTATATGACACTAAAATGTATGACATTGAATCAGTCGGTAAGTTTAACATTTGTTCGTTGATAATTAATGATATTTATCACAAACTTTATAGCTTATCTAAATCGAAGTCTGACCAAATAGGCGCGTGATCTGAAGGTTTTTCCATACCACGAATATCATAGCTTATATCTGCACGAGTGCAGACTTCGGTTAGTTTTGGTGTGGTTAAAATATGGTCGATTCTTAAGCCGCGCTTAGGTTCATCGGCAAAACCTTTTGAACGGTAATCAAACCAGCTGAATTTATCATTGCTAGTTGGGTAATGTTTACGATAAGTATCAGTTAGATTACGAGATAGAAGGTCTTGATACCACTCACGCTCGATCGGTAAGAAAGAGCACTTCTTTGTTTTTAACCAGCGCTTGCGATTAGGTTCACCAATGCCGATGTCAGTATCTTCAGGAGAAATATTCATATCTCCCATGATCAAAATATTTTCGGCTGTTTTTAATTCATTATCTAAATAATTGTTTAAATCAGCATAAAATTTTGCTTTGGCAGGAAATTTTGTTTCATGAGTTTCGCTTTCACCTTGAGGAAAATAACCGTTTAAAACATCGATTGTTTTCCCATCAATTTCGTAGCGGCAGTGAATAAGGCGTTTTTGGTCTTCATCAGTATCAGTAGGAAAGCCTTTTTGCACAAAAGTAGGTTTGCTCTTAGAAACTAGAGCAACGCCATAGTGACTTTTCTGACCGAAATACTCAACGTGCCAACCAATAGATTCAACATCGGCAAGAGGGAATGCTTCGTCATGTACTTTTGTTTCTTGCAAGCCCATAACGTCTGGATCAAGTTGTTCTTTTACAGCTTCAAGCTGGTGTTGGCGTGCACGAATGCCATTAATATTAAAACTGATGAAACGAGCCATTGCGCTCTCCAAAATTTGTTTGATAAAGATATGAGGCAATTCTAACAGGTCAAATAGCTTAAAACACGCACAACTGTTTAACGGTTTTCAGGTCTCATATAGATAAGCTAAGAATAACTGAGTAGGATGTGCACCACTTTAAAATTCAATGTCTACGGTAAAAAAGTATGTGGCGCTTAATCGCGGTATCCATCATTTGGGCTTTTTCTTTTGGTTTAATTAAAGGGAAGCTTACAGGTCTTGATTCAGGACTGGTTGCAAGCATACGTCTGATTTTATGCTTTTTATGTTTTATGCCTTTTATCTTAAAAGTGTCGCACCAAAAAATGCGTCTACGATTAATGCTTCTTGGTGTTGTTCAATTTGGCATTATGTATCTTGCCTATATAGAGTCGTATCAGTACTTACCGGGATATCTAGTTGCTGTATTTACAATTTTCACTCCATTCTATGTGATAGCACTTAATACGATATTTGATAAAGCTAGCCGAGAGCCTAAAAAACTAACAATGGCTTTAGTGGCTGTTATTTTAAGTATTACAGGGGCAGCCGTCATAGTCTTTAAAGCACCCGGGCAGGAAGCGTATTTTATTGGTTTTTTAATCCTTCAGCTTGCCAATATTATGTTCGCAATCGGCCAGTGGAATTACCAGCGTTGGGCCGATAAAGGCAGTAATGCAGGTAATATGGCGTGGATGTATTTGGGAGCAGCCTTGTTTGCCAGCCTAGTTACCTTCCCGCAATTAGACTTGTCAGTTATATCTATTAGCACAGAGCAGGTCGGGGTATTGCTATATCTAGGTGTAATAGCATCTGGCTTATGCTTTTATTTGTGGAACAGTGGAAGTAAGCAAGTATCACCAGCAACGCTTGCGGTTATGAATAATGGCTATATCCCCGTGGCTGTAATTGCGTCTATCGTATTGTTCTCAGAAGAAGCTGACATAGTTAGATTGCTCATTGGGGGCGCATTAATACTCTTATCGATTTACGTTTCCTATAAAAGCAGCATTGTAAAATTAGCCTATTAGAACCTGGCAATATTAAGAGTTTTAGTACAAGTTGTTTGTTTTTTGCCCAGTAGATTACTGTCCGGATTGAGCGCGCTTAAGTTTTCTAGCTCAGATGGTAGTATTAGATGAATGTTAATAATATTGAAGAATAATATCTCCATGAAAAATACCACACGTTTACTTTTACCCTTAGCGATTTCACTTGCTGGCTTACCTTTTACGTCTACTTTAGCAAATGAGGCTGATGGTGTTTCTCATACTCTAGATTCTCAAGTTGTAACGGGTCGTCTATATGCGGACCCTGTATCCGCAGCTGCTTTTAATGTGACGGTTCTTGAGCAGGCCGATTTACAAAAGCTTCCTGTGAATAATGTGATTGATGCGCTGGAATATGTAGCCGGTATTGATGTACGTAAACGTGGTATCTCAGGTGTTCAGGCTGATATTGGTATTCGTGGTAGTTCATATGAGCAAACCTTGGTATTACTTGATGGTATGCGTATGAATGACCCGCAAACAGGTCATCATAATTTTGATTTGCCAATCGCGTTTGAAGACATTGAGCGCATTGAGATCGTTAAAGGCCCTGGTGCAGCACAGTATGGTCCAAGTTCTAACGGTGGGGTTATTAATATTGTCAGCCGTAAAGAGATTACAACTGAAACCGGTCGCAAAGCGAGTGTTAATCTACAGCGCGGAAGCTATGACTACGAACGCTACGCGTTAAGCCTTGCAAAAACAGAGGGTGAGTATAGTCAATTTTTAAGTGGCTATCACTCGGCTTCTGATTCATACCTTGCTAATAAAGATCTCGATTCTCGCCAAGGTCAGGGCAGTTATCGTGTTGTGCATCAGGTTGAGAAAGCAACGACACAAGTGGCTTTTGGTTATATCGAAAAAGATTTTGGTGCGTACCGTTTTTATACGGGTAACACCACCTATGAAAATGCACGTGAATCTACCGCTCAGCGTCATGCCTATGCTACGAATGAGTTTCGTTTTGAAAATGGCGGCGCGTTAAATTCTTCGATTAGCTGGAGAAATCACTTTGATATGTACGATACGCATATCGGTGCAAATGTTTATACTAATAAACACGAAACAGAAGCAAACCAGGCGCGTCTTAATTATCGTTTAGGTGCGTTAACGATTGGTGCAGAGGCCGATCAAGANAATATGGAAAGCTCNCGAGACGGTGTTCATGGTCGTCACTTTGCTAGTGCCTTTGTAAACTATAAGAAAGCCATCGGTAATAATATAAGCCTCACAGGTAATCTCTCTTATTTCGATTACGATAGCAAAGAGCAGTATGTCTTACCGGTAATTGGTCTTGATGCTTTGGTGACTGAGAATTTAGAAGTCTATGCCAATGCTGGGCAATCTGTTCGCACGCCGACATTGAATGATTTGTACTTGAATATGTCGACAAACCAAGGAACTGAAAGTTTAGATGTTGAAAAAACAACTAGCTCTGAAGTCGGTATACGTTTGAATTCAACAGATGTAAATATTACTGCCAGTATTTTCTTTAAAGAAACGACTGATGCTATCGATTTCACAAGAACTACTGCAGAAGAAATTGCAGCTTCAGCATATATAGCTCGTAATTATGGTGATAACGAAACAAAAGGTTTTGATGTTGAATTTGATGCATCGGCATTTTCTGCCATTAATCTGGGGATGAGTACCTTAAAGTTAACTCATACACGTTTAATTCAAACAATTGAAACGGATCTGGCAGTNCTTAAAAATACTGACGGACAGTTAGAAAATCAAACAGCACTTCATGCGGGTTTTGATTTTTATAATAACTATTCACTCCTAACGACCTACAAATATGAAAGTCGTTTTAATAGTGATGATTATGAAATTCTTGATTTGCGTTTAGCATATGAAGATAAAAATCTTACCGTCGCATTGGCTGCGTCTAACTTGTTAGATGCTGAATATGTTGATGCAGGCTTTGTTGAGGTTGCTGGTCCTGCTGTTATTCTTGAGTTAGGTTATCAGCTGTAATAGCAGTTGTTTGAAGTACTTGGAATGTAGGTCGAATTTATATTCGACCTACATTTAAACAAGGTCTTGATTGTAGATCGTGACTTTGGCGCGATAAGTTATCAATATTAAAAAGTTGGCCTAAAGACCAATCTACAGAAGAATATATATTTGTGAGTATTAGTAGGTCGTGGCTTTAGCCCGACAAAGCTCGCATTCAGCCNTTCAGCTCTTCATCTAAAGCTTCTTTTAACTCAGCTTCAAACTTAGCTCGTTTCTTTGCTTTTTCAGCGGCCTTATCTAGCATCTTAGGCTTCTCTTCCAAATACACTTTAATATTATCCATGCCTTGTTTATTTAAATGATGAGCATGAATTTTACTCATTGTGCCTTTCTGACAATAGAACAGATAAGATTGATCTTCTTTGAATTNGCCCTTACGCGTTTCTAATTCATAAAACGGCATATTAATAATGTCGTTATGGTTCAAGATTAAAGGGGCATCTTCAACTTCGTTCGGGTGGCGGATATCGACAATGATATCGCTAGGAGAAGGCAGGGTAATGCATGCTACTTCAAGGGAATCATTTTCTTCTTTTACAAGATTGCCAATAAACTGATGAGATGCATCCTCAACGGCTTTTTCAAGTACTGCAAGATCGAACTTGGTTTCTTCAGCTAATACTCTCGCCATTTTAGCTTCAGTTGTTGGTTTAACCGAAATCACACCACAATACTCAGGCATGGTTGCCGCGAACGTTTCAGTACCAATCTTACGAGCAAGACTAATGATTTCGGGCTTATCCATAACAACAAGTGGGCGCAAGACAAGCTTGTCAGTAACTTTATCGATAACGGCTAGGTTGGTCAGCGTCTGGCTCGATACCTGAGCGATTGATTCACCAGTAACGAATGTTTCAAGATTCACTGAGTCGGCAACAAGTTCTGCCGCACGGTACATCATGCGTTTTAATACTACGCCCATGTGGCCATCTTCTACATTTTCTAAAATTTCTTTTACAACGCCATCGAAAGGAACGCTAATAAAGCGAGCCTTGTGTGATCCGCCATACTTGTCCCATAAGTAATACGCAACTTGTTTTACGCCAACTTCATGAGCGCTGCCACCTAAATTGAAGAAGCAGAAGTGTGTTTTGATACCGCGCTTCATCATCATATAGCTGGCCACACTTGAATCAAAACCACCAGACATAAGAGATAGTGTATCTCCCTGGGAGCCTAGCGGATAACCGCCTAAGCCTTCGAAGCGGTGCTTGATTGCGAATAAGCTTTGATCCTTGATTTCTACTTGAACAACAACATCTGGGTTTTTAAGCTTTACGCCTGCTGCATCAGTTTCTTTTAATAAGCCNCCACCAATATAACGTTCGACATCGTTGCTATTGTAATCGTGGGTGCCGCGACGTTTAACACGAACGCAGAAAGTTTTNCCGGCAAGTGACGGGCCGTTAACCGCTTTAATTATTTGGTAAGCATCATCCATGGTATCGAAATCATGCTCTTCAATTTCGTATGAAAATGCGATGCCAGGTGTATGAGTTAGGATATTGATCATTGCGCGACGAATAGCAGGATCGTCGCTATTAATGCCAACGTACAAGTTATCCCACTGACCTTGAANGTCGGCTTTGAAGCCATTGCGAGCGACTAAGTTACGAATATTCATTTGCAGCTGCTTCACGAAGCGCTTGCGCACAGGGCGGCTTTTCATGATGATTTCGGGAAAATACTTGGCTACAAACTTCATAACAGACTCATATAAAAAAGATGCAAAGGCTTTGCTGATTGGCAGGACTTGTCATCGTAGTAAAAATTGGGTGGCGCATTATACGTCAAAATTGAGGCTTTGGTTAGAACTTAAACTGGTTAGAATTTAAGCTTCTGCCATGCTTTATGCCACTGATCATCTTCAGCGTGCTGATATATTGCCGTCGTCTCGATTTTTTCATGGCGAGCTGATCGGGTTAGATACTTGAGATCAATTCCGGCATCATCGCCGTGAGTAACGGATGTATGACGGAACCAGTGGGTTGAAGCCTTCTCTAAAATAGTCGCTTGAATAGGGTTTTCTAAACGAATATCTTCGGCTGCGGCTTTAACAACGCTTTTGACTTGGCGATAGACCATATTGGCACTGATGCCTTTGCCTCCGCTAATGCTTCGCAATAATGGGGATGTGTCATTTTCTTCTGGTAAAGATGTAAGGTTTAAGTGCTCTCTATATTGTACAAGCGCCGACAGCATTTCATCACTTGCGGGAATTTTACCTTGCTTCTCTCCTTTACCTAGAACAAACCACCACCATTGTCCTCGATACAAGCGAAAGCTGTTCATGCTATGGCTGCTGACTTCACTGACGCGTGGCGCCATTAAATACAGTAAGTGAAATAAGAAACGATTACGTTGAAAATGATTTTCTTGCTTTGGTGTTTCTCTGGGCTGAGTGGCGAGATAACTTTTTAGTAGTTCCCAGGTTTTATGGTCGAGATAGCGTTGTTGACTAATGGCTTGATCCGCTTGTGGGCGCAGCTTTCTATTGCGTCGTCGGATTAATGAAAGAGGGTTGCCTGCTAAATACCCAGCATCTACTAAATAACTGAACAGCGCATTGATGATAATAAGCGCTTGGCGTTGGCTATTATCGCTTAAAGGNCCCTTAAATGGCCGCCACNTTGGGCTTGTTCGCTCAGCTCTTGGGCCACACCAGATATTGCTAGGTTGAGGGTCTACTAAAAATTCCTGATAAAACTGAAAATCTTCACGACCAAGATCGGAGAGCGCTTTTTGGCGCTGATTAATAGACCAGAGCAAAAGTCGTTCGGCTTCTTTGCGGTAGTTTCTAAGTGTTTGAGGCGAATCATAAAATTCGTTGAGCCAGCATTGAATGGCTTGCCAGTCATTGGTGGCGCTAATCTGGCAGTGCTTTTTGTCGTAGCGGTTTGTGCCTACATTACCTGTTAAGTGTTTAGGGAGTTGAAGTGATTCGAAGGGCTGGAGTTGATGGATATTTATTGGGTTCATATTCATTTTGCTGATTCTAGTTACGCGTACTTGTCGGGCTAAAGCCGCAACCTACAAGCTCGCAATGTAGGGTTTCTGCAATCAATTTTTTAGGTCGAACTTCAATGCGACAGTTTGCGTGCTCAATTCTACCAGTTAAATATAATAAATTCATGATAATAGGGTTAATCATGAATTTAATATTCTATATTCTAATTGTGTAAGGTTAACTGTACACATTAAACCTTACAAAATAGGTTTGATTCATTTAAACTGATTTTAAATGAGTTATAACCCTCTAAAGGCCCAGGTTTACAATTATGAGTATGAAAAAAGCGACCCCTAAAGCTGTGTTTGATGCCTGCGAGCAATTGGAACTACAAGATCGAGCTTGGAATCGTGATGATGTTAGATCTTTAGTTGGAGGTGGTAGCTTCTCAGTAATAGACCCGTTAATTCAGGCTTGGCGAAAGTTGCAGCCAGTGCGCGAAGTTGCTCCATCGGTACCGGCAGAATTATTGATTCAAGTTGCGACCATGCTTGAACAGCAGGTTTCTGGATATGTAGAACAAGTTGAGCAGCGTGACCAAGAAAGAGAGAATGCACTGCTTGAGATGAATAGCCTTGTTTCAGATAATTTGCAGAATATGGAATTTGAATTAAACGATAAGCTAGAACTGAGTCAGCAAGCGAATCATGACCTGGAAGCTGAGCTTTCAAGGCTGGAATCTGAACTTAACGAAAAGAGCCAGCAAAATCTCGCGCTAGAATTAAAGTTACAGGTCTCAAAGGAGGCTGAAATTTCACTTAATGAGCGGCTTAAAGAGCAACAGGAGCATTATGAAAATGCTCTTGGTGAGTTTGAGAATTCAGCACAGCAGCGAGAGACTCGCCTGCTTGAACAGCATCAGCAACAAATTGCGGACCATAAAAATGAGTCGCAGCAGCAGCTTTTACAGCAGAAAAAATCGCTAATGGATGCGGCTGAGCTAGCTGAGAATCGCCTTATGCGCTTACTTGATCAAGGGCGTAATGAACTTAAAGAGCAGCAAGTAGCACTAAGTAGTAGGAATGACTTGTTGCAAAAAGAACTTCAAGCTAAAGATCAGCTAGCGTCAAAACAAGAGCTCGAGATTAAGTATCTGAAAGATACAGTTACGCAGGTTCAGCAAGACGCAAATCAAAGAGACGTTCAGCATAATGCCTTGTTAGCATCACTAAGAGATGAAAAGTTGATATTGCAACAGCAAATTTTAGGAAAAAATAAGGAAAAAGATGATTTTGAGTCACTAAAAGGTTCAATTCAGTTGCTGNGAGAGCAAATAGTGAGCAATAATTGATCTATTGGTAATTAAACTACGCAGGAGTGAGGTTGATGATTGACGAGGAGGTGCAAGAAAAGTTATCTCCAATTACTAGGGAGTTGATAATTCTGGTTCTGTTCAATCTATTGTGTCTATTACTTTTCTTTCAATTTGATGTTCTTGAGTGGCTTTATAAGGTTTCATCAGAGCATGAGGAATATGAGTTAGATGAAATTATTCCTTTGTTTATCACTATCTCTATCTCCTTAAGTGTTTTCTCATACCGGAGAGTCTCTGAGCACAGACAGCTCATTACTGAGCTCAGTCGACATGCGAGGCAGGATTATTTAACTGGCTTGTTTAATCGACGACACGCTATGAGCGCAATGAATTCAGAGGTGAGGCGATCCAGCAGAAGAGGTGATACCTTTTCGGTAATGTTAATGGATATTGATAACTTCAAAGCAGTTAATGATACACATGGTCATGGCACGGGGGATTTGGTTTTAATGCAGTTCGCCACTGTCTTACTCGGGGTGTTAAGAAGCAGTGACCTCGTATCTCGCTGGGGTGGAGAAGAATTTCTAATAATATGTCCAGATACAGACTCTTCTGGCGCAGCCGTTTTGGCTGATGAAATTTTAGANGCCATAAGGACCGAGCAATTCCTTACTGTTAATCACATTACTGTCAGTATGGGAGTTGCTACCTGTCAAAAAGATGAAGAGCTGGGTGATCTAATTAAAAGAGTAGATGACTGCTTATATTCAGCGAAAGAAAAAGGAAAGGATCGCTATGTTTCCGACAANCCTGATNCCATATGAAGGCTAATTACTCAGGNTTTATNTTTTTGTGTTTGGCACTTGCGTGTCTTTCGCGCATTTCGGTATCAATATATCGATCTGTCGTCGCCATGCTTGCATGTCCTGCGTCATCTCTTACGTGTTCTTTCGGCCGATTCTTAACATCTTCTGAAATTCCAGTATGTCTCAGCCAATGCACCGTTGCTGCTTTTAATTCTAGTGCTTCCTCTTTAAGGCCTTGTTCGCGCATTCTTTGATAGGCTTGATCAAAACACGCTTGCACGATAAAGCGAATTTGACGTGTACTGGTTACTGGGCCACTACCTTTTACCTTTGCAATCATAGGTGTTGGTTCACTGATGTGAGGTAGGGCGGACAGGCCTAAATGTGTACGGTAGCGTTTAAGAGCATTCAGCATGTCATCAGAAACGGTAATCATTCTGACTTTATTCCCTTTACCTGTGACTTGTAACCACCAATTATTGTCGGCGTCTGCACGAAAATCACCCATGGTTGGGGTAGAGCGTTCATCAGCAACAAGCTCTGATATTCGTAAATACATGGCAAATAAGCAGTTCATAATAAACAGACTGCGCTCATGCTGCTTTGGGTTCTCTGCAGCATTCATCTCAACAGTCTCTAGCACATAATCCCATTGAAGATTAGATATCCGCCTAATGGGCTCTTTGTAGGCGTGAGTTTGAAGGTATTTGCTTTTTTGGCGAATAAGGGCGACTGGGTTCAGTTCACCATAATCTTCTTGCAGTAAGTAATTAAAAAAAGTCGACAGTATTGAAAACACAGCCTGCAGGCTTTTTTGGGAGAGCTTGAAGTGTTTTGTATCAGGTGAACGGCCTAACTGGCTTTCAATTTTTGTAACTTGGCTAACAAAGGGGCGCCAGTCTGGGTTAATTACTCTTTGGCCGTCTTTATTTTTGAAGCGAGCCACTTGCTTGGTGCCAATCCAAGTTAACGGGGGCTGCTGGCAAAATTCCAAATACTCCTCAATATCCAAACGCCTCAGCTCAGGCAGCGTTTTTTCTTGAATAAACCAGGCCCATTGCAAAAGGCGCTCGACCTCGCGGCGATAGCTATTAAAGGTNGCTTGGCTGCCGTTGTAACTTTGTAGGAATGTTAGGCAGTGATAGAGATCTTCTTTGCTTTCTTTGGGTGTCGATTTGCTTTGCCTNGAANAAATNATNTCNGCTTCNTTGAANGGGCTTGCAAGATATTGCAAATTATCAAACATTGGAATGGGTGAGCTGAGCAGTGGATTCATAGAGTTACGCGTGACCGTGAATTGTATGCAGTGTTGTTAATTCATAATAATATAATGTCTCATAATTATCGGAAATATTGAAGTGGTATCGAGTTGCTTGCTTCAAGTTTAGGTGATTATTGATGGGTTGATTCAAAGATTTTAAGTAATAGTCTCAGTATTATATATTAACCCTTAATATGAGGTTATCGAAGTAAGTAGTTGATAATAAACACTAATATAAAAATAACTATCTAATTCTTACTGATTTATATGGTTATGTAAGCTGTAGATGACCGTTCAGCAACTTAGCTTGCAAGAGATGTTAGAGTTGCTTGTTGATGGGCAAATAATCTGACGTAACTGGCCTAAAAGCGGTGTATTAAAAGCATTATATAGTTATTCCGATAATTATCCTTATATAAGGTATAACCAAGTATTTGGTTATATAGGGGATTCTAGTTAGGAATACATGTCTGTTCAACAACATTTCAAGAAGATAGGTCACTTTTGAATATGGCCATAATGATATTCTTCATTATGCAAGAAAACCTGTTACTCCCCAGCGCTTCAGGGAAAATCTCATAGTCTTAACTTGAGATAGCAATCATCATTTTTGTATTTTCAGCTGCTAATTGATAATAGAGTCTAGGTTTTCCATAGTTGGCTACCTATTAGTTTGCAGTGGCACACTAATTTCGGTCACAAAATAGGAGGTGCTAACGAAGTTTTAAAACAGAATGGATGCCATCAACAGACTATCAATCATTTGCTGAAGCGAGATCGGAAGCATCACGATACATATTCTCAGAATTATCATTAACGAAAGAATTGAACTTTCCATCAATGTCTGTAGACTAACTTACCTCTCAGCCCTTAACTTAAAGGCCAAAAATTAGGTGCGAAACGCGTACATATACTCTTTTTTAGTGATTATTATCCTTCTGCAATCATTTGCAGCAGTCGCTGACGCGCACCAGTTTCACCAGTCCAATAACCAGCATGAGATTGTTGCTGA
>PAOL01000011.1 GCA_002708475.1 Oleispira sp. | reverse complement strand
GCCTTTGCTGTGACAAAGCTGTTCAAAATCTTTAAACGTACATAAATGGATGTTTGGCGTATCGTACCAGTTATANGGCAGNGNTTCAGACATCGGCATACGACCTTTCAATAACAAGTATAGGCGTGTTCGCCAGTAACCAAAGTTNGGGAAGGTNACNATGGCNTGATTNCCAATGCGTANCATTTCGTCGACCAAGACATCAGGGNTTTGGACGGCTTGNAGTGCNTGCGCCATNATGACNGTTTCAATGCTGTTNTCTTTAAAGTTACTNANCCCNGNNTCGAGNTTNTGCTCGATNACATTGATNCCATTTTTGATNCAGTGNGTGATTTTNTCNGGGTTAATTTCTAAGCCATANCCCCNTACATTTTTTTCTGCTTTCAAAAAACTAAGTAGCTCGCCTTTACCGCAACCTAAATCTAGAACTTGGCTGTTAGGCTTTACCCATTTTTGAATAATGGATAGATCTGGACGTAAATCGGCTAACGCTTGGCTCATGACTGACCTCCTTTTGTAGAAGATATTGCGGGAATATCTTTCTCCACTCTTTGCATGTAAGCGCCGAAAACATCGAGATAACGTGGAATTGGCAATAAAAAGGCGTCGTGGCCATTTTCGGATTCGATGCAGGCATAGCTTACATCTTTATCGGCTTGAATTAGGGCGTTGACGATTTCTTCCGAACGATCAGGAGCAAAGCGCCAGTCAGTCGTAAATGAAACAACAAAGAATTTACAGCTGGCTTGGCTTAAGCATTTAACCAGATCACCATCATGATCAACTGTCGGATCAAAGTAATCTAATGCCTTCGTCATTAGCATGTAAGTATTTGCGTCAAACTGAGTGCTAAATTTTTGCCCCTGATAATGCAAATAACTTTCGACTTGGAACTCTGGATTAAAACTAAAACTTAGCGCTTCGGTTTTGAGGTCTCGATCGAATTTTTTCTCCATCGCATCGCCAGACATATAGGTTAAATGCCCAAGCATACGCGCTTGTGCTAGCCCTGTTTTAGGTACAACGCCATGATCCATGTAGCGACCATTATGAAAATCGGGATCTTTACTAATTGCTTGGCGTGCCACTTCATTAAAGGCAATATTTTGCGCAGATAGCTTAGGCGCAGAAGCGATGACTAGCGCATGACGCAGGCGTTCTGGGTATTGGATTGACCAGCGTAACACCTGCATTCCACCCAATGATCCGCCAACAACGGCAGCCCACTGNTGAATTTTTAAGAAGTCTGCTAAACGTTTTTGGCTACGAACCCAGTCACGCACAGCGACAATTGGAAAATCAGGGCCATAGGCTTTACCAGTTTCTGGGTTGATACTTGTTGGGCCGGTAGAGCCTGAGCAACCACCGAGATTGTTTAAGCAAACAACAAAGAATTTAGTGGTATCAATGGCTTTGCCTGGGCCAATACTGGTGTCCCACCAACCTGGGCGTTTATCTTCCATACTGTGGTAGCCCGCAGCATGATGATCCCCACTTAGGGCGTGGCAAATTAGAATGGCATTACTGGCATCAGAATTGAGTTCGCCGTAAGTCTCGTAGATCAGTTCGTAAGAATCGAGAATTCGGCCACTGCGTAATGTAAGCGGTTCATCAAAACGTTGAGTTTTAGGACTGACGATACCGACGCTATCGGCTGGAATTTGTGCTGGCATGGATGCTTTTACACTTAAGACAGTTTGAATGAGGGGGATTATAGCGATAAATGGAGAGAAGATCAGGGGCAATCTGCCCCTGATTCTTTGTGTTAGCTAATGCGTTGCGATTTAAACGCCTAAAACAAGACGTGNAGGCATTCCGCTCGCCTGANCTAATCCTTGAACGACTAATATTTCGAGTACTTGAATACCTAAAAACATAATGATGGGTGAGATATCGAGACCGCCCATGTCTGGCATCATTTTACGAATAGGTTTCATCGCAGGCTCAAGAATCTGATTAATCAGAATAAGCGCAGGATTATAAGAATTCGGTGCAATCCAAGATGCGATAACCGTGATCAAGAGGCCCCAAAAATAAACTTTCAATATCAAGCTAAGTACGCCAATGGCTGCCCACAACGCCACCTGTAACGGAGGCTGTATTCCATTGAGTAAAAGTATTAATACAATCGCAATGGCTTGTACTAAAAGCGCTAAAACCAGTGATGCGATATCGATACCGCCCCATCCAGGAATCATCTTACGTAGAGGAATTAGCGGTGGATTTGTGGCTTTCACAATGAACTGTGATATCGGGTTATAAAAGTCAGCTCTTACTAGCTGTAGTAAAAAACGCAATATAACGACTAATAAATAAAGGCCGAATAAAGTATTAATTACTAACATGCCCGCTTGGGTAAGGGGGGTCATAAACATCTCCGGAAACGCTGTTGAAACGAGGTTGTAAAACAAGCTGATAAAACGAACTTATAAAATAAGCTTCAGCATAATGCTATAAAGATAGAGCCGATGAGGATAATTTTCTACCCCCATAAGTCTTTCAACAGCTCTATCTATACAAATTTTTACTCTTCACTTGTTTGGGGTTCGCCCAATAGCTCAGCAAGCTCGCCAGAACGACGGTTAGCTGAGTTAAGCGCTGCTTTTACGATATCGCGTAAATGAGCGCCTTCAAATGTATTAATCGCTTGCTCAGTTGTGCCACCAGGAGAGGTAACGCGTCGACGAAGTTCAGCCACATCTACATCACTTTCTTTTGCCATTTGTGCTGCACCGATCGCGGTTTGGATTGTTAACTCGCTGGCCGTTTCACGGCTCAATCCTAAATCGACACCCGCATCGATCATGGCTTCCATTAATAAGAAGTAATAGGCTGGGCCGCTACCTGATACGGCGGTTACTGCATCGATTTCTGCTTCACTTTGAACCCATTGAACAATCCCCGCTGCTTTCAGCACCGTTTCAGCTAGGTTCTTTTGGACGATAGAGGTGTGTTCGTTAGCAAATAAACCGCTAGCACCCAACTGAATNAGTGAGGGTGTATTTGGCATNCAGCGAACGATAGCTTGTTCTTGGCCTAACCAGGTTTGTAGGGAAAATAAATTAATGCCAGCCGCGATAGAAACAAACAGAGGCTGCTTGGCTGATTGNTTGCCGGCGATTGCAACATCACTAGCAACCGTTTTCATTATTTGTGGTTTGACGGCAAGCACGACGATGTCAGCATTTTCCATTGCTTGTGCACAATCAGAAAATGTTTTAATCGAAAACTGTTGTTCTAATTCACTGCGCTGGGATTCATTAGGGTCACTGACGCTAATGGAATCAGCAGGGTGACCTTGTGCAATTAAGCCGCCGATTAANCTGGTGGCCATATTGCCGCCNCCGATAAAACAAATATTACTCATGGAAATTCCTTAAATCTTAAATTGGGTCACGGGCGCCAAATATATCGGTACCAATTCTAACTTCGCTACTGCCGTGCTTTACCGCTAATTCTAAATCATTCGACATGCCCATAGATAGTACGGTGCAGGCTGGGTGATTATTAGCGAGGATATTGGATAGCTGCTTCATTTCATCAAACTGAGCGGAAAGTACCGCTTCATCTCTGGTTGCCTCAGGGATACACATCAATCCCTGTAGCGATAAATTAGGTAATTGGGCGATCATATCCGCGAAAGCTTCAACGTGTTCGGGTGCTACTCCGCTTTTTTGTTCTTCGCGACTGATATTAACTTGGATTAAAACGTTTAACGGAGGCAGTTCACTCGGGCGTTGGTCGTTGAGCCGTTGTGCTATTTTGTCTCTGTCGAGAGTTTCNACCCATTGAAAATGCTCGGCGATCACTCGAGTTTTATTCGATTGTATTGGGCCAATGAAATGCCACTCGATATCATCTAAATGCTGTAAGGCTGTAATTTTCTCTACTGCATCTTGAAGATAATTTTCACCAAAAGAACGCTGGCCTAATTTATAAAGCGTATCAACCATATGNGCAGGTTTGGTTTTACTTACGGCTAATAATTTAATTTCATCTTCTGAACGCTGTACTTGTTCACAAGCTGAGCAAATATGGGCTTTAACATCCTGATATCTCTGCTCTAGTGTAGACATTATTAATAACTGCTTTAGGATTGGTTAATTGGTATTAGTTACAGTGGTGGATCATTCTCTATACTGAACTATGAGCGCCTAAATAAGCGACACTAAATAGTATAAGCGAAATCCCCGGTTAGGTTGAGGAACAAGTATGGATATTACTGAGTTATTGGCATTTAGTGCGAAGCAAGGCGCTTCGGATCTACATTTATCAGCTGATATGCCGCCCATGATTCGAGTTGATGGCGACGTGCGTCGAATTAATTTGCCAGCGCTAGATCATAAAGAAGTGCATTCTTTGGTCTATGAGATCATGAATGATAAACAGCGTAAGGATTTTGAAGAATTCTTAGAAACCGATTTTTCGTTTGAAGTGCCTGGCGTAGCTCGTTTCCGTGTAAACGCCTTTAACCATAACCGGGGCGCAGGCGCTGTGTTTCGTACCATTCCATCCAAGATTTTAAGCATGGATGATTTGGGTATGGGTCAAATCTTCAAAGATTTAGCGATGACCCCACGAGGTATTGTGTTAGTTACCGGCCCAACGGGTTCGGGTAAATCAACCACTCTTGCGGCAATGGTCGATTATATTAATGATACAAAATACGATCATATCTTAACCGTTGAAGATCCNATCGAATTTGTACACGAATCGAAAAAGAGCTTGGTTAACCANCGTGAGGTACACCGTGATACGNTAGGNTTTAACGAAGCATTACGTTCTGCATTNCGTGAAGACCCCGATGTTATTTTGGTAGGGGAAATGCGAGATCTTGAAACGATTCGNCTAGCATTATCAGCAGCTGANACCGGACACGTTGTATTTGGAACGCTACACACNAGTTCAGCGGCGAAGACGATTGACCGTATTGTTGATGTATTTCCTGCNGAAGAAAAATCAATGGTGCGTTCGATGCTATCGNAATCTCTGCAAGGGGTTATTTCGCAAACNCTACTGAAGAAGAGTGGTGGCGGNCGAATTGCAGCNCATGAGATTATGATTGGTACACCGGCGATTCGTAACCTAATTCGAGAGTCTAAAATTGCTCAAATGTATTCTGCGATTCAAACGGGTAGCTCTTTAGGTATGCAAACTATGGATCAGTGTTTACAAGATCTGTTGGGTAAAGGATTGATTTCGCGTGAAGTTGCTCGCGACACGGCCAAAATACCAGAGAACTTTTAATTAAAACGGCTAGCTAGAAAGTAGCTAGCTAATTAGAAACAATTAAGCGAAATTTAAGCAGTTTATACACTCGGAGTGATAACTCATGTCGATGGAAAAATTCTTGCGGGTCATGGTGGAAAAAAACGCCTCTGACTTATTTATTACCGCGGGAGTCCCAGCTTCAATCAAGGTGCATGGTCGAATAATGCCTTTGACTAAAAGTCCGCTTGCAGCAGAGCAGAGCCGAGACATTGTTCTGGGGTTGATGAATCAGCGCCAGCGCGATGAATTTGATGAGCATAAAGAATGTAACTTTGCGATTAATGCNACAGGAATCGGACGTTTTCGTGCGAGTGCATTTTATCANCGCAATGTNATTGGNATGGTACTACGACGCATTGAAACTAAGATTCCNTCGGTNGATGAACTTGGTCTTCCTGACATCGTGAAAGATCTAGCGATGGCTAAGCGTGGTTTGATTTTATTCGTGGGGGCAACAGGGGCGGGTAAGTCGACTTCATTGGCTTCAATGATTGGTCATCGTAACTGTAATAGTAAAGGCCATATTCTAAGCGTTGAAGATCCTATCGAATTTATTCATCAGCACCAAGGCTGTATCGTAACGCAACGAGAAGTNGGCTTGGATACTGAGAGTTTTGAAGTTGGTTTGAAGAATGCTCTTCGCCAGGCGCCGGATGTCATTATGATTGGTGAGGTTCGAAGTTCTGATGTTATGTCGAATGCGATTACTTTTGCTGAAACCGGTCACTTGGCATTAGCAACCTTACATGCCAATAACGCTAACCAAGCATTGGATCGCGTTTTGCANTTTTTCCCACCNGANCGTCACCANCANNTTTGGATGGANTTNTCGNTGAATTTANGAGCNATNGTGGCTCAGCANTTGATNCCAACCCCTGATGGNAANGGNCGACGTGCTGTTGTNGAGGTNNTNATTAATACCCCGTTAGTNTCTGATATTATTCGAAAGGGTGAAGTTCATGAACTCAANGCTTTAATGGGCAAAAATAACGATGAAGGTATGCAGACGTTTGACCAAGCCTTGTACGCCTTGTATGAATCTGGCGAAATCACGTATGAAGATGCCATTTCTCACGCTGACTCACCTAATGATTTACGTTTGATGATTAAGCTGGGTTCTGAAACGGATAGTGATCAGTTGGATGAGGCCTCTAAGGGCTTAACTCTTCAAGATTAGCATCAATTTTTTTGATCTGTACTTAAACAAAAAGAGCTTACTAAATAGTAAGCTCTTTTTGTTTGTGGTGTTGCCAGCACATGCATAGAAGCGTTGCTTGATTAAACGCGATAAATTTCGCGACCCTCAGCGATGGTAAGCTTAACTTCTCCTACCAAATCGATGCCTAATACTGGGCTGTTTTTACCCGAAGAAAGCAAAGTTTCTTCTTGATAACAAACTTCAGCAGCTTGATCAACGACCACTAGATTCGCTTTTTGGCCAACCTGTACTCCTTGAGTTAGTCCAAGAATTCTAGCAGGCAATATAGAGCTCGCATGGATCAATGCACGTAGTTCAAGTTCTTTGTTTTTCACTAGGGTTAGCATCATAGATAGCCAGCTATCAATAATACTCATACCCGATTCAGCAGCCGCGAAAGGCGCTTTTTTAGCAGCAATATCTTTAGGCTGGTGGTTTGAGCAGATCGCTAGGGTTCCGTCATTCACACCGGCTAACAAAGCTTTTCGATCGTCTTCGCTGCGAAGAGGTGGTTGTACGTTAAAAGTACTATCAAAACCGTTAACATCTACATCGGTAAACATTAGATTGGCGATAGCAACATCTGCGCTTACCGCTAACCCTTGAGCTTGTGCATTACGAATCATTTCAACAGAACGACCACAACTAAGTTGGCTAAAGTGAGCGCGGCAGCCTGTTAGTTCAATCAGTAACAGCTGTTGTGCTAAAGAGGCAGTTTCAGCAACTTCGGCAATTCCGGTTAGCCCTAAGCGATTAGCCGTAGGACCTTCNTGCATTTTCCCATTAGCGCTAAGNTCAACGTCTTCAGCGGTTAGCATGATTAAAATGTCGTGAGTCGCAGCGTATTCCATAATGCGGCGTAAAACTAACGCATTTTTGATTGGTGCTCTCGCGTTTGATAGTGCAATACAGCCTGCTTGTTTAAGGCTGTGCATATTGGCTAGCTGATCACCCGATAAGGCTTGTGTAAGTGCACCTAAAGGTAATAATTGGCTATTGCTCGCAGCAGCAGATGCTTGCTGAATTAAGCTAACACCCGCTGGTGTATCAATGAATGACTTACTACTTGGCTGAGTGCACAGTATGCTTATGCCACCCTTTGCTGCGGCTAAGGTTTCACTGGCGACATTACTTACTTGGGCACTTAGGTCGATCAGTGCGGGTATAAGCAGAGCGTTTTTTGTATTGAATTCATCATGTTCAGAACTGGACTGGCCTGCTGCAGTAATGGCTGTAATTAGACCNTTTTCAATAACCACATCACTTAATTGATTCAGTTCTTGGCTTGGGTCCAGCAGTTGCGCATGGGTTANNGTTANCGTGCTCATGCGTTATCTCCTGCTTTTTGTTTTGCTTGCTCTGANGCTTGNCCACTCATCGCCATTGCCATGACNGCCATGCGAACAGCGATACCATANCTAACCTGATTTAGNATCACGGATTGTTCGCCATCGGCTACNGCAGAGTCGATTTCAACACCGCGGTTAATTGGCCCTGGATGCATAACGATGGCATCGTCTTTTGCTAATTTCAGTTTTTCTTCGGTTAAACCGTAAAGTTTAAAATATTCACTTTCACTTGGCAGTAAAGCATCTGACATACGCTCTTTCTGAAGACGTAGCATGATAACGACGTCAGCATCTTTTAAGCCTCGGGTCATGTCGTAGTGAATGCTTGCCCCAAGATCTGTCATTTCTTTCGGNACTAAGGTCGCTGGGCCAATTACACGAATTTCTTTCGCTCCCAGAGTTTTCAATGCGTGAATCTGTGANCGTGCNACGCGAGAATGCAAAATNTCGCCAACAATTGCGACTGTCTTNCCTTCAATGGAGCCTTTGTGGCGGCGTATAGTCAGCATGTCGAGCATTGCTTGCGTTGGATGGGCATGTCGTCCATCACCGGCATTAATAATGGCAACACCTGGAGTTACTTGTTCTGCAATAAAATGCGCAGCACCGCTATCAGCATGACGAACAACAAACATGTCGCTGTACATGGCTTCTAGATTCCATAAGGTATCCATAAGGGTTTCACCCTTGGATGTTGCAGACCGAGCAATGTCTAAGTTCAAAATATCCGCGCTTAATCGTTTTGCGGCTAACTCGAATGTTGAGCGTGTTCGGGTCGAGTTTTCGAAGAATAAATTGACGACGGTTTTACCGCGCAATAAAGGTACTTTTTTAACCGCACGTTCTTGAGTGCTGATAAAAGAATCGGCCAGGTCTAATATTTCGGTTAATAGCGCTTTGCTTAAACCTTCTGTGGTTAAGAAGTGTTTTAAGCGTCCATCGGCTGTTAGTTGTACCTGAGTAGGATCTGAATGACGGGTCATAATAGTTTCATTTTCAAGTGAGTCGATGGAAAGTTAATCTACGGAAAGAAGCAATGGACTAGGTCCAGAGAGCTTTACTTTTTTACCGCTTTCTAGCTCAAGTTTAGCGCCTACTAAGTCGGTTTGAATAGGCAATTGGCGNTGGCCAATATCGATAAGACAAACTAGCTTGATGCTAGCAGGTCGACCGTAATCAAATATTTCATTCATGGCTGCTCGGATTGTGCGGCCACTCATTAAAACGTCGTCGATAAGAATGATATCGCGATTTTCAATAGAGTCAGGNAATTCAGAACCTTTTNCCTGGCTAGACAAGCCNCGCTCATCAAAGTCATCTCGATAGAAGCTAATGTCTAAAATGCCTAACTCAGGCAAACTGAGTGCTTTTTGTAAGCGCTCAGCTAACCAAGCTCCACCCGTACGGATGCCAATTAATAGAGGCTTTTGTAGATTCTTTTCACGAATTAATGTCTGCACGTCTTCAATNAGNTGCTGACATAATACTTCAGCATCCGGNAGTGCAATATTTGGGTTTGTCATCAACGAATCCTTATTCGCTTTGATCAGATTGATACTGATTCAAAAAACTTTCTAAAATGAGTTGTGCAGCAATGCCATCAACCGAGTTTTCACCAAAATTGCGGTTACCGCCCATTTCGATCACACGGCCTTTTGCTTCATAGCTGGTTAAGCGTTCATCATGGGTGAAGGATGGTTTATGAAAGCGGCCTTCTAAGCGGTTGGCGAATTTATTCGCGCGNCGACTTAGGTCNCTTGCACTGCCATCCATATTTAAAGGCAAGCCNGTTAGNAAAGCTTGTGGCTGCCATTCTTCAATTATTTTTCCNAGCTGTTCCCANTTNGGNATNCCATCACGNGCTTTNATGGGNTCAATNGGTGTNGCTTTGCCNGTAATGCGNTGGCCAACCGCAATACCAATNCGCTGAGTGCCAAAATCAAAGGCCATCCAGTGATCNTATATCTNTGCCATTAGGCNTGTCCTGCATCTGAGCTAAGNAAACCTTCATCGATACCNAGTAGCTTTANTGCGGCTTGGTACATTTCTNNTTCGGGNGTATTNAAAATAATNTCGGCNTNGGCTTCNACNGTNATCCAAGAATTATCNAGTANCTCTTGNTCCAGNTGNCCNGNGGACCAACCAGCATANCCTAANGCGACCTTGTATTTNCTNGGGCCTGTACCTTGCGCAAGAGATGTCAGAATATCCTTGGAGGTACTGACATGAATATCATCGTTAATAGATAGCGTAGAGCGCCAGTCGCCTTTGTCTTTATGTAAAATAAAGCCGTGATCTTGATGAACTGGGCCACCCAATAAAACAGTATGGTCATGCCCATGAGCACCTTCAATTTCAAGCTGCTCTAATACTTCGCTAAGATCTAGGTCGGTGGGCTGATTAATCACGATACCCATGGCGCCATCGTCATCATGGCTACAAATATAGGTGACACTGTGTTCGAAAGAAGAATCTTTTAATGCCGGCATGGCGATTAAGAAGTGATGTTTCAAGCTGCTGAAAGAATCAGGCGCGGTCATTAGTTTACTTCCGTCATATAGCGATTGCCTTTGAACTGCCAGGTGCGAATAATTTCTAGCTGATCAATGTCTCGCTTCATCTCTTCTGTAAATGGCGCAAAAGGTGCTGCGCGTCGAACAATGCGAATAGCGGCATCATCCAATACTTTTTTGCCAGAGGATTTTAATACTTTCAGATTATTGATGGTTCCATCTGGGTTGATAGAAACCATTAAGCGTAATGAGCATTGGTTGAAACAGTTTTCTGCTTCGCGGGGATAGTTGATCCTTCCCATGTGTTCAATTTTACGACGCCAGCTATTTACATAATATGCATCGTTAGCTTTCAGAGTAGAGGCGGCAGTTAAGCGTTGAATTCGAGGCGCTTTAGCATAAATCTGTCGCTGGTTATCAAGCTTCGCTTCTAGACTCGCAATTTCTAGGCTGCGTTCTAGTAATGATTTCCTTGGACCATCAGGGATGTCTGTAGGTTCGGTCGCATCTTGTTCTGGGGCGATTTGGGTTTTAAAGCGTGAGCTGCTGGTGGTCGAAACTAAGCTAGATTGCTTTGGCTTAATCTTGGGTGCGCTGGCTTGTTGCTGTTGTGGAGATGTTTCCTGAATGCTATTCGCATCGAATTCTGCGTCAACATCGGTTGTTAGCATTTTTGCTTCGTCTAACGTGCCACTGCCTTGCTGATTCTCTTGCGCTAAGAAGTCTGCTTTTTCGGGTGCTTCGTTACTTTTGTAGCTAGCCAGTGTCACTTCTAAAGTAGAAGGCATCTGGCTAGAGTCTGTCGTTGTAAAGCTTATACCCAGAATAAGCGCAGCATGCAGTAAAGCAGCCAAAAAACCGGTAAAGGTTAAGCGGTCAGCACTGGTAACTGTAGCGGAGCTACTCATGGGCGGTCTCGTGTNTGGTTAACGTTGATAACTTTANGCCTCTAGTTTAACAGCGCACCTTCTGTAGTAAACAGTCGATTAGCTGACTGGCAATATCAATTCCGGAATCGCGACTGATTTCACGTACGCANGTAGGGCTAGTAACGTTGATTTCAGTAATATAATCGCCAATCACGTCGAGGCCAACAAAATATAGGCCTTTTTCTTTAAGGATTGGCCCTATCTTGTCAGCAATGGCTTTTTCTTTTGTTGATAGNGGCATTGTCACGCCAGAGCCTCCCGCAGCTAAATTTCCACGAGTTTCACCATCCGCNGGNATGCGNGCTANGGTGAAGGGAACAGCTTCACCATCAATCATTAATATGCGTTTGTCGCCTGAGGTTATTTCAGGAATNAANCGCTGCGCCATGATTTGCTGNTGNCCNTGATTGGTNAGTGTTTCAATAATAACGCTTACGTTAGGGTCGTCTTTCTTTAANCGGAAAATAGATGAACCGCCCATGCCATCAAGAGGCTTAAAGATCACATCACCATGCTCGGCGTGGAAGGCTTTTAACAGATCTGCACGGCGGGTAACTGTCGTTGGGCTCATTAGTTCTGCAAATTCAGTAGCAAAGACTTTTTCATTGCAGTCACGGAGGCTCTGTGGGTTGTTGGCGATTAGTACGCCTTCTTTCGCTGCGCGCTCTAGGATGTAGCTGCTGTATATAAANTCGCTATCGAATGGAGGNTCTTTGCGCATTAATATTAGGTGGAGATCGCTTAGTGGACGATCAATCGCTTCTTCTTTGCTAAACCAGTCATCAGGNTTCATTGCGACCGTTGTTTTTGCCATACGGCCAAAAGCTTGGCCGTTTTGTATGGAGAGGTCTTGCTGTTCCATATAATACAGTTCGCACCCCTTTTCTTGTGCTGCAAACATTAAGGCTAAAGACGTGTCTTTGTGAAAACTAATATTTTCGATGGGATCCATTACGATGCCGACTTTGATGCTCATGTTTGCTCCAGAAAATGAAATATAATGTAAAAAATGATTTTACCCTATCTTGTAGCTCTTGCAGTGGAATTAATTGTTCCAACCAGTTCTAAGTTTTGNCCTCAGCCGTTGTGGAGCCCTATCGTTGTATGTTACAAAGGTGCTNAGCAGCGTCCCTCGAGTCGTAAGACTGGCCGCTTTTCTAAAAAAAATATTAATGTGGATGGTTGAAGGCTCTTATATGGACGATAACTTTGATAACCTGAAAGTTATGGTTATTGACGATAGTAAGACTATTCGTCGTACCGCCGAAACCTTATTGAAAAAGGTCGGTTGTGAAGTAATAACTGCAACTGACGGTTTTGATGCTTTAGCAAAAATCGCCGATACACACCCGAATATTATCTTTGTGGACATTATGATGCCTCGTCTAGATGGCTATCAGACGTGTGCGCTGATTAAAAATAATTCTAAATTTAAAGATACTCCNGTCATTATGTTGTCGAGTAAAGATGGTCTTTTCGATAAAGCAAAGGGTCGTATTGTAGGTTCGGATCAGTATTTAACCAAGCCGTTTAGCAAAGATGAGTTGCTTGGTGCAATTCGCAGTTTTGTTAAATAGTTAGTGAATAGAATTATAATTTAGAGGTGATTTGAGAATGGCTCGCGTACTAGTAGTTGACGATTCTCCAACGGAAACGCATAGCTTCAAAACCATGCTTGAACAGCAAGGTCACGAAGTATTAACAGCAGAAAATGGCGCTGACGGTGTGGCGCTTGCNCGTCAAGAAAAGCCGGATGTGGTATTGATGGATATTGTGATGCCTGGCCTTAANGGTTTTCAAGCAACACGNCAGTTGACCAAGGATCCGGAAACTCAACATATCCCAGTTATTATTGTTACCACTAAAGATCAAGAAACAGATCGAGTTTGGGGTAAACGTCAGGGCGCTAGCGGTTACTTGGTTAAGCCAGTACCTTCAGCTCGTTTGATGGATGAAATTGCCTCGGTTATGGCAGGNTAGGGTATGTCACCATTTGCTCTGTTAGTTGAGATAGCTAAAAAAAGCCGTAATAACGCAAATGANTTGCCGCAAAAAACAGAAGCGGTGACGTATTGGCGTGGAATTGGTTTCATGCTGGCAGGGCAAAAATTTGTTGCGCCAATGGGAGAGGTAGGAGANATCTTGCAGACCCCGCGTGTAACCAAGGTGCCAGGAGTTCGAAATTGGATGCTAGGTGTGTCTAATATTCGAGGTCGTTTAGTGCCTATTTTAGATTTGGCGGGTTTGCTAGGTGTGCCTTCAAAAGCCAGTTGGCGAACACGAAGAGTTCTTGTTATTGGTCAGGGTGATCAGCAGAACGGTT
This sequence comes from Oleispira sp., assembly GCA_002708475.1. Classification (GTDB taxonomy): domain Bacteria; phylum Pseudomonadota; class Gammaproteobacteria; order Pseudomonadales; family Oceanobacteraceae; genus Oleispira. The sequence continues at coordinate 10,921 of PAOL01000011.1, read as the reverse complement.
TACTTGTGGATGCGGTTTTAGGTATGCAACAGTTTCCTAGTCATCTTATGAGTAATCAAATGTATGTCGAAGCGAATTATGCGCCTTATGTTCAGGGTGGTTTTGAGCGAGATGGNGCTAATTGGCCNATTTTCAGCTTTACCCANTTAGCAGAGGCAGATGAATTTCTGCAGGTTGCTGTTTAAGANAAATTATTGCAATGATATTTTTGAATTGCATTAACAAGAAAAATAAACGTGCAAAATAGTACGGAGATATTGGAATGAGCAAAACAACGGGAAACGTTTGGTCCACAGTATTTGGTAACCCTAAATCGGGTTTCTTTATTGTGATACTAATTGTTTCAATCTTAGCATTCTTGGGTGTAACAGTTTTCGTAAACACCAAAGCGAACCAAGATAAAGAATACATTAACCACNCAGGTGAGCTTCGAGTACTCTCGCAGGAACTAGCAAAGAACGCCGTGGAAGCCGCCGGTGGTAAAGCCGAAGCTTTCGCTTTGTTACGTAAGGCTCGTGATAATTTCGAAACGCGCTGGGGTTATTTGAATCTAGGTAATTCTCAGACAAGTTTNCCACCTGCAGAAATTGCCGCTATGACNGATGTGCAAAGTCTGTGGAANCAGGTAAAAAGCAACGCTGACCAAATTGTAGAAGCNCAAGANATTATTCTTTCGTTGCACGAAGTTGCCGCGACATTGGCTGAAACGATTCCTCAGTTGCAGGTTGANTATGATGAGATTGTAGAGATCTTATTGGAAAGTGGCGCTCCAGCNGATCAGGTCGCNGTNGCGCAACGTCAATCATGGTTAGCAGAACGTATTGTACGATCGGTTAACAAAGTATTGGGNGGTGGTGAAGATGCTGTAATGGCAGCCGATGCGTTTGGTCGAGATGCTTCGCTTTTCGGTCGTGTACTTAACGGTATGATTGAAGGCAACGTGGCAATGAACCTTAGTAAGGTTGCTGACGAAGAAGCTATTTTTGCTCTTGCTGAAATTGCAGAACTGTTTGAGTTCGTATCCGGCTCGGTTGATGAAATTCTTGAAACCTCTCCTGAGTTATTCCAAGTGCGTGAAGCATCCGATGCNATTTTCGCGGACTCNCAAGTACTTCTTAATGAAACATCTACTTTGACCCAANGCTTTCAGACAAGTACNGAAAACCTANCTTACTTCCAGTTGATTGCATATTTATCNGCNTTAATGGCGGTTGTGAGTATTGTTGGTTTGGGTGTTGTATCGTATCAAGATACCCGTAAAGATTTATCTGAAACAGCTGATAAAAACGAACAAAACCAAATTGCGATTCTACGTCTTCTGGATGAAATTGCCGATTTGGCNGATGGTGACTTAACCACTCAGGCGACAGTAACCGAAGACTTTACTGGGGCAATTGCTGACTCCATAAACTACGCGATCGACCAAATGCGTTCTTTGGTATTTGCGATTAACGAAACAGCGGTACAGGTATCCTCCGCTGCNCAAGAAACTCAGGCAACTGCAATGCATCTTGCTGAGGCATCTGAACACCAAGCACAAGAAATTGCAGGGGCATCTGCGGCGATTAACGAAATGGCTGTGTCGATTGACCAAGTATCTGCAAACGCCTCGGAATCGTCCGCGGTAGCGGAGCGATCGGTTGCGATCGCGAACAAAGGTGCTGAGGTGGTACAAGCAACGATTCACGGAATGGATAACATTCGTGAGCAGATTCAAGAGACGTCTAAGCGTATTAAACGTCTGGGTGAATCTTCGCAGGAAATTGGAGATATTGTATCCCTGATTACCGATATTGCTGACCAAACAAACATTCTATCGTTGAACGCTGCAATTCAGGCATCCATGGCTGGTGACGCAGGTCGAGGCTTCGCGGTTGTTGCCGATGAAGTACAGCGTCTAGCAGAACGTTCTGCCGCAGCAACCAAGCAGATTGAAGCGCTGGTTAAAACGATTCAGAACGATACAAATGAAGCGGTTATCTCGATGGAAACCACAACTTCGGAAGTGGTACGAGGCGCACGCCTTGCACAAGATGCGGGTGTTGCACTGGAAGAAATTGAGAATGTATCGAAAAACCTAGCTGACTTGATTCAGAATATTTCCAACGCTGCTCGTCAGCAGGCATCTTCTGCAGGTCATATTTCGAATACGATGAACGTTATTCAAGAAATTACTTCGCAGACATCTGCTGGTACCACTGCGACGGCTAAGTCGATTGGTAACCTTGCGGACATGGCGAANAANCTACGTGAGTCTGTTGCAGGCTTTAAACTACCAGAGAATGAACAAACTCTGTAGGTTAACGTTTAAATGAGCAATCCGTCGGATCTATTTACCAGTAAGCGTTCCANCTTTGGCATGATGCCTGATATGGAAGAGGAGCAGTTTCTGCGCTGGCAGAATCTGCTCGAAGAGCGNACTGGTATGTGTTTGTCACCTCATCGAAAATCGTTTCTACAGACCAGCTTAGGCATTCGTATGCGTGAGTTGGAATGTGATGATTANGAAGATTACTATCAGCGAGTTACGACAGGCGCAGGTGGTGCCATTGAGTGGACAACGTTATCGGATCGTTTAACCGTNCAGGAAACCCGNTTTTTTCGTGATCCTGATGCGATGATGTTTGTAAAAAATCATTTGCTAGAAATNGCTGATACTCAAACTAAAAATCACTCAGTTGAAATTTTAAGTATGGGCTGCTCTTCTGGCGAAGAAGTTTATAGCTTGGCAATGCTTGCAGAAGAATGTCTCGCCCCATTGGGCATTAAGTTCTCTGTTACTGGGGCAGATTTGTCGACAGTTGTATTGCGCAAGGCAAGGCAGGGTATATATCCGATTCGGAAGTTGGAAACGCTGCCTGTATCTTATCGTCAGCAATATTGCGATGAGATTGGAAATAATGAATACCAGATCATGCCTTTTTTGCGTGATCGTACGTGCTTCACGCAGGTGAATGCATTGAATTTAGACGCTTTTCCTATAGAAGGATTAAGCGTTATCTATTGTCAGAACTTATTGATTTATTTTCGTCGGTGGCGCCGCAAAGAGATATTGAATGCNCTCGCTGATCGTTTAGTTCCNGGTGGTATCTTGGTTATAGGGCTAGGTGAAATGGTGGATTGGCAGCACCCGAATTTAATTCAAATCGATAATNATAAATTGTCGGTATATGTTAGACGTGATCATAATATATCAATAGGAGATCGCTAGGCGATGAGCCATGACTACATCGCTCTGGAATGGGTTAAAAGTGAGATCGAAGAAACCCTTCAGCAGGCGCAGCAAGCTTTAGAAGCTTACGTAGAAAATACGCAGGATCGAACTCGTCTCAAATTTTGTTTGAGTTATTTGCATCAAGTGCATGGCACTTTGCAAATGGTTGAGTTCTATGGTGCCGCTTTATTAGCAGAAGAAATGGAAGCTTTAGCCAAGGTTTTGGCTGAGGGTGATATGGCTAATGAACAGGATGTTCTTGAAGTATTGATGCAGGCCATTTTGCAACTTCCTGGGTATTTAGAACACGTTAAAGTAGGTCGTCGAGATCTTCCTGTTGTTCTATTGCCTATATTGAATGAATTACGTGCAGCACGTGGCGAAAGCCTGATGTCTGAAACGGCGTTGTTCTCTCCTAATATTGATAAACCTTCTGCTTTAACTAATGAACAGCTTGATAAGTTTAATGATCCAGGTTTTTCACCGTGGCTTAAAAAGCTTCGTCAGATGCTGCAATCCGCTATTTTGCATGTGCTTCGTGGCGAGCAAGAAGCATTAGCGATTGATTATTTGCACAAGGTGTTTTCACGCTTAGATAAAACACTTGGGGCAACACCTCAAGGCTTGGTGTGGTTACCTGCATTAGCGTTTATTGAGTATTTAAAAAATGAAGCCGTTGTTCCTAAAAGCGCGAAGCCTTTATTACGCCAACTAGATGCTCAGCTTAAACTTATTCAAGATCAGGGTATTGAAGTATTAAATACCCCAGTACAGCATGACCTGTTAAAGAATATATTGTATTACATCGCTAAATCACCAATAAATACGGGTGCAATTGCGAAGGTTAAGAGCAAGTTTAATCTTTCGTCGGCTTTACCTAGTGAGCAAGAGATTAAATCACAGCGTGATGCGCTTTCTGGTCCTGATAAAGACACCGTAGGTAGTGTAGTTAGTGCTTTGGTTGAAGAAATCGGAGGCTTAAAAGAGCAGTTCGATTTGCTTATGCGCGGTGAAGAATCTCGCGATGAAGCTTTGANTAACTTATTGCCATCGTTCAAACAAATCTCCGATACGATGGGCATGCTTGGTCTTGGAATGCCTAGGCGTGTTCTTCAAGAACAGGAAAGTAATGCGACGCGCTTGTTAGAAGAAGGCGATGTAGCAGATTCAGATTTAATGGATATTGCTGGGGCCTTGCTATACGTTGAAGCAACTTTAGTTGGTATGCAGCGTGAAGGTACTTTAGTTGAGACTCGTCCTGAAGACTCCTCCGTTAGTAGTGCTCAGCAAGCGGTATTGCATGAAGCCCGTAATGTTTTAGAACAAGTAAAAGATTCGATTGTTGAATATATTGCCAAGCAGTGGGACGCGAGTGAATTAGAAGANGCTCCAGGCTGGCTTAGATCAATCGAAGGTTCAATCAACATGATTCCATTGCCTCGCGTTGCAAAAATTTTGCAACGTGCAGCAGACTTTGTTGATCAGCAGCTAATTGCTGAAGGGTTAAAAGCACAGTGGAGTGTGATGGATAACTTTGCTGATATCCTCACTAGTGTTGAATATTATATTGAGCGTTACTCCAATAGCCCAGTCGAAGCCGATGAGAATTTGTTGCTGCGTGCTGAGTTAGCATTGTCGAATCTGCCAGGGCAAGAAACGGTTGAAATAGACGATCGTAAGGCAGAAGAAATAGCTATTCTTGAAGCGACCGTTTTTACTGACGAGTCACTTGAAGCGGAAGTTTCAGAAACAGAAATTCATTTAGAAAGTCATGAAGAGACTGTTGAACTTGAAGAGCCAGAATTAGAAACTCTTGAAGTTGAAACTTCAGATCTCCAAGTTCCTGATATTGAAGTGCTTGAGGTAGAGCAAGTAGAAGACTCTATTGAGTTAGCACCAGATTCTAATGTTCAGCTTGTTGATTCTATAGANAGTGTAGAGCTATCTGATATAGAAGATGTTACAGCAGACGTAAGTGAAGANGATGATTTAATCGATGATGAGATTATCGAAATCTTCTTGGAAGAAGCNGAAGAGGTTTTAGAAACNTTACATGAGTTCTGGCCTACGTACCGTGCNGATCATCAAGATACTGAATCACAATCAACAGTGCGTCGCGCCTTCCATACCTTAAAAGGTAGTGGGCGTATGGTGAAGGCAGAAGACATTGGTGAGCTTGCTTGGTCGGTTGAGAACATGCTTAATCGTGTGATCGATGAGACTATNAGTTTGTCCGATAATGGCTGCTCTCTAATAGATGTTGTTATCGCAACCGTACCTGCATTAATTGAAGACTTCCGTAATCGCCGCTCTGCCACAATTAATACTGAACCGTTAATAACGTATGCAAATGCTTTATCAAAAGGCGAACCTGTTGAAGAGTTTGCAATTGCATTTAGATTGAATGAAGCAGTTGAAGTAGTTGAAGCAGTTGAAGCCGATGATATTGTTCTTGATGAAACGCTAATAGAAATATTCCGTTCAGAAGTAGCAACGCATTTAAGTACTGTTACTGAATTTATTGCGCTTTCAAAAGAAACAGATTACAGCAATGCTCTATCTGATCAGCTGCAGCGTGCACTGCATACCTTAAAAGGTAGTGCTCATATGGCGGGGATTACTCATATAGCACTGGCTTCTTCTCCTTTAGAGAAGTTAGTAAAAGAATTACGCGCCTACCAAATTAAAAATACTCCAGGTCTAGTTGACCTTCTAGTCGAGGGTGTTGCACTTATTGAGCTAGGTATGGAGCAGCTAGAGACGGACGCTACAGAACCTAATCCTGCTGAAGAAGCCTTTCTGATTCATGTTTCTGAAATGGAGCAACTATTGTTAGCGCCTGTCGCAAATGATGAAGTTGACTCGCAGTTGCCTGATCCTCAGCAGCTAGAGCAGTTATTAACTCAAGGCGTTGATGTACTCCTTGATGCTGATGATATCGTTAAAAACTGGATATTGGATGTAGAAAATGATTCAGCATTAAGCCAGTTGAATAATGAATTAATGCAAGTAATCGACGGCGCTAAAAAGGCTGAGATACCACCTGTTATCGAACTGTCTGAAGCACTGCATGATCTTTACAGTCATATATTAGAAACAGAGAAAAAACAGCTGACGCATCCTGAAGTCTTATCACAAGCATTATTAGCGGCCCATGAAAGCTTGCTGAATATGTTTGATTACTTGGCTGCTGGACAGAGTTTATCTGCCGATGAGGAAGTGCTGGCAAAGCTTCAGGAAGCAGATGCTTTATTGAAGCAACCTAGTGTTGAGTTGGTTGAAGACGATTTTCTAGAAACAGAAATCGATCTAGGCGCTGATGATATTGAACTGGATGTTATGGAGCCAGAGGCTTCTGAACTAGAGGTTCCTGAAGAAGACACTTCTGAGATTATTGACCTGATTCCTGAAATCAGTGTTAACGAACCAGATGAAATTGATGATGAACTGCTAGAAATATTTCTTGAGGAAGCTCAAGAAATTATGGAAGCCGCTGGTATTGCANTGCAGCGCTGGCAAGCAGAGCCAGANAATTTNAGAAGTGTTGCTGAATTGCAGCGTGAGCTACACACCTTAAAAGGTGGTGCTCGTATGTCTGAGATGACAGAAGTCGCTGATTTATGCCACGAGCTTGAATCTATTTATGAAGGTCTGCACGATGGCAGAGTNCAGTATCAAGATGGGCTTATTCAGCTATTAAGTGGTTATCACGACATCCTTGATGACATGCTTGAACATATTCGCAANGGACAAAATGTTAGCCTTGANGAACAAGTTCTAGAGCGAATTAGAGATGTAGCCAAAGGCGCTACTCTTAATAATGCACAAGATAATAACGANCAAGNNTTTAACGAAAATCAGCCAGTAGAGATTATTGACCAAGCAGAAAATACGGCTTCATTTAATGAAGTAGTATCTTCCGATGTTGATGAAAGTGATCGTGAGATCCTTGAAATCTTCTTAGAAGAAGCACAAGAGCTGCAGCAAGAGCTAGATAGTGTTTTGCAGGCATGGCAAGAANCGCCTGAAAACCTTCGCGCTACAGAAGAAGTGCAACGTATTATGCACACCTTAAAAGGTGGTGCACGCATGGGCGGCTTAACCGACGTTGGCGATTTGGCGCATGAGTTTGAAGCCTGGATGATTAAAGCGCAGCAGGGTGAAGTTGCTGTCGATGATGATTTCTTTACGCATGTTTATCAGCGTCAAGATCAATTGGCTGCGAGTATAGAGCGTATTAGCCAGAGCTTGAGCCAACCTGCTGAAACAATTCAGCTGGCACCGAATGATGAAAATTCTGACTTTTCCTCTGCAGATACGGGCGCTGATAGTAGCTCTGTTGAGTTATCAGATACTAATGTTGTGCCGTTTAAGCGAAATGACGTTATTGAAGATGCAGAGTATACGGAAGAATCTGCTGATGCTGCCTCTACAGATATTGTTCCTGCTCAAAAGCCAGAAAAAGTATTAACGCAGCTTGATCAAGAAGCGCAAAACAAGCCGCAGCAAGGTCGTCGTGGTCCGCAAGAAATGGTAAAAGTTTCTGCTGAACTATTAGATAACTTGGTAAACCTCGCGGGTGAAACNTCAATCTCTCGTGGTCGACTNGAACAACAAGTAACAGATTTCTCTTACTCGTTGGAAGAAATGGATTCTACGCTTGAGCGTTTGCGTGATCAGCTACGTCGACTCGACATTGAAACTGAAGCACAAGTTTTATTCCGTCAAGANCGTCAAACACCTAACTATGATGACTTCGATCCATTAGAAATGGATCGCTATTCTCATATGCAACAGCTTGCCCGTTCATTGGTTGAGTCTGCATCGGATTTATTGGATATTCGAGAATCCTTAACGGATAAAACCCGTGATGCNGAGACTCTGTTGTTACAGCAGAGTCGTGTAAATACAGAATTACAAGAAGGCTTGATGCAAACNCGCATGGTACCTTTCCAGCGCTTAGTACCTCGCCTTCGTCGTATTGTCAGACAGATCAGTCAAGAGCTTGATAAACAAGTTGAGTTTCAAGTATTCAACGCTGATGGTGAAATGGATAGAACCATTTTAGAGCGTTTGATTTCACCGCTAGAACATATGCTTCGTAACGCGGTCGGACATGGTATTGAAGATAAAGCGGCGCGAGAACAGACTGCTAAGCCTGCCCAGGGTAATGTTGAGTTACGCATTTCTCGAGAAGGTGGCGATGTACTTGTTACACTGAAAGATGATGGTCATGGTATCGATATTGATGCCGTTCGAAGTAAGGCTATAGAACGCGGCCTGATGACGGAAGATAGCGCATTAACTGACGTTGAAATTATGCAGTTTATTCTGCATGCCGGTTTCTCTACTGCTAAGGAAGTGACTCAGATTTCTGGTCGTGGTGTGGGCATGGATGTTGTAAATAGCGAAATCAAACANATGGGTGGTACGCTATTTATTGATTCGGTTCCAGGCGAAGGGACAGAGTTCCAAATACGATTACCATTTACAGTATCGGTTAACCGAGCATTGATGGTTCGTGTCGGTGATGATTTATACGCTGTTCCGTTGGATAGTATTCAAGGGATTATGCGAGTACAGACTGATCAGCTAGAAGCTCTCTACCAGAAACCGTCTGCTGAAAGAACATTTGAGTACGGCGGAGCAGATCACCGCCTAGAGTACTTAGGTACAATGTTAGGTACGGAAGCACAACCAAAGTTTGTTGGGCAGAGAATGCCAACACCTGTATTGCTGATTAAAGGTGAGACACCTTATGCATTACAAGTGGATTCACTATTAGGCAGCCGTGAAATTGTTGTAAAAACACTGGGTGCTCAGTTTAGTAGTGTAATGGGTGTTTCNGGTGGGACAATTCTTGGAGATGGTAGTGTAGTTATCATTCTTGATTTGCCTGCAATGATTCGTAACCAGAGCAATCTTGAATATCAACAGGCGAAAGCACTGGATGCGATTGAAGCTGGCAAGCGTCAAGAGCTTGAGCAAAGACAAAAGCGCATCTTGGTAGTTGATGATTCCGTAACAGTAAGAAAGGTTACAACTCGATTACTAGAGCGAAATGGTTTCGAGGTGTTTACAGCTAAAGATGGTGTTGATGCTATTGCAACCTTGCAAGATCATATACCGGATTTGATGCTGCTGGATATCGAAATGCCACGTATGGACGGTTTTGAAGTTGCATCGGTAATTCGACATGATTCACGATTGAAGCATATTCCGATTATTATGATTACATCCCGTACTGGTGATAAGCACCGTAGTCGAGCCTTCTCCATTGGTGTTAATGAATACTTAGGTAAGCCTTTCCAAGAGGATAAGTTACTTACTAGCATTGAAGATTTATTGGCCGAGGTGGTAGAGCACTAGTATGCGTCATACCAATGCTGCTGCAAAAATTGGCATTATTGCCGATAATATTTTGCAGCAGCACCTGTTAAAAACATCATTAATGCATTTTGGTTTTAATGTTGCGTTAACAGCAGACCCTGAAAGAATGCTTAAGAATGACGTTAATGCAATTCCAGATCTTGATGCCTGGGTCGTTGATATTCTAGACGATGATGCAGACCATCATGAATGGTTAGATACGTTATTTGATGGTGACGCTCCTGTTTTATTTGGCATGGGCGAAGCGCCGCAGAGACACTGTGAAAGTTATCCTCGGTGGGAAAAGCGACTCTTTTCTAAAATGAAAGAATTGCTGTCGGATAGTTCTTTATTGGCTATTGCCGATCANAATGATATTGATGNGCTTGAATGTAATAACAATAACGCTGATTCTCAAGCTACTCCGTTACTNCCTAGCATATTTAAAAATACCGAGCTTGGCTCGCCCGCAGAGCATGTTTGGGTNCTTGGAGCNAGTTTAGGTGGCCCNGATGCCGTGAAGGAGTTTCTCGACTATTTGCCAGTAGGNCTTCCTGTCGGATTTATTTATGCCCAGCATATAGATGCAAGGTTTCAAAAGGCATTAGTGAAAACATTAGGAAGACATGCGGGAATTACGATGGTCCCTTATGCTGAAGGGAAGCGAGTTAACACTGGAGAGGTAATGCTAGCACCAGTGGAGCATGAGTTTGCATTTGATATTGAAGGTAGGACTGTGAGTAAAGATGGTGCTTGGCCAGGGCCCTATGGCCCATCTGTTGATCAGGTGATGCTAAATACTGCGCAGCACTATGGTGCTCGAGCACGTTATATATTATTTAGTGGTATGGGTAATGATGGCGCTGAAGCTGTCATTAGAATCAGTCAAAGTCCAGCCGTAATCTGGGCGCAAAATAGTGAAAGTTGTGCAAATAGTTCGATGCCTGATAGTGCAGTTGCAACGGGATGTATTTCTTATATCGGAACCCCAAGACAATTGGCTTCTCAGCTGGTAAATTATTTACAAACGCAGTGGATGAGATAAGCATGAGTGTAGAAGTAATAACCCAGGATGATGTAGTTGAAGTAGCTAGCTTACTGATCCCTTTAAGCGATAAACAACTTATTTTACCTAACGTTACGGTAGCAGAAATTATTCCGTATCGTGAGCCTACTGCGATTAGTGAGCATGAAAGTTGGTTGTTGGGGCAGCTTGAATGGCGAAATGTTTTTGTGCCAGTAATCTCTTATGAATTACTAAATGGCTCGGAGTTATCTTCTAAGGAAGGGGTGCGTTTAGCTGTTATTAATGGAACGGGCGTTAATCGAGATTTGCCT
>PAOL01000010.1 GCA_002708475.1 Oleispira sp. | reverse complement strand
ATACTTTAAAGATGGAACCGCAGGAGGATTACTCGCCTATTCCACTGAAAACGATTATGAATCGCTTGCGATAGGCGTTGATGGAAGCTTAGAAATCTTCGATAAACATACGACGCTCATTGGCTCCATGTCACTATCGAATGACACAATTAAGCCAACGGACGCAAACCTATCGTCTGCACGCCAAGAAGCTGATGGGAAAAAGAAAAGTAGCTTTTCTATTTACGAAGGTGTCAGCCAAGTTATTAACAAGTACAGCGTACTGCAAGTTGGCATTGGTTATACCAGCTTATCCGGTTACTTATCCGATCCGTATAAATTTGATGACAGACGCCCTGGTGGCCGAGAACAATTAACACTGAGTGCTCAGCATAAACAATTTATGGATGTATTGGATGGAGCAGCCATACTCAGTAACTATCGTTATTATAATGACGATTGGGGTGTGGCATCACACACTATCGATGTACAGTGGGCTCAGCAATTTGAAATCTCGAATTATCAGATTATCGCCACACCACTGGTGCGTTACTATACTCAAACCAAAGCTGATTTTTATTCACTAGAACAAAATCCGCCAAGTGATCAATTCAACTCCAGTGATGCTCGTTTATCTTCGTATGGCGCATTCACATTTGGTTTTACCAGTGAAGTTAAATTTTCACAATGGTCTTTGCATTTTGATTGGCAACAGTATTATAGTCGAGAAGATTTAGCATTATTCGAGTCCAGCGGTGATGAAACTCCGGCGCTGGTGAACTTCTCAACTTTTACAGCGGGCGTAGACTATCAATTTTAGAATCATCAATTTTAAAATATGAAAACACACCTACATCAATTTACCGCCATGGCATCTCCTTGTAAGTTTATTTTACAAGGAGATGAGTCCCTAATATTGAAGGCTTGTCAGCAAGCAGAAGATGAGGTGGTGCGAATTGAAAAAAAATACAGCCGTTACCAGCAAGATAGTTTATTGCAAACTATTAATAATAACTCAGGAAAAAAAGAGATCGAAATTGATGCCGAAACGGCAGGCTTATTAAATTATGCCCAATTTTGTTATCAAGAAAGTGACGGTCTATTTGATATTAGCTCCGGAATTTTACGAACCGCTTGGGATTTTAAATCACAAAATCTGCCCTCTCAAAAGATCATCAATAAACTTTTACCATTAATATCTTGGCCAAGTATTAAGTGGGATAAGAATTCTATTTTCTTGCCTAAAAAAGGAATGGAAATCGATTTTGGTGGTTTTGGTAAAGAATACGCTGCTGACCGCGCTGCCGAAATATTCCAACAAGTGGGCATCAAACATGGGCTCATTGATTTAGGCGGTGATATTCGAGTGATTGGGGATAAAGAAGATCAATCAGGTTGGGCAATCGGCATTCGTAACCCTAAAGATCCCAACAAAGCCATCAGCACCATAAAACTGCACCAAGGTGCGCTAGCCACCAGCGGCAATTATGAACGCTTTATGCAAGTAAAAGGTAAGCATTACTGTCATATACTCAAAGCTTCAACTGGCTGGCCAGTAAATCACTGGGCATCAATCAGCATATTAGCCCCACAATGCTTAGTCGCTGGAAGTTTAGCAACACTGACAATGCTAGCAGAACAAAAAGGCTTACCTTGGCTAAAAGAACAAGAAGTACCTTTTCTTGCTATTGATATTCATGGTCAGCAATTTTCTAACTTGTAAAATATCGAATTTAACAGGCCTATGGTAAAGTCAGTTGATTATAAAAAACTGCCGTTTTATTTAAGGTCTTTTCATGTTTACAGATTACCGCAACTACGATGCTATGGGATTAGCCCAGCTGGTTAAAAATAAAGACATCAGCCCTACTGAATTACTACAAACCGCCACAGCACACGCGGAACAAGAAAATCCCAACATCAATGCCATTATCACAAAGTTATATGACTATGGTCAGCAACAAATTGATCAAGGCTTACCCGACGGTCCATTTTCTGGCGTACCGTTTTTATTAAAAGATTTATTAGGTTCACTTGCCGGAACGCCAATGAGCAACGGTTCTGCGGCCTATAAAGGGCACATTTCGCCGAGTGATAGCGAACTGGTTGCACGCTATAAATCATCAGGCGTCGTTATTTTTGGTAAAACGAATACTCCTGAGTTCGGCCTAATGGGCATCACGGAGCCCAAAGCCTTTGGCCCTACTCGNAATCCTTGGAATCTGGACCATACCCCAGGAGGTTCTAGTGGCGGTTCTGGAGCAGCGATTGCAGCTGGTATTGTTCCTATGGCCTCTGGCGGTGACGGCGGCGGCTCTATTCGTATTCCTGCTGCATGTTGTGGTTTGTTCGGATTAAAACCTTCTCGTGGGCGNACACCAACNGGNCCTTACTACAGTGANTTCTGGGATGGNGCAGCAGCCGAACATGTANTAACCCGTTCGGTGAGAGATAGCGCTGCCATGCTAGATGTAATTAATGGNCCNGATGGCAGCACGCCNTATCCGGTAAAAAAAGAATCCGGTTATCTTGAATGCTTAAAGACCTCTGTACGCCCTTTAAAAATNGCGTATACCGCGCAATCATTTTTTGANCGNCCNGTNACTCAAGATGCCATTAACTGCGTNGAACAAACGGTAAAATTATTAGAATCTCTTGGCCATACTTGTGAAGCTGTTCAGCCCTATATAAAAGCCGATGATCTTACCGATAGTTATCTGACTATGTATTATGGCCACGTCGCTGCAGATTTAGAATTTGCNGCCAAGNTNTTAAATACCAACTTCAGNAACTTAGATGTTGAAGATACAACAAAGTTGATGGGCTACATTGGCAAAAAGATATCCGCCGAACAATTCGTAACCGCCAAACGTCGTTGGAACGATTTTAGCCAAAGCATGCACGTACTGCATCAAGAATATGATTTACTATTAACACCTNCATTGGGAAGTGAACCTGTNCCCATCGGTGAATTTGAATTAGGTTTGGCTGATAAAATAGGGACTAAAATTGTCAATGCTTTTGGTTTACAGAATTTATTATTAAAAACNGGNATGACTAAAAANTTAGCGTTAGATAATTTAGAAAAATTACCCTTTACCCAATTNGCTAATTTAACAGGNCAACCNGCAATGTCAGTTCCTTTNTATTGGACTGACTCTGGCTTACCTTTAGGTTCACAATTTATGGCGCCTTTAGGCGATGAAACAACGCTATTACAACTGGCTCANCAATTAGAGCAAGCNCAACCNTGGTTTNACCATACCGCNTTTAANAAAGAGAATNNTTNATTATGAANATTGCNTTAATCACNGGTTGCTCNTCAGGTATTGGCCGCGCATTATGCGAAGANTACTTAAGCAAAGGTTTTTACGTCTATGCCAGCGCACGAAATATTCATAGCNTAGAAGATTTAGCNGATAATNATCAGCTTAAAAAAATAACTCTAGATGTAAATGACTCCAGNAGNATTCATAATGCGNTTGCNCGTATTAAACAAGANCATGATCANNTTGATGTGTTAATTAATAATGCAGGTTACGCTGCAATGGGCCCACTCGTCGATATGCCCATCGAAGATCTACGCGCTCAATTTGAAACCAACGTTTTCGCGCCAATGGAACTAACCAAAGCTTGCTTACCTCTATTAATGTCGAATAAGAATTCCGAGAGGAATGCTCAAGTAGTGAATATTGGCTCTGTTTCGGGCATTACACCCACGCCTTTCTCTGGCGCCTATTGCGCAACCAAAGCAGCCTTGCACGCTTTATCAGACGCACAGCGCATGGAATTAAAACCGTTCGGAGTTGATGTNATTATCGTTCAGCCAGGGGCTATCGAATCTAAATTTGGTGATAACTCTCTTGCTAATGTACTNCAGCGCATTACCGATAAATCACTATATGCGCCNTTAAAAGANGCCATTAAAGCNAGNGCTACCGCNTCTCAAGATGATCCAACNCCTGCATCTGAGTTCGCAAAAGTACTAATTGNTCAATTATTAAACAAACCAAGATCAACTATTCGGATCGGCAATGGCAGTTTCGGCTTGCCATTACTGAAACGCTGGTTACCTGAGTCAATACTGGATAAGATATTAAGTAAGAAATTTAATCTGCCTTCTTTATCANAACATAAATAGGCTGAACTTTATAATGGCGGGCTAGCTCTAACNATAACAATGAGCTCGCCAAACATTCTCGCCAAACAATAGGTTATTGATTCATATGTTTAAATCGTTTTTCCCCAACCCCAAGCTATTCTTTTTATCAGTGCTGATATTTTCCGGGGTTGCATGCGCTATCTGGTATGGCTTAAATCAACAGATGGCTGANTTAGTTGGACTGGACATTTCAAATACTGACCCAGTTATTGGCTTAGGCCATTTCGTGACGAATTCATTTTTGTTGTTTTATGGTTTTTATTTTACTTGTACCGCAGCATTTGCTCTTTTTTGGTTTAAGTTTTCTCCTCATAAATGGCAATTTTGGTCAATCATAGGCTCCTCCGCTATTTTATTTTCCACCTACTTTTCGGTCCAAGTCTCGGTTGCCATTAATAACTGGCGCCGCCCTTTCTTTGACTTAATTCAAGATTTATTAAAATCAACTGATCTAAACGCTGCTGAAAAAGTAGTTACAGATGAGCAGCTAGCATCAGCGTCTTCTCAGTTATTTGATCTGTTATTTATCTTTGCTGAAATTGCTTTTTTAGCCATCTTTATTTATGTAGGTACTCGTTTTTTAGTAAGCCACTATGTATTCCGCTGGCGCAGTGCCATGAACGAATACTATACAAAGCACTGGAAAGAACTGCGAAAAGTTGAAGGGGCTTCACAGCGTATTCAAGAAGANACTATGCGTTTTGCGACGATTATGGAAAGCCTAGGTGTTGCCTTAGTAGAAGCGATTATGACCTTATTCGCCTTCCTACCGGTTCTTTGGGTNCTATCCGAATACGTATCGGAACTACCGNTTGTCGGCGAAATTGCACANCCACTTTTCTATGCTGCGCTCTTCTGGTCAATATTCGGCACTGGATTACTGGCTTTAGTCGGAATCAACTTACCAGGATTAGAATTTAACAATCAAAAAGTAGAAGCCGCTTTCCGTAAAGAGTTAGTGTATGGCGAAGACGATGATAATCGCGCACAACCGGTTAAAGTCACTGAGTTATTCGATAATGTAAGAAAAAATTACTTCCGCCTGTATTTTCATTACATGTACTTCAATGTCGCGAGAAGCCTGTACTTACAAGCTGATAATATCTTTGTATTTATTNTGCTGGTACCGACCATTGCTATAGGCGCAATTACTTTTGGTCTACTGCAACAAATTCTTACCGCGTTTAATCAAGTAAGTAATTCATTTCAATATTTGGTTAATTCATGGCCAACGATTGTTGAATTGCTATCTGTGTATAAGCGATTAACCGCATTTGAAGCTACCTTGGATGAACCACCAAAGACAAATACAGCTGAAGAAGCTGAATTGACGTCATAAGCTCATTGCCAACACATCAATAGGCTTAAACTCCATCAATTGAATTTAAGCCTATTCTGACACGTCATTTTCCTATCAATCTAGTACTCTTTATCTACAACTAAGCTCCAAGTGCTGGCATAATAGCCGCAAAATTTATAAGGCATTAATTATGACTACTGAAAATACCCTATTAGCTCGCTGTGGTAACAAGTGTGAATTATGCGGAGCCGATGGCCCTGTTGCTAAATTTGAAGTTGCACCCAGCGATGGCTCTGTTGAACAGAGTGTTATGTTATGCCCTACCTGTACTGACCAGATCAACAATCCAGATACTTTAGACGGAAACCACTGGCGCTGCCTGAATGACAGTATGTGGAGTCAAGAACTGCCTGTACAAGTTATGGCTTGGCGTCAGCTTAAAACCTTAAAAGCAAAAGGCGAAGATTGGGCACAAGATCTTGTCGATATGATGTATTTTGAAGACGATATTCAAAAATGGGCCGAAGCGGGTATGGTTGACTTCAGTGCTGAGACGACCCGTGATAGTAACGGCGCGCCTTTGGTAGCTGGCGATAACGTTACGCTAATCAAAGATCTTGTGGTTAAAGGTGCAAACTTTACCGCTAAGCGTGGCACCATGGTGAAAGGGATTTCCCTTACTGACAACCCCTTACACGTTGAAGGCCGAGTAAACGGTACACGTATCGTGTTGGTTAGCGCGTATTTGAAAAAACAGTAACTCATTATGAATATTGATCAAATTCAAAGTGCCTCGTTGCGATTGCGTAACAACAAAATATTTGAACTCTTTGTTGTTAGTATCATAATCCTGTCAGCCGTTTTAATTGGTGCAAAAACTTACCCAATACCTGCACCTTTTATGACGGCTTTAGCATGGCTTGATTTTGCTATCACGCTTATTTTCTTATTTGAAATCAGTATTCGATTTATCGCGGAAGAAAATAAAAAGCGCTTTTTCCATAATGGTTGGAATGTCTTTGATACCTTGATTGTTGTGATTAGNTTGGTGCCANTTCAAGACAGTGANTTGGCACTCATTGGCCGCTTAATCCGTATTTTCAGAGTATTGAGAATGGTCTCTATCATTCCTGANTTGCGTATGCTGTTGAATTCACTATTACGTGCAATGCCCCAGCTAGGTTACGTGCTGCTATTAATGTTTATTATTTTTTATATCTACGCTGCCGTAGGCACCACCTTCTTTGCTAACGTAAACCCAGTGCTGTGGGGTGATATTGCCATTTCATTACTCACNCTGTTTCGTGTAATGACATTTGAAGACTGGACTGACGTGATGTACGAAACTATGGAAGTTTACCCGTTAAGCTGGATCTTCTATCTAACNTTTATATTCCTAACTGCCTTCGCTTTTTTGAACATGGTTATTGGTATTGTGGTGAATGTTTTAGAAGATGAACATGCTAAGGAACGCGCTGCTCAAGATGAAGCCGATGGTAAAATCACCATGGATGAATTAGCAAAAGAGATTCGTGAATTAAAGACAATGATCGAGCAACAAAGGCAAAAGTAATACTTTAAAAATAGTCTCACTTTAAAGCTTGCCTAATAAGGCAAGCTCACCCCTAGCGTAAATCGATCTTCACCAAGCACTCCATCAAAACCATGTGAATAGGTAAAACTAACTGGTACAAGCAATTTATAAAATGCTAATACCTCCACATCTATCTCTATGCCTGCACCTGTTAGATACTCAGCCGATGCAGAGTCTTGCCAAGCACTGCCATAATCCATAAATACTTTGGCAGAGATATCACCAATGGCGATTGGGTAGTTTTGCCAACCTTTTTCAATACGAGCTAACCACTGCGTGAAGTTTATTCTATTGATATTGTAGTATTGACCACCAAGGGTTGATGATGCATAACCTCGTAAAGCTAGATCATCACGGCCAAATAAACTACTCTCATTGCTTCTATCTTCTCCGCCCAAGGTAAATTGCTCGCCTTGTTTATCCGTCATGCCCCAGAGTGTTTGCAGTGACAGCGAGCGGCGCCCCGGTAAATCAAATACCTCTAACCATTGCGCTTGAATAACTTGCCCTTCGTAATCACTCTCTAATAGTTCATTGGTCTCTATCACTAGATCTAGATAACGGCCATACGAATAACCTGGGCTATTAAGATAACTTTCTCGATTATCAAAACGCAGTCCTAAGCCAGTAAGACTTTTTTCGCAGCGGGAATGCAGTACAAAATTGCCATCTAAACAGTGTGGCTGAAATAGATTATCTCGTTTAATACTGCCTTCTTGTTGTATTACGATTGCTGCATTTAACGAAAGCTGATCTTCAAGTGCATTAATGATATTTAATCGTGCAAAGACCCATTGATCTTGTTCTACAATGTAATCAACGTCTTCATCTTCGTTTCCATTTATTGCGACATCGATATAATCGTTGCTGCGATTAAAGACAAGTTGATAACGATTATCGTAAGTATATAAAAGATTCACCTCTGCTAAGTCATACTCAAAATCAACCGCNANCTGNGCGCTNTATACATGNCTAGCNANNGCATCNGTNCCNGAAGTCATNAANCCNATCTGGNTATATTCTGGAGTTGANTGNNAAGTNGGTANCCACCANGTTGGAGCTAAGGTTGACCAAGGCTCGTAGTCTTTTGCGATGCTTTTNTCAACGTCTATCGTATAAGGATCAGGGTAATNTAGTTGACCTTCTGATTCTAAAGTAGGTGAATTTTTAATAGGCTTTTTAGAATNNAATTNNATTTCTCTGAATTCAAAGCCTTCATCGGTATACGCTTGAAAAACGATGCGGTCTTTTTGGTTTTTATCTGACGATAACACTAATTTTGGAGNAAANGCTCCTCCTAACATATCGGTTAATTGCTGAAGTTTTTTTGTTTCTGGATTAAGCAGATATAAGTTATAAACATCATTATAATCTGCACTAAATAAAATGCGTCCATCCGCTAAAATTTGTGGGCTGTTTTCAATCGCTTTGCTTTCTGTAATAGCTGTCGTTTCTACAATAGTTTGCCAAGATGTTTTTTTGTGATTTTCGAATTTAGCTNGGTNTAATCTTTCTAAATCAAATCTTTCTAAATTCCAACCCTGATTACTGCGTTTTATTGAAGCAATAAGATAGTCGCCACTATCAGCAATATCATAATCACCCAGCACTGTTTTTTCGTCAGCACCTTGCCACAGNANTTTNTNNTCNCCCNATTNATTTANTNNTATTAATTGGCTNATNCCTANNTGTTTNCGGCTTGCAATCATCCATTCATNATTNAACCAACGCACATTGCGCAATCTCTGTTTGTGCGTTAGTGCCTGCCATTCACCTTTATTCAGTAAATACACATCAGCCCAATTTCGACCATCTGCCCAACTGACTAATCGACTCGCAACTATATCGCCTTGCTGATTAACATCAACATCAATCACATCCTCAGTTTTAGCTATAACGGTGTTTACAATGCCTGTTTGTATTTCCGTCGCATGTGACTGAGTAGACCGTATTAACTCTGGAGTGTCTTCCCCATTATTAGCAATAAAATAAAAGTCATTACCTTGGCTATTACTCACATCTTGAAATAGAGCTTCAGNTCCNGCTTGATAAGCGGTTTTCTTCCCTCGTAAAGAATTTAAATGAGACTGCTTCGCAGTGTTAGTTAACTGATCTATTTGTGGACTGAATTTATTATTTAGCCAGTTTTCAAAAAGTGGCCATAACTCTGAAAAATCTTTGCCGAATGTTTTTTCAGCAACTGTATTTTGCATGATTGAGGGTATTATTTGTCGGCTGTAATTTTGTAAGTACGCTTTAATTTTTTCATCACTGTAAGTTTCTGCTAAGAACTCATAAAAGTANCTACCGTATAANTAATCTAGCCCTAATGGCCATTCTCTTAACGGCGCGGAGACTTCACCTAAACCTTTAAGCTCACCACTCGCAACTTCCATACGCATTTGCATTGCATAATATGAACTTTGCAAACGTCCGTATTCAAGATTTTCATTAGTTTCTAAATATACGGCAAGACCTTCCAACATAAACGATGGCGTCATTGTATGTGGAAAGAAAGCGACGACTCGCCCAAATATATCACGCAAAAANTCAGGACTAGCGGATGCCATTTCCATATGTAAAATGTGAACATATTCATGACGTATTAATGTATGCAACCAGTCATCACTTTCTTCTAAACCGCTAATGCTATCNGGCGGACTGGTATATAANCGAATCTGNGCAAAAGGAAAAAAGGTTGCCCAGCCGTTAGACACATCAAAATCGTCCACTAATACCATTTGCGTTTTTTCTTCAGGACTTCCGCCAAAAAAAGGCAATAGTTCATGATGAACGCGCTCAGCAATATTTAGAGACTTATTCGCTAATGTTGCATTGCTTGCAGGATAAGTAATCACGAAGTGCTCACTTTCTTGCACCAACCATGGGCCTTCTTCGTCTGTATTCCACGCGACAAAATTTGCCGAGGCTTGAGACAGCCATACCGTAGAGATTAAAGCGAATAGTAATCTGACTAACATGCTTTGTGTCGTCCTAACATTGGTTCCATTCATCATAATAAAGCAAGGGCTACTATGCCAGCATCATAAAGCGTGCTTAAATATTAATAGACTATTATGTAAATTTAATGATGTATTTAAGTTTGATGATGCCTAGGAGTTTATTATGCAATGGTCAGATCATTACCGCCGCTATGCGCGCTACAATGCTTGGATTAATCAATCTTTATTAAACGCTAGTCTGAGCTTACCCGCAGACGATCAAATGAAAGATCATCAGATATTTTTTCAATCCATTACCGGGTCGTGGAATCACATTCTGGTAGGAGATTTACTCTGGTTAAATCGCTTAGCGGTCATTTTTCCTATTATTGATGACGCCATAGACAAGTGGCCAAAACCTANACAACTTAACCAAATTTTATACACAGATCTGAATGAGTTAGCGTTAGTTCGACAGCAACTTGATGAGCTAATTATTCAGTGGTGTGATCTATTAAGAGAATCAGACAGTGGCGATCAGCTGCAATATAGTAACAGCCAAGATGAAATTCAGATAAAACCATTACCCGATATTTTGCAGCATTTATTTAATCACCAAACCCATCACCGAGGACAAATAACAGCGTTATTAAGCCAATTAGGTGTTGATTATGGCGCTACCGATTTTATATTAATGCCCGGCGATGATTAATAAGAAGCAAAGTAACGCATTACTTCCATTATCACCATAAATGCCATAGCCGCTAATAACCAGCTAGCGCGTCTTGGCATACCACCTTTTGCAACGCCAACCTGTTCACTTAATGGCTGATTATTAAATTCATAATCACGCATTATTGAAGTACCTTCAATAAGATCGTCATCGTTAACTAAAACTCGTACAAGCGGACTTGCCGCAAGTTCTCCTACGCCGCCTAATAGATGTTCGCCTTCAATAAACGAGCTAATTCTATGTTGTTCTAATAAACCTTGAATGACATGGGCTTCAAGAATATCTGAGGCTTCATATACGCATTTCATATTAAATATTTTCGCTATCTTCTACTTCTACCTCTGGAGGTAAGAAGCGATACATTTGGTAGGGTGCGTTCTTATTTATTTCATCCTGTGAATGCCCAATAACTTGATGCAAACTCGAACAAGTAAAATATAAGTAACCCTCAGGGCCAAAGCTGAAGCCATCTGGCCAGCGAATAGAAGCTGACTTTAGAAGTGTTTGTAACTCGCCATCTGGTAGCATTCGCACAATGGCAGAATGCTCTAAGTCTGATAAATAGATATTGCCTTGTGAATCCATTGCCATTCCGTCTGTCATCGTTTTTTCGCCAACGATTTCCACTGCGGAAGATAAGTGACTATTGGTTGCCTTAGCATCAATTACATCAGCATAAGGAATTCGATAAAGCTTATCAGCGCTGATACTGGCGTAATATAGATAGTCGTTACTGGCATCAAGCACTAGGCCATCAACACCTGGGTTAATTGTAAATAAGCCCAAAATAGTCATATTTCGTCCCTGAACAACAGGCTCAAACTTTCCTGCCAGTACCGATTTATCCAATTCTAAGATCCTGCGTGCGCTATTATTTTTCACATCATAAATAACCAACGCTGGGGTTTTAGCTAGAATACTGGCATCACTAATGATTATAAAATTNCCGTCTTGGCTAATCTGAAAATCGTTAGCATGAGAGCCTAGTGCAAATTCCTCACGAGAAAAGGTATAACGCTGGTTCATTTCTCCTGTGTTCAAATCAAAGGCAAATAAACGAACTTTTTCGAGTCCATGCTTACCATTGTCCAAAACCCATAGCTGCTGTTGTTGATCAATGCGTACTGATAACACTTCATTAAATGCATGAGGCTCTGAGCCACCCGGCTGCCATTCCATGCTGGGAAAAGCGTTCGCTTGACCATCAACTAGCTTAGCAACATTGATGACAGGACTCGCTTCTGGGTGAAAGGTAAAGAAAACATCACCATTATCAGCAACGGCTACATTCCCTGGAGGGCTGGGTAAGTTTGCAACCAATTCCATATCTATACTGGCTAGCATAGGTACGCTGCTACGATCAGGNAAGGCATCAAATTCTACGTAGGTTTGCCTAATTAAGACAATGGCCACAACTAAAACTATTAATAAGCCAATAAAAGCGTGCTTAATNGCAGTAAACGACATCTTATTCCCCAATCTNAACATGAAAACTTGTTATAATTTTGTCACCATTCTTATGTATTTAGATGATAAATGAAACTGGAAATTTTATACCTAGACGAAAATCTAGTCGCGATTAATAAGCCATCAGGTTTATTAGTGCACCGCAGTGAGATAGACCGCCATGAAACACTCTTTGCATTGCAACTCATACGCAATCAACTTGGTCAGCGTGTCTACCCAGTTCATCGCCTCGATAAACCAACATCTGGTGTTTTGTTGTTCGCGTTAAATTCTGAAACAGCCAGTTTAATGGTTGAGCAATGGCGTCAGCGTGATGTAGAAAAACGCTATCTAGCCGTTACTCGTGGCTATATGCCAGACGAACTTCACCTAGACTACCCTATGGTGCCGCCGGTTGATAAACACGCGAAGCGCGAGCGCATAAAGCCTGCTCAAGAAGCCATTACAGATTTTAAACTATTAGCGAAAGTTGAAATCGATGTTGAGATTGATAAATACCCACAATCTCGTTATTCACTAGTCGAAGTTATGCCAAAAACAGGGCGTAAACATCAAATACGTCGCCACCTAAAACATCTTAGCCACCCGATCATTGGTGATGCTCGCTATGGTAAAGGCCGTCATAGTCGCTACTTCCGCGATCACTTTGATGCAGGACGTTTATTACTGCACGCATGGCAACTTAGTTTCGAACATCCGTATAATGGTGAACGTATTGATCTTTATGCAGGGCTTGATATCCCCATGAAAGGCTTATTAGAGCGTTTTGGTTGGCTTAACGATTTACCTGATCCTTTGCTTCAAGCGACAGATCGAGCGTTGGTTGACGNACAATGTAGAGAGCTACCAGAACCCCCACCAGAGGAAGAAGAACCTTTACTGCCATAACNGGTACGAAATAACTTGTGGTGGCCATACTGATGGCCATCAAACCAATCGAGTAAAACTTAGCCTTTAACGGAATGCCTTTTCCTTCTAAATAATACAACAAGTACTTACCCAACNTAGGGTGACCCACCAACCAACCATAAAACTTTGGCGATGTTCTCACAAAGCAAGCCGCTGCCAATAATAAGAAAGGCGTTGTCGGCATAACNGGTAGAAATATACCAATAAATCCAAGAACGACACTCAACCACCCCAGTACAATTAGTAAGATTTTTAATACTTTATTTGTTACCGGCTTTACCGCAGACATGATGCCCCTCTTAAGAACTTTATTTCGCTAATTGATAAAAACTTATTCATAACTAGANACAAGCTTAGCGGTAAAAATGATACCAATGAAGCCAAGGCTCAACCTCCTGTGGATAAAANNCTGCATAAGTTTTGTATATGCGGCTCTAGGCCACGTATTTAAAGGCTTTTATAGATATTTNTATAATTATGGCTATTTTTAAAATCTATATTTTTCAATATCTTAGGCTTNCAGTTTCCGGCGACAGCAATTTATTGACAGTTAAAGGGATTTAAAATGAATCATTTTCTAACTTGTGAATAAGGTAATATGCGACAAAGTCTTTTTATTCTCTCAAAATATTGTAAAGAGCAGAATCATCAATAAAAACTTCGATATGCGGCAAAAGCCCATAGAATAAGGCTTTTTTTCTTTACCCACAGATTCTGTGGATAACTCAGTGGACAGTCACTTTAAAAGTGACCCTAAAGCCCATTCTATATAGCCCTTTCTTAGATTGGTTATTTTTTAACCAATTGGTTTTTTCCTTTATTTTCAATGAGTTATAACTGTCAATAGGATTATTTTACTTTCTATACAATTAAAAAGATAAATAAACTCATTATGCTTAGTGCTGTGAGTAATTACACATTGAAATTAGATAACAAGATAAAGAGTCAAGACTTTTTAATAGATTTTATAAGATTGGCGCATTTTATTACTTACTAAATATAAAACTAGGCTTTAACAAGGTAGTAACCACTTACTCAGNNCTAAAAATTCTTGCTGTGGATAAAAAAAGGGAGCCTAAAGGCTCCCTTTTCTTTAATCATTTGTTCTGATAATTATTCTAAACCGATCATATCAGCTAACTCATCGGCCTTCATATAGCCTCCNATAAAGCGTCCATCTTGCAAAACAATTGCTGGAGTACCACTAACACCAACCTCATAACCAAGTGCGATATGCTCTGCAATAGGTGCATCACATTCTAAATTATCCTTGATCGTACGATTCATTTTAGCCGAGGTCATAGCTTCGGCGCGATTATCATCACACCATACTGATTTAATCTTCTTGAACGATCCTGTTAGCTGACCTGTACGACGATCTGTCACACCAGCTCTAGGATACGCTAAATAACGCACNGTAATNCCAAGATCNTTTAGGCGGCCTACTTCTTCGTGCAANTTACGGCAATAGCCACAATCAATATCGGTAAATACATTNATTACNGTTTTCTCTTCACCTTTNGCNTTAAAAATAACAAGGTCTTTATCATCCAACGANGCCATTAAGCCTTCACGCTTAACGTTATTACGATTCTTAGTAATATTGTTCGGTTTCATCGGTAACAATTCATAAAGCTCACCACGATAGATCATGTGAGTTAAATCTGGAGTTAGATGCACAAGAGAACCATCAGATAGCACGGTTTCAATAATTTGCTGATTCGCTAAACTAATCACCTCTTTCACTTTCACTGGCTGGCCAAAAGACTGTGAGATTTGAGCTTGAACCTTTGCGGCAAGCTGCTTGTTTTGTTCCTTGAGCTGCTCTGCACTTAATGGTGCAGCATCAGTCACTGGCTGTACTGCATTCTCTGCAAAGCTAGTGTTCACAACCGCAAAAACGGTCAACAAGGCGGCTAATATTCTCATTCTATCTCCATGCTCTATCGAACANATACAGTATTGTTATGCTGTGAGGTTACTCATTAAGAGTCAAACCTCTTTATTAAGTTCCCGCTAGTTTACAGATTTTCAGGCATAAAAAAACGGGCACTAGGCCCGTTCTTTTAGATTTGCTTAAAATCGCATGATTCTTTAAGAAAGAATTAAGCTTTTTTAACCAACTTCTCTTTAATACGTGCAGACTTACCGCTACGCTCGCGTAGGTAGTAAAGTTTAGCCTGACGTACATCACCGCGACGTTTAACTTCGATAGAATCGATTAAACGGCTGTGAGTTTGGAAAGTACGCTCAACGCCCACACCGTGAGAGATTTTACGTACTGTAAACGCAGAGTTAACACCGCGGTTACGCTTACCAATTACAACACCTTCAAACGCCTGTAGACGCTCACGGTTGCCTTCTTTTACTTTAACTTGAACTACTAAAGTATCACCTGGGCCAAATGCTGGCACTTCTTGCTTTAGTTGTTCTGTTTCAATTTGCTGAATGATTGCGTTTCTGTTGCTCATTGCTCGCTCCCTAATAATCGTGAGATTCTTCAAACTCACTCTTAAAATTCTCTAATAACGAAATTTGTTCGTCGTTTAAGTCTAGCTTGTCTAGTAGGTCTGGTCGTCGCTGCCAAGTGCGTCCTAAGGACTGNTTGAGCCGCCATTGTTGAATCAGCTTATGATTGCCACTCAACAAAACGCTGGGTACTGCCTGCCCTTCAAATTCTTCTGGGCGGGTATAATGTGGGCAGTCGAGTAAACCATCCGCAAAAGAGTCTTGTACGGCCGATAATTCGTGCCCTAAAACTCCCGCTACTTGTCTACTTACTGCATCTAATAACGTCATAGCAGGTAACTCCCCACCACTGAGTACGAAATCGCCGATTGACCATTCTTCGTCGATTTCGGCCTCGATTAAACGTTCATCGATGCCTTCGTATCGTCCTGCAACCAAAATAAGTTTGTCATGCTGAGCTAATTCATTAACTCCTGCTTGATCAAGCTTGCGTCCTTGGGGTGACATGTAAATAACTTTTACATCATCTCCTTCAACAACACCTGCCGCTTCTTTTGCTGCATTGATCGCGTCCCTTAGCGGTTGAATTTTCATCAACATACCTGGGCCACCACCGTATGGACGATCATCCACTGTTTGGTGTTTATCGTGAGTGAAATCTCTAGGATTCCAAATACTTAAACTTAATAAACCCTGCTTCACAGATCGACCTATTACACCCAACTGGGTCATAGGTTGAATCATTTCAGGAAACAGTGTTACTACTCCAAACCACATGGATTCACCACACAAACAGGCTTAATTAAAAGTCTGCTTCCCAATCAACTTGCATTACACCAGCATCCAAGTCGACCTCACCAACAACTTGATCAACATAAGGAATCAGGCGTTCTTGCTGGTCAAGACTGCCCTCACATCCCTTGACACTCATCACATCGTGAGGCGCGCCAGAGTTAAACAAACTATCGATTTTACCTAACAACTCGTCGTTTTTATTAACGACGTTCAAACCAACAAGCTGAGACCAATAAAATTCNTCNTNTGCTAGTTGTGGCAAGTCNGANGNCANTACTGCAATTTCNACNTGGCTTAATGCCAAGGCTAAATCNCGGTCATTGATACCTTCAAACTTTGCAACTATGCCTTTACCTTGGGGTTTGCCTTCTTTCACCTTATAAGGCTGCCATTGACCTTTAACCTTCAANAACCAGTTCTTATAATCCAGAATGCCTTTCATAGGATCAGTAAAAGAATAAACCTTTACCCAACCCTTAATACCAAATGCAGTCGTCACTTTACCGACGATAGTTACGTCAGAGTCGCTAATCATTTTGGATTGCTGTGATGATGCCATGATATTCCCCGGTGAAAGCTAAGATTACGCTTGTGCTTTAGCGTTATCTTTTAATAACTTAGCTACACGTGCAGAAGGCTGTGCGCCTTTGCTCATCCAGTATTCAACGCGTTCTGCGTTAACACGTAGACGTTCTTCAGAACCACGTGCTACTGGGTTGAAGAAACCAACGCGTTCGATAAATCGACCGTCACGTGGGTTACGTTCATCCGCAACAGAAAGATGATAAAAAGGACGCTTTTTTGAGCCGCTTCGGCTTAAACGGATAACTACCATAAAGTATTTCGCTCCGATCGCTTATCTGAGGGTAGGTTTTAATATTGCCTACCATGATTATTTAAGCCCCTGAAAATTCAGGGGTCGCGCATTCTACACCAATTAACCTTTGAATCCAATAGCTTGCAGCCTTTACTGAGCCAATGTAATGTAATCNCCTCATAATAAAGACATAATAAAAATAAACTGGATCAAANCTATGTTTCAAACACTGACACAAGTCGCNTTNCCNATTGCGATTATNCTNATNATGNCGGGCGTAGGNTTAAGCTTAACGCCAGCTGANTTCAAGCGCGTACTAAAGCAACCTAAAGCCTTTTTCGTCGGNGCCATCTGNCAAATGCTTATTTTACCCGCTATCGCGATCGCTGTTATTGCCCTAACAGGGCTAGAAGGTGAACTGGCTATTGGCTTATTTATCCTGTCACTGTGCCCTGGCGGAGCAACATCTAATCTTTATAGCTACCTAGCCAAAGCCGATGTAGGTTTATCAGTTTCATTAACCGCTGTTATTGGGTTTATAACCCCTTTCACTATCCCGCTACTGGCAGTTTGGGCGATCAATTTCTATGGGAGTGAAGGTAATCAGTTTGAATTACCCATTATGACAACTTGGATAAAACTCATGGTCGTCACCGTAATTCCCGTATTAGTAGGAATGGGAATTCGCGCGAAATGGAGTGATTTTGCGAAACGCTCAGAACGTTACGTAAGCTGGTTTTCAATTGCCGTACTGGTGTTTGTTGTTATTAGCATCTGCGTTAATTTAGGTGAGAAACTCATCGACTTTGCCATTGCAACGGGACCCGCAGTTATCGTATTGAATCTGACAACGATGGCCCTTGGCTATTTCGCAGGCCGCCTTCTTCTTCATCAAGAAGATCAGTCCCGCGCTATTACACTAGAAGTTGGTATGCAAAATGGAACACTAGCGCTGTTAATTACTTCAGCAATTCTAGAAAGCGGCGCCATGAGTATGGCACCGAGCATTTACAGTTTATTCATGTTTATTAGCGCGACGGTTTTCACTTATTTAGTTCTGCAACGGGATAAAACCACGGCATAAACTTTATTTTCTGGCTATGTGATATTACTTAATCGCTTAGTTATAGCTGCTTAATTAGCTCGGGTCGATAATCGTCGGTTGAAATACTCAATCCTAGCGATTCGATCTGAGCATCTAATAAACGTATTTTTTCATTAAGCTCATCCATCGTCAGCGTATTATTATCCAATTGATAGACTTGCTTAGAAGCCTGTAAATTGAAATAACTAATAATGATCGCTTTTTCATCATTTTCTGCAAGTGCCGCCTGTACCTTCTTTGAACTGCGATAAATACGATTCATTTCTCGCTTCAAACTGCGTACATAATTTACTTCTGCCATAAAAGGGTTAGAAGCCAATAATTTATACAGTGTTCCAACAACCCCTAAGCCCGAAACAACACCAATAACATTCCACCAAAAGTTATCACCATCAACTTCACTACCAAACGAAGCAATAAGAATATTAGAAACCGTCAGTGACGTAAGCAATAGCACAATAACAGTACAAGCCATTATGATGTTCATGCGTTTGCGGTAAAGCGCCTTGTCGATATCTTGTAGTTGCATGGAAAACCCTTGTTTTAAAATAAGATTACAGCGTTCAATAAAGCGGCAATTATACCGATTAAATTATTATTAGAGATACCGATCATTAAAAATAGAACATTCACATTTCTTTACAGCGCTAAGTTGCACAACAATATTATTGACGCAGAGTTTTGGGCTTATAAATAACAGCTAACAAGATACCCAACAGTATAAGAATCGCACTGTAAACATGAAGGCCTATCAGTTTCTCATCCAAGATAAGGATTGCCAAAATACCACTAAAAATAGGCATTGAGTAATACATCATACCCGCATTAACAGCACCAATAAGAGCAATCGCTTTTGTCCATAAAAGATATGCCAAGAAAGATGAACAAACCCCAACATATAGAATACTTAAAACGACTGAGCCACTCACTGTTTCAATAGGCACTAAATAAAGCTCTAGTAGATAAAATGGTAACAAAAATAATAAACCTAGAATAAAGCTCGCTAGCTGAAAAGCTGAAACATCAATCCCTACAGGCTTATGTTTTAAGAGCATTGAATAAACAGCAAAGATTAATGCCGCCAACAACATCCATAAATCCCCTTGAGCAAACGTTAATCCTGTTAAAACCGATACATCACCTTTACTAACTAGAAGAAAAACACCCATTAAAACCAATATAATTCCGACGAACTTATTCCAGCCAATGATTTCCTTTAGGAAAATTCGCGACAAAATTAAAACAAAAATAGGAAAGGTTATAGCGATTAAAGAAAGGTTAATGGCGCTACTGCTTTGAGCGGCATAATAGATGAAAGAATTGAACAAGGTTACACCTAAAAAAGATACAAGACTCAAATACCCTATATTCTCTTTTAACCAAGATTTTTGCGCCATTAGTGGCTTAATAGCAAAAGGCAGCAAAAATACGATAGCAACAACCCAGCGCCAAAAAGCAAGACTAATAGGAGGAATGGCCTCATTAAGACCACGTGCAACAACGAAATTACCCGACCATAAAATAACGGTAGTAATAGCGCAGACGAACCCTATTAATAGAGGTTTTGATGTCATGGCATTTCTCAGGTTCGATATCTTTTGGGATTTTAGGAAACATCCCTGTAGTATCCGCCGGCCTGCCCCAGTCGCTCCACGCATTCACGGCGCTTCGCTCCTTGGGCAGTCGAATTATTTAGCAGGAAGTACGCTTCCTAAGCGCTAAGTTATTCCCACTCAATCGTAGCAGGAGGCTTAGAGCTTACATCGTAAGCAACACGCGAGATGTGCTCGATTTCGTTAATGATACGGTTAGAAACTTTCTCTAACAAATCATATGGAAGGTGTGCCCAACGCGCAGTCATAAAATCGATAGTTTCTACTGCTCGTAGAGATACAACCCACTCGTAACGACGGCCATCACCCACAACACCTACTGATTTAACAGGAAGGAACACAACAAACGCTTGTGACGTTTTATGATACCAATCGAAGTTGTGTAGCTCTTCTAAGAAGATCGCATCCGCTTCGCGCAAAATATCGCAATATTCTTTTTTAACTTCACCCAAAATACGCACACCAAGACCAGGTCCTGGGAATGGGTGACGGTAAACCATGTCGTATGGTAAACCTAACTCAAGACCCATCTTACGCACTTCGTCTTTAAACAATTCACGAAGAGGTTCTACAAGATCCATCTTCATGTCATCTGGCAAGCCACCCACATTATGGTGTGATTTAATCACATGAGCTTTACCTGTTTTAGACGCTGCGGATTCGATAACGTCAGGATAGATCGTACCCTGCGCTAAGAAATCAACATCTTTAATTTTTGTCGCTTCTTCATCGAAAACTTCGATAAAAGTATTACCAATCGCTTTACGCTTTAACTCAGGATCAGAAATTCCTTTTAGCTTGCCTAAGAATAATTCTTCAGCATCAGCGCGGATAACTTTAACACCCATGTTATCGGCAAACATGTCCATAACCATGTCACCTTCGTTTTTACGAAGCAAACCGTTATCAACGAAAACACACGTTAGCTGATCACCAATGGCTTTATGTAATAACGCCGCAACAACAGAAGAATCAACGCCGCCAGAAAGACCTAAAAGAACTTTCTTATCGCCCACTTGTGCACGTACACGAGTAATTTGGTCTTCAATGATTTTTGCTGGTGTCCATAAAGATTCACACGCACAAATATCGTGAACAAAATGGCCTAGTAGACGTTCGCCCTGCAATGTATGGGTTACTTCTGGGTGAAACTGAACGCCGTAATAATTTTTCTCAGCGTGATACATACCTGCAATTGGGCAAGAATCATTTGATGCCATCAACTCAAAGCCTTCAGGCATTTGCGTTACTTTATCGCCGTGGCTCATCCAAACATCAAGGAACTTATCACCATGCTCAACATGATCTGCAATATCTTTTAATAAAGCAGACGCTCCTTCCGCTTTAATACGCGCATAACCGAACTCGCGAAGATCAGAACCCTCAACCTTGCCGCCTAATTGCTCGGCCATAGTTTGCATACCATAGCAAATACCTAAAACCGGAATACCCAGATCAAATACTGCTTGAGGAGCGCGCGGAGAATTATCTTCAGTTACTGATTCAGGACCACCGGCAAGAATAATACCTTGTGGTGCGTAATCAATGATTTCCTGATCATCCATATCCCATGCACGAATTTCAGAAAACACACCCAACTCACGAACGCGGCGCGCGATTAGTTGAGTATATTGAGAACCAAAGTCTAAAATTAAAATACGCTGAGCGTGAATGTCAGTCATAACCATCTCTTTCTAAAATGAAAAAACCCGCAGACGAATCAGCAGGTTAAAATTTTTATCTAAATTGATCGAAGCATGATTGAGTATTTATTCCGCAAAACGGCGTAAATACTATCACTCAGTACATCCATGTACTTCGCCCTACGGGCAGCTAAAGCTGTGCAAATTGGCTTTCCTGCCAATTTGTCCCTGTAGCCTTAAGCTCGGCATCCATGCCTCTCATATTTGCTACACAAACACTCAATAATACTTCTTTTTAAATTCTACAATTATCGCCGTAACGAGCGTAGCTAAGACAAGGCTAAAATTTGCGAAAGACCGGAGCTTAGCGTGCTAAGTGAGGATCTTGAACCAATTTTTAACAAAGCTCTAACAACGCAAGTAGCTTCTATCCAAAGCCTAGGCGATTACCCCATACGATAGTTAGGGGCTTCTTTCGTAATCTGAACATCGTGCACGTGCGACTCTTTCATGCCTGCGTTTGTGATACGAACAAACTCAGGCTTAGTACGCATTTCTTCAATCGTTGCACAACCGGTATAACCCATTGAAGCACGAACGCCACCCATCAACTGATGAACAATATTTGTCAGTGGACCTTTAACAGCAATACGACCTTCAATGCCTTCTGGCACCAACTTGTCCACACCGCTATTTTTATCTTGGAAATAACGATCTGAAGAACCTTGAGTCTGGCCCATAGCGCCCAAAGATCCCATGCCACGATAACTCTTAAAAGCACGACCTTGGTAAAGTTCAACTTCGCCTGGTGCTTCATCAGTACCTGCCATCATAGAACCGACCATGATCACACTTGCACCTGCAACAATCGCCTTAGCGATATCGCCAGAATAACGAATACCTCCATCAGCGATCACAGGAACACCGTATTTTTCCATTGCAGTTGCAACGTTAGCAACTGCAGAAATCTGAGGAACACCCACACCCGCAACAATACGGGTAGTACAGATAGAACCTGGACCAATACCTACTTTAACGCCATCAGCGCCTGCTTCAGCCAATGCAATTGCTGCTGCTGCAGTAGCAATGTTACCACCAATAACCTGTAAATCAGGGAATGTTTCTTTCGCCCAACGAACACGATCAATTACACCAGTACCTGCAGGGTTGCTTGTATGACCATGAGCCGTATCAACAACAATCACATCAACACCCGCAGCAACTAAAGCTCTGATACGCTCATCAGTACCAACACCAGTACCAACTGCAGCACCAACACGCAAGCTTCCACGCTCATCTTTCGAGGCTAATGGATAGGCTTGAGCTTTATTAATGTCTTTCACTGTCATCATGCCCGCTAGATTACCAGCGTCATCAACAACTAAAACTTTTTCGATGCGGTGTGTATGCAATAAGTCTTGCACTACATCACGGCACTCGCCTTCTTTAACCGTAACCAGCTTCGCTTTTGGCGTCATTACCGTTGATACAGGCGCGTCTAGGTTTTTCTCAAAACGAACGTCACGACTTGTAACGATACCAACTAACTCATCGCCATCAACAACAGGTACACCAGAAATATTGTGTCTACCAGTAAGTTCAATAAGTTCACGAATCGTTGTAGTACTTGCTGTTACGATTGGATCTTTAACAACACCACTTTCATAGCGCTTAACTTTAAGCACTTCAGCAGCCTGCTCTTCAGCAGTCATATTTTTGTGGATAATTCCTAAGCCACCTTCTTGAGCGATCGCAATCGCTAAGCGGGCTTCAGTTACTGTATCCATAGCAGCAGAAATAAGAGGAACGTTAAGCTCGATACCTTTTGTAATGCGCGTTTTAAGCGACACTTGATTGGGTAGAACTTCAGAATAACCTGGAACTAACAAGACATCATCGAATGTCAAAGCATCTTCAGCGATTCGCAACATATGAGGCAACCTGAGCGTATATAGAAGGTATGGTGGGTACAACTTTGACGCGGCATTTTACTGATGAATGTGCCATTTGGCAAGTACTTGGAAGCTAAAGCAGAATACTACTTAAAGCTGACTATAGCGTCAAGAAATCAAGTAGGATTTTTCGATATTTTTCGTGGTTAAAAGTTTGGATATGCCCACCTTCAGAGGTGTGCCATTGCTTAGGAGCTTTTGCAGCCTCAAAAAGCTCCAGTCCCTGCTCGAAAGGCAGTACTAAATCTTCCTTACTATGAAACATAAGTATTGGACTGGGCGATATATCGGCAATATATTCAACAGGGTCCCACTGAGTAGGTAATAGCCAAGTGAAAGGCCATACAAGCCAAGTGATAACATGGCTTGCAGTCACTTTTTGAGCAATGCTGCGGTAGCTTGTAAAACTTGAATCTAAAATCAAACCCGATAACTGATATTGGTCTTTTAATTGCCCCATACTGGTCGCCGCAATCGCAGATCCTATACTCTGGCCAAGAATAAAAATTTTACGCTCAGGAAAACGCTTCCTCAACCAAATCAATGTCGATTCTACATCTTGGAATATCGCTGGTAAGTAAGGTTCTCCTTCCGAGTGTCCATAACCTCGATAGTCCATTAAAAGAACATTTACTCCTTTTTCTGGTAACCAATACACACTGCCAATATGCGTACTGATATTTTCAGCATTACCATGAAGAAACAAAACGACCGGTGACTCAGTGTTTTCTAAACCATTTTCTACCGCAGGTAAAAACCAAGAATTGATTTCAGTACCGTCAGCCGTAACGGTTTTAACTTCTTCGTAAGCTAAATTAATATCATGTGGCGTTCGAACGTATTGCTGCTGAGGATAAAAAAACAAACTGCTCAAATTTGAGCAGCCTGTTACCGATAACAAAAAACTTAAGCTCAACAGCACACCGAATAATTTTGCCACAGACACTCTCATTAGAAGTACCAGTTAAGTCCAAGACTGACGCTGTCACCATCAGACGCTCTACCCGACTTGGTTAACCACTGCTGGCTAGCTTCTACGCGTATCTGTAAGTTTCTATCCAACTTACTACCCAATGAAAGAACAATGTCTTGATAGTCAAAATCATCACCTAACACAGAAGGCAACCAACTTCCATGAGCTTTCATTTGCCATTGACTACCTTGATACAACCAACCAATCTGAGCACCTGCCGAGAGTTGATAATCATCTTCAAATTGGCCACTGGCTTTTAAACGAGTTTCTAACAAACCATATATCTGGCCATAATCTGAAGACGTCTTATCTTTATTTTTAATGCTAAGATCATAGCTGTAACCACCACCCACATCTAAATGAGCAAATAAATCACTGCCCTCTAAAATAAAGCGATCAAAACCCGTACTAACTCGCCAAGAAATTGGCTGTTGAAAATAATCTCGCGCGCCAAGGGACAAAATATTAATAACTTTAAAACGCTGCAGCTGCAATGAAAAGTCATCCCTAGAGGTACTGTCTTTATTAATTCCTCTAAGCGTTAACGCACCCATTTCAATTTGACCACCACGAATAAAGCCATCAGGAAGATCCATCAATTCGTGATACGCAATACGCATTCCAAGATCAATAAACCCATCACCATTTTGCTGACCTAGCGCAACCGTTGCTCGATGTGTTAAATGCCCTTGATCATCTCTTACTTCAGGCTCAACTATAGGCTGAAAAACATCCTGCACTGAAATTTTGCTTCGAGCAGATAATAGCGCTAAAGATTTTTTACGATTCTCGGGGGATCGCTGCTTCTTTTTCACAACCAAATAACGCAAATAACTAATCGATATTTCTAGTACCTGAGCTTGTTCAAAACTCGTTAGACTCAAAAACTCTTCATCATTTATAAGATCTACATTTTCAACAATATTGACGGCCAATATTTTTTGCTCGTCACTTAACTGCTCTTGTTGCTGATTCAGCATCACACCAGAAGAAGGTCGGTATTCAACCTCTCCCACTTTATCACTATCAATTAAACTGCGAATCGTGTCGATTGGCATTGCCTTTAATGAGAAATCATCAGCAACATTAATGCGTTCACTGGATGCATCCAATAGAGCCAATAATCGATACGAGCAATTTTCATCAAAGAAAAAATAATCAAACTCGGTTTCTTTAGTTTCCCAAATGTGATTAACAAACTGATCAACTTCTTGCTCAGTTAAATTAAGCTGATATTCCCAGACATCTCTATGCTCTAGATGACTGTATTCATTCACTTTTGCGTAATACGGTAAAATCGATACCACACCAGGGTACCCTCCCGCTAAACCTTTATAACTAAAAACAAGTTCGTTATCAGTAGGATCCGCATTGGCCGCAAAGTTAACGCTATAAGAAAGTAACTTACTTTTTGATTCATCTTCTTTATCCAGACGAATCAATGAATGTCCATACATTGAAGACGGTGAATTCAAATACGATGCAGGAAAGATAAGGGTGAGTTTATGCGCATCAATTTCGTCTTTCCATGCAGATAATTCACTGCAAGGTTGATCTACCCAGTCTGGATAAAATTGTTTAAGCCAATGATAACGCGCAGGAAAACGACACTGTAACGATTCATTATCAAGCTGATTTTGCATTGCAAATAAAGGAACTTCTGCTAATAACTCCGAATGAGGATCTACCTTACCCATTTCTGATATAAAAAAGTTATCACTATCATTCTCACTTTCCATATAACCTAAAATACTGTGAGAGCGGTAATGCAGTAGATGTTGCCACTGCTGCATGGCAGAAATTTTTTGAATCGTTTGAGATGATTCAGCAGAATAACTTTGAAAGGGGGTTAGCAGCGATATGATAAAACATGCGGCATAACTTTTTTTCAAAAAAAACATAGGCTTCCTTATTTTACAGACATAAAAAAAGCGTGCCGTGGCACGCCTTTTTTACAACATAACAACTAAGTTATAAATTAACCTAGGTATTTTTGTAATTCAACACTAGTTTGCATTGCTTCTTGCATACCTTCGTAAGCAGTAGCAGATGTTGCTTCAGCAGAAAACATAGAATCGAAGTTCGCCTGCATAGCAGCATTGAAAGCAGAAGTATCAGACTGCTGAACACCAATGATCTGAGCTAGAGCATCAAGAGTTTCGCCTTGGCCTTTTGAAACATCCATGGCTAGTTGATCCATGTTGTTATCCATAAAAGTTTGAACACCAGCCAATGGGCCATTAGCTGCTTCACAACCCAAAGTACCAGAAGTCATACCGAAAGTCTGATTACCAGAAGTACCGTTAGTTGTTGCTGCAAGAACATGCTCGTGCCATTCATTAGCATCCTTGAAAACTACTGCTGTACCAAGACCACAACCTGCAGGACTTGCAGCGAAAGCCATTGTAGAAGAAGCAGCTAAAATTGCACCAGCGATAATTTTTTTCATAATATTAATCCTTATTAATTTTTTATTCATGATCACGAGACCATTCCATTAAGTTAGCCCCTCCATTTTAAAAAGTCTAGTACTATGAATAAAGATATTTTTATTTCGAACGCAGTTCATAAAAAATTGTAAAATCTTCAATATATTATTGAAGATCTTTTCTTAATTTGCTTGAAAAAAATCTAAAACATCATTTTATTAAACGAGTGTTCTGTGTCAAAGTGTCACTACTCTGAAATATAATTGATAGGATAGTCGTGCTTCAAACTGGCAATGATGTATTTACCGTCTCGCAACTGAACCAACGAGCTAAACAGCTATTAGAGATCACATTCAGTTCTATTAAGGTTGAAGGGGAGATTTCTAATCTATCTAGACCTTCTTCTGGCCACTGGTACTTCACACTTAAAGATAAGGGTGCGCAGGTTCGATGTGCCATGTTCCGCTCCCGTACCGCACAGGTTAAATTTCAGCCAAAAGAAGGCGATCAGATTGTCGTTCGCGGTAAGGTAAGCTTGTACGAAAACCGCGGAGACTACCAACTCATTGTTGACGCTATGAAGCCCGCAGGCGAGGGTCAATTGCAACAAGCTTTTATTCTATTAAAGCAAAAGCTCGGCGCAGAGGGTTTATTTAATCCAGAATACAAGCAAGCATTACCTGAAGCAATCAAGCGTATTGCTGTAATTACCTCCCCCACTGGGGCAGCCATTCACGACATCCTAACCGTGTTAAAGCGCAGATTTCCTGCAATAGAAGTGAATATTTATCCTGTTCAGGTTCAAGGGAAAGAAGCCGCGCAACAAATGATCTGGTCAATCAATCAAGCCAATCTAGATGCTTGTAATGCTAAGGAAGGACAAGCAGCAGACGTGGTTATTATAGGTCGTGGCGGTGGTTCAATTGAAGACTTATGGAGCTTTAATGATGAACAGCTCGCGCGGACAATTTTTAATAGTAAACTCCCTATCGTCAGTGCAGTCGGTCATGAAGTCGACTTTACCATCGCCGATTTTGTTGCTGATGCTCGTGCACCAACACCCTCTGCTGCCGCTGAGATGCTCAGCCCCAATAGAGAAGAGTATCTCAGTCGTTTAAATGCCCTTGGTTCACGACTAGAAAATAGCATTCAGCAGCAGTTACAAAACAAACAATGGCAATTGCAAGGTGCTCAACGGGGATTACAACACCCAGGAGACAAGCTTAGCCAGTATGCTCAAACGCTCGATATGCTAGAGCTACGTATGCAGCAAAGCCAAAAAAATAAATTCAATCAGTTAATGCAAAGACTGACCCGAAGCCAACAGAAATTACAGCAACAAAGCCCTACCAATACATTGCAGAAGATTGAAACTCAGCTTGCTTATTTTCAGCAACGTTTAAACAGCGCAATGAAACAACTATTGGCCAATAAAAGCGAGCGTTTACAACAGAGTGCACTACTCTTAAATGCAGTTAGCCCACTACAAACTTTAGGTCGTGGTTACGCCATATTACAAACCGATACTGAAGCCGTTATTCGTGACAGTCATGACGTCAAAAAAGGTGATTTAATCTCTGCACGCATTGGTCATGGCAAGCTAGAACTTACAGTTGAAAAGGTAAAACATGAAAGAAAACCAAAGAAATCTTAAGTCAATAAAACTCGAGATGGCACTGCCTCTATTAACGATATTTCATGCATCCATACTAGTGCTTTTTACGCTATTCAGTTTCAGCATGATTAGCCATGCTGACACAGAGAATGAAACCTTACTCCCTATCGATTCCCGCATTCCTGGAGGCATTGCCGTTATTCCTCTAAAAGACAAAACAGATAATGTTTCATTTAAGGGTAAAAAGGTTTGGAAAGTAAATGATCGCAATGATCAAACATGGGCTGTTATTGGTATTCCTCTAAGCCAAAAAGTAGGTCAAGTTGAATATAAAATTAATGGTAAAGACTTCTCATTCTCTATCAAAGACAAAGCTTATAGAGAACAGCATTTAACCGTAAAACGTAAACACTCTAATCCACCAGCGGATCAAATAAAGCGAATTCAAAAAGAAAGTCGATTATCAAAAACTGCCTTTACGACTTTTTCTAACATCAATAAAAATAAGCCTTATGAACCTTTTTTATTGCCAGCTAAAGGACCTATCTCTAGCCCATTTGGGTTAAAGCGTTTCTTTAATGAACAGGCAAGGAGACCTCATAGTGGTATTGATATTGCCGCACCGAGAGGATCAAATATTATTGCTCCTGCGGATGGGGAAGTAATATTAACCGGTGAGTTTTTCTTTAACGGCAATAGCATTTTTATTGATCACGGCCAAGGTTTAATCACAATGTATTGCCATATGGATCAACTAGATATTGCAATGGGCGATACTGTCAAAGCAGGCGATGTAATCGGCAAGGTCGGCTCAACAGGTAGAGTAACAGGCCCTCACCTTCATTGGACAGTAAGCCTAAATAATAGCCGCATAGAGCCGCTATTATTTACTGAGAACTAAGAACACAAAGCACCAGAGCGTCTAAAATCGCTCTAAGCCTGTGGGCTCTTTACGGGTTATACCATTGTTTTTTAATCGAAAGTCAGAGATGGCTTTCATAACGTCACGACGTGCACGATTAACGCTTCCTAATGGTTTATGCACCTCTAAACCATGCCAAGGATTAAACGATAAGTTCTCACAAAATTCTTGCTGTTCTGGTGAACCTAAACCCTGTGATGGAATGGTAATTCGAGCAACATTAATGAAAGGTGAATTCTTTTCTTTCCAAGCGTAGCGAGCATCTTCCATCAACTGTTTATTTGGATCGAGCTGTTTTTGCACATAGAAGTCAAAACAACCTTCCCCTGCTTTTAACTGTTGCTCCATGACTTCCCGTAAATATTCATCACCGTCAGACCCTTCGTTAAATTTACGCCCCGTATTATTACACGATTTAAGTTTATATTTGACGGTCGTATTTGCAAAACCTTCAGCATTGCTTTCACCTAATCGATAAGGCGTAACGCTAAACCAATTCATATCTAACTGATTGCCAAAATTTTGCGCACCTTGAAGAATATTCCATAAACTCAAAGGATGCGTTGCTAAATACCAATTACGATTACCGGAAAAAGTAGCATCAAAGAAATCAAAAAATTGCTGGGCATCTTTAGCAAAAAAAGCGTCATGGCCTAAGAATAAAAAGTCTTGGGTGTGCTGTTCATCACCAGGCTCCAATAAACGCTCTCCTGCAACATTGAATAACTTGAGACCAAAACCACGAAAGTCTTTATCACGATCTGACGTCCGCTCTTCTACTGAGTTAGAAAAACGAACCCATACAGGGTACTCTTTAGCATCTTTAAATACACCGTAATTGAATTCCTTCGCAAGGTCGGTTTGCCCTTTGAATGTACCACGCACACAGCCATTAGACTTAGGGTGTGTATCGCGTAAAACCCTCTCCTTTGGTTCAATATACTGATGCTCAAGTTCGTTCGCTAATAACTCAATAATATTAGCAATATCTTCAGTTTCATTAGCTGAAATTCTCTCCTCTCCCAGCTCTAGGTCGTGAGAATTAGAACATCCTATTAGCAGGACAACCGCTAGGCTTAAAGCCGATATTTTCAAACGGTCTACATGTAAATTAGGTAAACGAAAAAGAGTGGTGCTCATTAAGCACATTGGCTTGCGGAATAAATCCGTTCCTCTAGACATTTATCTTCCTTGATTCTAAAAGTGGAGGGGATTACAAGATTATCGATCAATGATATTGGTTATAAAAACATACTGTCAAATATTGATTAGAATATATGCAAATCATCAAATAAATGCAGTACTTTAGAACTAGAAAGTAAATTCTTTTTGAAAACTCAGCGTACCATCAATATTTACCGCTTAAACAGGCCAGTTTTAAGATTTTTCCCTAAATGCTCAAGAATAAGC
The DNA here is from genome assembly GCA_002708475.1 of Oleispira sp. Classification (GTDB taxonomy): domain Bacteria; phylum Pseudomonadota; class Gammaproteobacteria; order Pseudomonadales; family Oceanobacteraceae; genus Oleispira. The sequence continues at coordinate 16,757 of PAOL01000010.1, read as the reverse complement.
TCAAGTTCTGTCTATACTGAAGAGATTATCAGCGATGACTATCAATATTTATAGACTCATGATCAAACGTATATCAATAGACAAGCTAAAGCCCAAAATGTACGTATCTGACGTCAATTGTGATTGGATACCCCATCACAATATGAAAAAAGAAGGTCGAGTCCCTAACCAAGCGATTATTGAAGATCTTAAACAGAGAGGTATTACTGAAGTCTATATTGATACTTCACGAGGCTTAGATGAAGAAGATGCGCTTAGCCAACAAGAAGTCGAACATCAAAACCAGAGAAAACTCAGCAAGGCTGGCGAGCTTAATATGGAGTCTGCAGGCACTGTTAGTGTTGAAGAAGAGCTCTTAAAAGCCAAAAAAATTCAAGACAAAGCTAAAGGCATAATGACCAATGTGCTATCCGATGTGAAATTTGGCAAACCTTTAGAAACAGAAGCATTTGATGATCTAGCTGACGGCATGATCGACTCCGTGATTCGTAATCACAACGCTCTTGCTTGCCTAGGTCGTATTCGACAAAAAGACAGTTACCTGATGGAACATTCGATTAACCTCGCTGTGTTAATGGGTATCTTTGCTAAAGCGATGAAAATCGATCGTGAAACCATGCATCAAGCTATGGTAGGCGCACTGCTTCACGATATTGGTAAGATCATGGTTCCAGATAACATACTGCATAAAGCAGGAAAGCTTGATGACGATGAATTCTCTCGTATGAAACAGCATGTTGTCTTCAGTCGAGATTTATTAAAAAAGACCCCTGGAATTCATCCATTAACAGTTAATGTTGCGGCCCAACATCATGAACGAATTGATGGCAGTGGTTATCCTGAAGGGCTGAAGGGCTGTCAGATTTGTCGTGAAGGAAAAATGGTTGCCATAACTGATGTATACGATGCAATTACCGCTGATCGCTGCTACCACAAAGGGTTAACCCCAACAGCTGCACTAAAAAAGTTGCTGGAATGGAGCGGTACGCATTTAGATCAATCACTGGTGCATATGTTTATACGCAGTATGGGCATATACCCTGTTGGTTCTTTGGTTTTGATGGAAAGTGGCCGCTTAGCCGTCGTTATTGAAACGAGTGAAAAAGACCAAGCGCGTCCGATTGTGAAGGTCATTTACCATACCCGCCTTAAACAATTCATTCCTGCGGAGATAATTGATTTAAGTAGGCCCTCCAGCCAAGACTGCATTAAAAACTCAGTCGATGCTGACAAATGGAAAATTAAGATCTCTGATTTTTTAAACTGAGTTTTTATGTTTTTAGGGAGTTAATCCATGTCTCTAACTGCTCGGTGAGCTCAGGAGATTCACATTGATAATCCTCTCCCAATTCTGCTAATAGTTTGTCATAGGCGCGTACTCTTCGTCCTTTAATGAATGCAACTTGCGCTAACGCTTTAGCATGCACTTTACCTGCAACAAAAAATTGATGCTCTATATAACAATATTTACGATCCCAATATAAAACTTGGGTCGTTATATCGACAACTGCAAATGGCTTGATCTCTTTAATAAAACGAATGCTTTGCGAGCTTAAAACAGATTTCCATCCAGCCCCTACGAATTTAGAGAATGCATTAATCTGTAATAAATACTGCGTCCGCGCCAAATCTAGCAAAGAAGGGTAACGCGAGTTAGTTAAATGCAAATTAAAATCACAATCCAAAGGCCAGACCCTAGTTTTCAGGTGACTCATTTCTAATGGTGTTAATACATCTAACTTTTTTCGCAATAAAAGCAAGCGTAGCATTCTAAAAATCAAATTCATAAGCAGCTACTTTTTGACCGGATCTATCTTACGAATCAAACCTTCCTGAGCAACTGAAGCAACTAACTCACCTTTCTTGTTAAATACTTGGCCACGGCAAAATCCTCGACCAGAAGATGCACTTGGGCTATCCAATGCATATAACATCCAATCATCAAACTTAATCGGACGGTGAAACCAAATTGCATGATCAAGACTCGCTACCTGCATGCCTTTTTGAGCAAAAGATACTCCATGAGGCATTAGCGAGGTACCAATCAAATTAAAGTCTGTGGCGTATGTTAAAACATTGGTATGCACCATAGGGTCATCGTCTAACGGAGCATCAGCTTTCATCCACACGTATTTGATAGGGTCCTGCTTCTTTGGATCAAAGATATTAATCGGATCAATGGCACGAATCTCAATAGGTTGATCAGCGGTATAAATATCTCGAACCGATTCGGGAAACTTATCTTTAAACATTCGAGTTAATTCAAGCTGAGAAAGCAAGCCTTCTGGCCCTTGCACATCAGGCATTGTATCTTGATGCTCAAAACCTTCCTCTGGATGCTGAAACGACGCCATCATAGTCAAAATAGCTTTTCCCTTTTGACTTGCTGTTATCTGACGCATTGCAAAGCTGCGACCATCGCGCACACAATCTACTTCAAACTCAATACTATCAACAACATTACCAGCCCGAAGGAAGTAAGCATGTAAAGAGTGAGGAGCCCACTCTCCTTCTGGCAAAGTTTGGCTAGCAGCCGATAAGCTCTGCCCTAACACTTGACCACCAAAAAGATTTTTAAAACCTAGATCTTTACAGTAACCACGAAAACGATTCACTCCAATGGCTTCTAACTTCAACAAATCAACTAGTTCTTGCACGTGTGACATGGTGCGCCTCCTTTCAATTAACATATGACAATGTGTATTAATAACAGTCTAGACGGTTGAGAATATCCTACATTGGCTCAAATGACGCGCGTTAAATATAACGCTGGTGCTATGCCTATCACCAGTGATCTCGTATAATGACGGTCATTACGCCCCGTGCGAAGCCCTCTTAGTTAGACGATAGTTAAAATAACCATGACCAATCCCGATCAGTACCAATCTCTGTTAGATGAAAAACAAGCCAAAATCGAACAGGACTTTGCTAATTTTTCCATTAGTCCATCTGGCGAGCAGCAGACATTACCTGAATTGGAGGTTTACCCTAGTGAGCCTGAGAACTTCCGTTTACGCGCTGAGTTCCGCATTTGGCACCAAGACGGCCGTTGTTTTTACGCTATGTTCGAGAAAGACAATAAAAAAACGCCTTATGAAGTAACTGACTTCCCTATTGCTAGCAAGCTAATTAATCGTTTAATGGTAGAAATGCGTGAAGCGATTCATTTGCCAGAAAATGATATTTTGATGCAGCGTATGTTCCAAATGGAGTTTTTAACCACACTAAGTGGCGATGCGTTAATCACGATGATTTATCACAAGCAATTAGATGACGAATGGCGCGCCGCGGCTGAGAAACTTCAGGCAAAAATCGGCTTTCCAATTATTGGCCGTGCCCGTAAGCAAAAGGTCGTTTTAGAGCGTGACTATGTGATTGAAACGCTGACCATTGATGGCAAACAGTATCACTACAAGCAAATCGAAGGCGGTTTCACTCAGCCAAATGGTGGCATGAACCAAAAAATGCTGTCTTGGGCTAAGCAGATATCTGAACCGCTAACGGGTGATTTGGTTGAGTTGTATTGCGGCAATGGTAATTTCTCCATCGCTTTAGCAGAGCATTACAATAAAGTAATGGCGACTGAGATTTCTAAGACCTCGGTTTATGCGGCTCAATATAATATTGAAAAAAATAATATCGATAATTTAATTATCGCGCGTCTTTCCAGTGAAGAATTCGTGCAGGCCTTACAGGGTGTGCGTGCGTTTCGTCGCTTAGAAGGCATTGATTTGAATGCTTATGAATTTACAACAACGTTGGTTGATCCACCGCGNTCAGGCTTAGACGACGAATCAGTGAAGCAAACCCAAGGCTACGACAATATTATTTATATTTCATGCAACCCTGAAACCTTGCACAATAATTTGCAAGAATTCACCAAAACTCACGAAATAAAACGCTTTGCCCTGTTTGATCAATTTCCTTATACACACCACATTGAGTGTGGTGTGTTTTTGCAGCGTAAAGCTTAGAAGATCTTATTAAACAGCTTTAATTTAAACGCAGTAGCGCTAGATAATTGAACAAACTTAGCGCTTCTTCTTGGCTTTTTTCTTCCGTAAGAAATCCTTCACAGGAGTTGGTTTAGTGTTTGGATTAAACGCACGACCGAACTGATTTCGAATATCAGCAACTTTTTCCTCACGTTTTTCGTGCTTACGGCGCTCCAAAGCTTGAGCAAAATCTAAAACATCTGATGAATCTGACATACAATACCTCCTCGAGCCAAAACTCACACCTACAACTAATTAAGGCAACTACATTGAAGAATAGTTTACCGATTGATTCTATCTTACCAGAATTAAATCGAGCCTTAAGCCAAAACAAAAACGTCATATTATCTGCACAACCCGGTGCAGGTAAGACAACTCGGGTCCCACTCGCCTTATTAGACGCACAATGGCTACAGAAAAACGACGGTAGCTATAAAAAAATAATCATGCTCGAACCTCGACGTATCGCCGCTCGTAATGCTGCACTCTATATGGCTAAAAGCTTAGGCGAACACATTGGGCAAACGGTTGGCTATAAAATGCGCCAAGATACCAAAACTAGCCACAACACCCGCATCGAAGTTATTACCGAAGGTATTTTAACCCGTTACCTACTGCAAGACCCAGAGCTCAGAGACATAGGGCTAATCATCTTCGACGAACATCACGAACGCTCCGTCAATACAGATCTTGGCTTAGCCCTTAGCTTACAATGCCAGGAGCTATTTCGCGAAGATCTAAAATTACTAGTCATGTCAGCTACTTTAGACAAAGAGCCTTTAGAAAAACTACTCAACGCCAAAAGCCTACTTTGCCCAGGTCGAAGCTTTCCAATCGATCAACGCTATGTTGAGTTCGATACAAAGAAACNCCTAAGTGACCAAGTAACCAAAACTATCATCTATTCATTACAAAAAGATGAAGGCAGCCTACTGGTATTTTTACCCGGCGTTCGCGACATTCAATTCGTCCACCAGCAACTACAAACAGAACTACAAAAACAACCAAATTTTGCAAACACCAGCATTCACCCACTCTACGGACAGCTTTCTGATAAACAACAACAAGCAGCCATCGCAGCAACAGAAAAAGGCAAACGAAAAGTTGTACTCGCGACCAATATAGCCGAAAGCTCTCTAACGATAGAAGGTATACGTATTGTTGTAGATACTGGATTAGAAAAGCAGCTCAACTACAATGCTCGCAGTGGGATGAACAGCCTGATTACCAAGAAAATAAGCCAAGCTTCCTCTGTCCAAAGGGCTGGTCGAGCAGGACGAATTGAACCTGGAATTTGCTATCGCTTATGGAGTGAACAAGGACAGAATGCACTAGAAGCTCATAGCCCAGCAGAAATCAGTCGCATAGAACTCAGCGATCTAGTGCTTAACGTTGCGCAATGGGGAGCTGATGTTGACGAATTAGACTGGCTAACCCAACCGCCGGCAAATTATGTAAAACAAGCCAAAAAACTATTAAGTGATTTAGACCTATTAGATCAACAAGGCCAGATTTCAACCCACGGGGAATACGCCAGTAAACTCGGGNTAAATCCAAGGTTTGCCCATATGCTTCTAAACGCAACCAATAAGATTAAGCTTGAAGATGCATGTTTACTCNCAGCACTACTCAACGACACGCCCAAAGCACTAAGAAACAATGACGATCTTAGCCGCACGCTAAGCCAGCTAAAAAGCAATATTAAACACTACTCAGCACAAACCCGCCAAGCATTATCATGGCAAAAGCAAGTCGAAAAATATAAGCCCTTGGCTAAAACAGGTAGCGCTCAAGCCAAGACTCCATCTCTCGCTCAACTCCTCGCACTTGCGTTTCCAGATCGCATTGCCCAGCTACGAGCAAACAGCGATCACCAATATTTACTAAGCTCAGGTCGCGGTGCTCAACTACACCCAAGTTCATCCTTAATAGGNNCTGATTGGTTAGTCGTTAGTGATATTGANGATNACCANCAAGGNGGNAGCTTAATACGCAANGCNATNGTGATTGATAAGCATGAATTACTNGANGNTTTCAACGAACATATCGAGATAAAAAACCACATCGAGTGGAATGTAAAAGGGCAACTNNTCGCNGAAGAGCGNGANTNCNTCGGAGCCATCATTCTCANCCATAAAAAACTAACCAGTTTGAGCGATGACCAGTGGCACCAGGCTTGGCTGAATTACTTTACTGATAACGGTATAAAGACACTAAATTGGACTGATGAATGCCTACAACTTCAAGCGCGCCTCCAATTAGCCTTCCAAAGTTGCCAAAGCTCTTCGCATAAAACACCTTGGCCAGACTTTAGTAATGAGGCATTAACACAAGACTTAGACTCCTGGCTTATGCCATTGGTCGCACAATGCCGCTCACAAAAGTCGCTAAAACAAATCGACCTTAAACAAGCTCTATTGAACCGCTTGGGTTGGAATAAAATACAAGAGTTCGAAAATTTAGTACCTGAAAAGATTCAGGTTCCGAGTGGCTCTTACTATAAGATTGACTACGCCCAATCTCCTCCTGTGCTTGCTGTAAAACTACAGGAGATGTTTGGCTATCAAGGAAATCCCAGCGTCTGCAATGGTAATGTTCCATTGATGCTACACCTACTTTCTCCTGCCCGAAAGCCACTGCAAATAACCCAAGATCTACCACACTTCTGGAGTAGCAGTTATTTTGAAGTCCGCAAAGACATGCGTGGCCGTTACCCAAAACACCCTTGGCCAGAAGACCCAATGAATAGCGAAGCAACGCGATTTACTAAGCATAAACGCTCTTAGATCATGTAATAAACTGATAGAAAACAGTATCGCTAAACCTAGGTTCATTTTTTTATTAACAGGACTAACTTTAAATAAGGAATAATTAAGGAAATTTTTTTTTGTTCACATATACTGTAAAAATGTCCAAAGGATAATTAGATACCCTCACATGCAGCCAACTTTTCAGCTCATCGTTAAAACCATTTTCTATTGGTTGATACTCACTACTAGCATTTGTAGTATGGCTGATGTGTCTGCGATTATACTTGACCACAACAGTAAACAAATGGCCCTAGGAGATCATGCGTCTTATTTAGAAGATGCTGATGGGACCTATACTCTCAATGATATTATTCAACTTTCCCCTTCGAACTTTGATCTTTTAACTGAAGAGAGCCTCAATAAAGGTTTTACGAACTCAACCTATTGGCTTAGATTCACTATCATCGATAAAACATTAGACGGGAAAACAGAAAGCTGGAAAATAGAAACCACTTACCCTCTGCTCGATTATCTCGATATTTACATATTAGATGAAAGCAAAAACGTTGAACACTTCAAAATGGGCGATGTCTATTTATATGAAGAAAGACCTGTAAATCACCGAAATTTCATTGTTCCCGTAACGCTTCATGATAACGAAACGAAAGATGTTTACATACGGGTTAACACTTCCAGTTCGATGCAAATTCCTGTTTTTATATGGCACCCAGATCATTTCTTTGAAGCACGCAGCGGAGAGCAATATGGCCTAGGGCTTTATTACGGCATGATGATGGTCATGTTTTTCTATAATTTTTTCTTATGGTTTAGCATCCGTGATTCAAACTACTTATGGTATATCGGATACTTAGCTGCATTTTCATTACTTCAAGCGGCTACCAGCGGTTTAGGATATCAATACCTCTGGCCCAATTATCCATGGATTGAAAGTATCGCACCGCCAATTACAATTGCNTTAGTTGGAATCTTTGGTATTTCATTTACTCGTCGTTTTTTACATACACGGCAATACCATATTGTTGCAGACAATTTATTACGCTTAGTTCTTTATCTATCTTGGGTGGTTTTAGGGCTAACCTTCATCGCCGATGCAGCCACGGTTATGGCTCTTGCAAAGATTGTAGTGGTTATATTTCTACTATTTATTCTCTATGCTTCTGTTGCCATGCTACTTCGAGGACATCGCCAGGCTCGATTCTTCTTAGCTGCTTGGGTATCACTGATTTTAGGTGGATTGTTTACAATCGGCATGATGCTTGGTCTATTCCCAAATACAGTCTTAATGACCCATGCCAGTAAAATTGGTAGCGTATTTGAAATCATCTTATTATCTTTTGCGCTTGCTGATCGCATTAAAGTTATCGAAAAAGAGAAACAACTTATTGAGCGCCGTGCACAAAAAGAGCTCGAAAAAACCAACAAAAAGTTAGCTGAAAATAACCGTTTAAAAGATGAATTTTTAGCGACAATCAGCCATGAATTCAGAACGCCTCTTAATGGTATTTTAGGCTCATTAGAACTAACCCAACAAGAACAACATGCGGANATAGCTCCTCATATTGCAACTGCCAAGGGCAGTACCGATGAAATGCTGAGCTTAGTAGATCAGGTGCTTAGCTATACCGAACTCCAATCTGGTAATTTTATTATTAAGGCAGANCCNATAAACCTGCCTGAAACATTATTAGAGTTGACGAAGAAAATTAACCAGCAGTGTGTTAATAAAAACATCCTNTTNTCTATTGAAAATGATGAACGNAACCCACAGACAATAATCACTGATAAGAAGCGCTTACAGCAAGCACTCACCCCAATTTTCGACAACGCAATTAAGTTTACCGACAAAGGTCACATCACGTTCAGTGCACAAATTAAGTTCATCGACCAAAAGTATTTCTTAATATTAAAAGTTGAAGATTCCGGCATTGGTATAGACAAAAGCAAACAAGAAAATATTTTAGACGCATTTACTCAAGCAGACGGCTCATTTTCTAGGGAATATGGCGGTTTAGGTATAGGGCTTTCTCTCGTAAAAGCGCTGTGTTCGAAGTTAGGCGGTACAATTAACCTATCTAGTGAAATTAATCATGGTACGTTAATTGAAATTTCACTGCCTATTGATATACCGAAGCAGATATTTACAGAAAGTCCAGTAGCTAATAAGCCTGAACCTAATAAAATAAAATCGATTAAATCGCATGCAAGAGTATTGATCGTTGAAGATAATCACATTAATCAGGTCGTGTTAAAAACAATGCTACAACGTTTGAATATCAATGCGGAAACAGCTGATCAGGGACTCAATGCATTATCCATTTTAGATAAATCATGCACTGAGGATAGCCCTATTGATTTAATCTTGATGGATTGTCAAATGCCGGTAATGGATGGCTTTGATGCTACTCGAAATATTCGTAACTCATCACAATATTACGCTGACATTCCAATTATTGCAGTAACGGCCAATGCACTATCAAGCGATAGAGAGAGATGCTTACAGTGCGGGATGAATGATTACTTAAGTAAACCATTTCAACTGGATGATATCCGAGAGAAGTTACAACTTTGGTTGCCTGAACCTATTATCGATGATGAAAAAGCTTAAATCGGGCTTAAACTATTAACTTTAAAACGGTTATTAACCCATTAAAAGCTTAGCAGCGACGAGTAAAGTCACTAACTCATAACAGCGCTTAATCCAAATACTGCCCACCATAATCGAGCTGTGGGCACCTAAATACCCTCCTACCAAAGAACCCAGTAGTAACGCAGGTAGCCAATCCCACTTCACTTCGGCAAACAAAGTCATCGTCAATGCACCTGAAGCATTCCAACCCAGACCTACCGCAATTAGTGTATGAGCAACCGCTAAGCGATAGCTTAACCCAAACCAATACACCAACCATAAAGTAACAAAAAGACCGCTNCCTGCCGACAAAGCNCCATTAGCAATGCCTATGATAAACAAGCCAAGAGCACCTGTAATAACCCCTCGAGTGTCCCTATGAATAGGTTTAGCAACCAAACCTAGGTCTGACTTTATTATTGAATACAGTGCCAACGATAGAGTTAATAGGCCTAACACAACTTCCGCCAAGCGATCATCAACTTCAATAATGGAATACGCACCTAGAANAACCCCAGGAATACCCGCCAATNAAATCAGCGCAAGTAAACGCATTGAACTATGCTTTTCTTTTAAATGGCGAACAGTTGCCCCTATTCCTAGCGCCACTGTNGCTATTTTATGAGTCGCTAAGGCAAGTGAAAACGGCAAGCCCATAAAGATAAGAATCGGTAATTGAATCAAGCCGGCACCACCACCAGCTAAGGCTGAAAACCAATTAGCGATAACAGCAATTACAAATAGCAATAAATGTTGGGTATAATCCATAAAATCGTTTTATTAAGTAGGTAGTAAAGTCATGACACGCAAAAAACCAGCAAATAATACTCATTATTCACTCTATTATTACGATTCATGCCCATTTTGCGCACGTGTTCTACGGGCGTTAGATCAAGTAAATGTTGAAGTCGAATTACGCAATATAATGTCAGACTCAAATCACCGCTCTGACCAACAGAAGGCTACCGGTCGCAACACAGTGCCCTGCTTGCGTATAGATAACGGTACTGACAGTGAATGGATGTTTGAGTCTATGGATATTATGCGTTTTTTACAGTCTCTATAAGCTCCGCAAGCTGCCCTGATGCCATTAATTCTTTAATGGTATCAACAGTTGCTTGAGTACTAGGATCGATTTCTAAATTAATNCGATCACCGACCTGAGTTTTACCAAACGTTGTCACATCACGTGTCTCAGGAATCAAGCATACCGAAAAGGTTTCATTCGTTACTTCTGCAATGGTTAAACTGCAGCCATTAAGACCAACAAAGCCTTTATTTAATAAATAAGGTCGCAGCTCTTTTGGGCGCTCAAAAATAATTTTCATATTCAGCGCATCTTGCTCTACTTCCAAAGCACGTACACAGCCAAATATGTGACCAGAAACAACATGCCCACCAATCTCATCACCAAAGCAAGAAGCACGCTCAATATTAACCTCATCGCCCGCTGACAAATCAGATAAATTGGTTAACTTCAGTGTCTGAGCGATCGCATCAAAGGTTACATGAAAAGAACCATCAGGGTTTTCACTCAAGGTACGTACCGTTAAACAAACACCGTTATTCGCGACCGAAGCACCCAGCTTCAAACCCTTCCCCATTTCAGCAGGGAATGTATATACCAAGCTCGCAAAATCTGTTTGTTTATTCACTTCTTGTAATATCAACTTTGTTTGAACAATACCGCTAAACATTTTAGAAACCTACATCTACAACTTTTAGTAGCACTATTATGCTCTATACTAAAGGTTAATAACATCGAATAAGATATGTTCTCGCATGACAGGGATTGATAGAAAAAAGATTGGCTTGATTCTTTCTGGTGGTGGCGCTCGCGCTGCTTATCAAGTAGGAGTATTAAAAGCCATACATAAGATTTTACCTAAAGATGCAACTAACCCCTATGATATTATTGCAGGGACTTCTGCTGGTGCAATTAATGGCGTTGCATTGGCAAGCTATTCCGAAAACTATCGCATTGGCATGCGACACTTAGAGCGTATTTGGACAAGCTTCAGCCCTGACCAGATCTATCGAACCGATTTCTTAGCAATAACACGCTCTTTATTGCGCCTATTTCGTACAACCGTTATTCGACGAAAATATAAACACGATAAAGTATCATTACTTGATAACACACCATTAAGAAATCTTTTAAGTAAGGTTATTCAATTTGAAAACATCCAAAAAGCCATTGATAACGGTGCACTTCATGCAATGTGCGTCACTGGGTCAGGGCTGGAAAGTGGTGAATCCGTTAGCTTTTTTCAAGGCCATTACAGCATCGTAAATTGGCAGCGACATAGACGCATCGGTTATCGATCTAGAGTAGATGTTAACCACCTTTTAGCATCTTCTGCCATTCCAATGATTTTCCCATCAATTCAAATCAACAAGGAATATTATGCCGATGGCGCCGTACGCCAATTAGCCCCAATTAGCCCAGCTCTTCATTTAGGAGCTGAAAAAGTATTAGTGATTGGCGTAAGCGGCGACGCACATAAACGCAAAGAGAGTGTTGTAGAAACTCACTACCCAACTCCTGCAAAAATTTTAGGACATATGCTTAATGCAGCGTTCTTAGATAGTATGGAGACTGATGTAGAAAGGCTTCAGCGTATCAATCGCACTGTAGACATGATTCCAGAGAATATTCGCAAAAAACATAGTATGGATCTGAAACCTATTGAGTTACTTGAAATCAATCCAAGCTCCTCCTTGGATGATATTGCAGGGCGCCATGTTCATGAACTACCACGCGCTTTGCGCTTCTTCTTAGGAAGCAGTGGTAACGGCTCAGGAATTTTAAGCTATCTATTATTTTCTAGCGGNTTCTGCAAGGATTTAATTGCTCTAGGCTACAAGGACGGTCTCGAAAGAAGAGCTGAAATTGAAGCCTTTTTCTCTGATCATATGCCTGATCAAGAGGCTGAAAACAAAAAAAGCGCTTAACTTGATAAAGAAAAGCGCTTTTCGTACTGTGATAAAAAACTAAATAACTTACATTAATGCAAGATTAACCTTTCAAGATTAACCTTCTAGGTTATCTAAATAACGCTCAGCATCTAACGCAGCCATACAACCTGTACCCGCTGAAGTAATTGCTTGGCGATAGGTATGATCCATAACATCTCCTGCCGCAAAAATACCTTCAATGCTTGTTTGAGTCGCATTACCTTCAAGACCACTTTGAACTTTAAGGTAGCCACCATTCATCTCTAACTGCCCATCAAAGATTTGTGTATTAGGTGAATGGCCAATTGCTACAAAAACACCTTCAAGTGCAATATCTTCAGTCTCACCAGATTCACGATTCTTGATGCGCATTCCAGTAACGCCCATATCGTCACCTAAAACCTCATCCAGTTCACTGTTCCACTTAATCGTTACATTACCGTTTTCAGCACGATCATTAATCTTATCTTGTAAGATTTTCTCTGAACTAAATTTATCACGACGGTGAACCACAACAACTTCTTCAGCAATGTTCGCAAGATATAGCGCTTCTTCAACAGCAGTATTACCACCACCGATAACCGCTACCTTTTTCTTGCGATAGAAGAAACCATCACAGGTTGCACAGGCTGAAACACCTTTACCCTTAAATGCTTCTTCACTTTCTAGGCCTAAGTACTTAGCACTTGCCCCAGTGCAAATAATCAAACTGTCGCAAGTATACTCACCTGAGCTGCCTTTGAGATAAAACGGACGCTGATTAAAATCAACTTCATCAATATGGTCAAAAACAATTTCTGTATCAAAGCGCTCAGCATGAGCCTTCATACGTTCCATTAATGCAGGGCCCTGCAATCCTTCGACATCACCAGGCCAGTTATCAACCTCTGTCGTTGTGGTTAGCTGTCCACCCATTTGCATACCAGTAATCATCACTGGATTCAAGTTTGCACGAGCTGCATATACCGCAGCGGTGTACCCTGCAGGACCTGAACCTAAAATTAATAACTTAATGTGTCTCGGGTTACTCATGAGCAATAAATCTCCAAAAAAATCCTCAAATACTGAAGAGGAATTACGATACTAGAACTATTCAATGATATGGGGAGATTATAGGGGAATTAAAGACGAGAAGGCATAGGTATGCATCAATTGAGGCGTAAATTATCCTTTTTTTATACTTGGTACACATAACAATAAGAAGGTTTGACTAAAACAATGTAAAGATAGGCGTTTGCATCATCCAATATTCCAATCGTGTCTATACTCATAATTATAGTGATTAAGAAAACCTTGTTAGAAAGACAGGGATCNTAAAAAGCAGGTTATCAATTGTTTTTTATTTATATTTCAACTGGTTGCAAGCCTTAACTGCACCAGCTTATAAATATGACATAAACCTGTTGTTGAACTGCTTGCAAGGTGCAGGCAGCATTGTCTGAGTAACCATGTTCCGGTACTTAAATAATGCTAATAATGAATTGTTGGAATATAAGGCTCAATCATCATGCATAAAAGGCAAGATATTCAGCAGAAGTCCCGCCTAGGTCTTCTACTCGTCAATAAAGGACTTATCACCTCCTCCCAGCTGGATGAAGCATTAAAACTGCAGAATCAAACGGGTATGCGCCTAGGTGAAGTACTCATCAACCAAGGTTGGATTACAGAAAGACAGCTCAATCGTTCATTAAAAAAGCAAACTCGTTATCGATACGTTGCCGCTTTCGTAGCTTTATTGTTAGGCCCAATTCAGCCTTTTATGGCTTCTGCCAGCGTTGAAAAAGATCAAATCAGAAGCGAACAAATCGTTGAGCAAAAAGAACAAAACTATTCTTCTGAATTTAGTGGTTTAACCAGCCTAACTGATTCTGACATGGGAGATATTACAGCCCGAGGAGCAAGCGAAAACTTAGCACGCTTGCAAGATATTATGGCTGGAACTCAAGATACAAGTAATGATGGACAAGGCACACTAGAAACTATCGGTAGCTTACTATTTCCTGCAACAGACTTACTCGATGCAGATATAGAAATGAATGGAGTAACTTATGGTAATGGACAGGATATCAGCCTGAACGAAGATGGCAGTATCAAACTAGCATTGCCCACACATATCGAAGAAATTGCCTTAAAGAATATTCGAGTGAAAGGTTCTGAAAACCAACACATGGGAGATCTGTTTATTAGAGGCATCGATCTATCAAGCGTAAGCGTATCAATTAAGGTACATAATTAATTAAAACTGCGCTCAAATTGCTGGCGACCCTAAATGTAAATGAATAATTGATTCGCTAGCCCGCAACTCTCCATCTACTGTCTATACTGAATAAATAACATCTTCTAGCAGGTAATACATGGAATATGCCACATTTTAATCCATCTAAAATTGAGGAAGTCAGCTTATCAGAAGATGCCTTGATCGTATCTAAAACAGACACAAAAGGCTGTATCAAATACGTAAATCAGCAATTCTGTGAACTTTCAGGCTATACAGAAAATGAGCTGATCGGAAAAAGTCATAACATTGTTCGCAGCAATATTATGCCTCGCGCTATTTATGACCTCATGTGGGAACACTTTAAGAAAGAAGAAGAATTTTTCTGCTACATCGTTAATCGCAATAAAAATGATACTTATTATTGGGCATTAATAAATGTGACTCCCTGCTACAACAATGGACAATTAGTCGGCTATTTTGCTGCTCGTCGAGCCGTTTCACCACAATCCCTCGAAGTTATTAAACCGCTTTACGAATCAATGTTAAAAATCGAAGAGTCTGCATCTGAAGAACAGAGCGTGCCAATGTCTTCTGCACTTTTATGGCGAACTATTACTAAAGAGTATCAAACCTATGCCAATTTGTTTTATCGCTTTAGCCCTCAAGCGATTAGCCGTGCAGGTATCATCGCCTGGTTCTTATCACTAGTAGCGATATTTGTGACCGACCATAATCCCTTTGTAATGGCTGCCTGTACCGTCATTTTAATTGTTTACGCCTATATATTACTAAAGCAACAAAATGCCCGGTTCAGAAATTTTATTCAGTTTACTGATGTATTACAAGCTTCCTCAAAAGGCCAATTAATGGGCCGTTTAAGAAATGAAAGTAATGATTACATCATGCGTAAAACAAGTAATGGCATTAATGATTTATTAGATCAAGTAGAAACCTATATTCGAGAAGTTGAGGCATCCTTTAAAGAAGCTAGCCAAAACCGTTTTTATCGTAGGCCTTTAAATAAAGGTCTTACAGGCCAATTCGCTACCTCTATTGAACGCATTAGTGAAGTATTTAATAGCATGGAGGAAGCTTACTTCCTAGCCCATTGCCAGCGCTTAGATAGCAATATCGGACAAGTAAAAACAAATAGTTTATTAAATAATCTACAACGTAACCAAATCGATTTACAAAAGGTTGCTTCTCAGATGGAAGAGGTAGAAGCCATTAGTAGCCAGGGGGTTTCGCTATCAACCGATGCATTACAAAACATTCGCTCTGTGCTCGGCGACTTACATCAACAAATAGAAATGACCAGTACCATTGAAACAACGGCAAATCATATACAAAAACGCAGTAGTGAAATTTCTGATGTAGTTACGTTTATTAATAGCATCGCTGAGCAGACTAACCTTTTAGCTCTAAATGCAGCGATTGAAGCCGCAAGAGCCGGTGAAGCAGGTAGAGGATTTGCTGTTGTTGCTGATGAAGTAAGAAGTCTTGCGGAGAACACACAAAAAGCGACTGCAGATATTGGAAAATTGATTGGTGAATTTACCACAGCAACAAGTTTAATGGCTGAACAAGCTGAAAAAATGAACACCATGACAGATGCAGCAAGTACCGCTACGCAAGCATTTGAAAACAGCTTTGCCCAACTTGCCAATATTGCTCAGGAAACGTATGAGAAAGTAAATTACTCACAAATCGTAAGTTTCGCTTCATTAGTCAAAGTCGATCACATGATCTATGTGCAAAATGGTTATCAAGCATTAGAAATGGGTGAAACATCTGATGCATGGAAAGCAGTAATGGTGAACCACCACAACTGCCGCTTGGGTCAATGGTATGATAGCGGTATTGGCTTTAAACACTTTAGCCACTTGCCATCTTACAAAGGTATTGACCCATTACATCAGTCTGTTCACTCAATTATGCACGCCACATTAGAATACACCAAAGGTGAAGATTGGCGTAAAGATTTACGTATGCATCAAAAAATACAGGGAGGTTTTAAGGAGATTGAAGAAAATAGTGCTGCTTTAATTGGCTTAGTTGATCTTATGACCGATGAGAAATTGAGGTTTGAAACAGGGCTAGGAGGCGCAGAATCAATTGAAACTGAAATAGACTTATTTTAATTGCAAAGTCCTAATTTCTTAAAAAGAAAAAGCCCGAATAGTTATTCA
>PAOL01000009.1 GCA_002708475.1 Oleispira sp. | reverse complement strand
TATAAGCAAAAATCGCTAGCACAAGGGCAAAAGCAGTAGGCAACAAAATCAACTTAGGACGACCAATCACATTCACTAAGCCAGTGCGATAACCTCGTTGTAAAGCTTCTACCCATCTTGGAGTTTTTGAGGATTCGCTACTAATTAACCAAGAACAGACGACAGGAATCAATGTAAGAGACAATATCAAACTACCCGCCAAAGCAAAAACTATGGTCAAGGCAACAGGAATAAACAATTTACCTTCCAAACCACCTAACGTCATCAAGGGTGCGAATACCAAAAGAATAATCAATGTTCCCGACACCACAGGCCCAGCAACTTCACGCACAGCTCTAAAAAGAATGTGCAATTTCGGCAAGCCTTTTGGCGCAGTAGCAAGGCGCGCAACACTGTTTTCAACAACAACCACAGATGCATCCACCAACATACCAATCGCAATCGCCAACCCCCCTAAACTCATTAGGTTTGCCGACATATCAAATTGTGCCATCAGAATAAAGGTAACCATTGCCGCCATTGGCAAACTAATAGCAACTGCTAGGGCTGCACGTGCATCACCTAAGAACAAGCCCAATAAGACCAATACCAGTAATACAGCAAACATCAGCGCCGTACTTACTGTACTAACGGCACGCTCAACCAAGTGACTGCGATCATAAAAGGGACGAACAATCAGATTTTCAGGCAAAGCCGACTCAAGAGTCTTTAACGCTTGCTGTACGCCTTTAATGACCTCACTAGCATTTGCGCCGCGTAATGCAACCACTAACGCCTGTACAGCTTCGCCCTTACCGCTATCAGTAACCGCGCCGTAACGTGTTATACTTCCCAATGAAACCGTTGCAATTTCAGACAACCGAATAGCATTCCCCTCGCGTTCCAATACCACCAGATCTTTCAACTGCTGAAGATTATGAATACGTCCACCAGTATTCACCAGATACGTCTCTTCACCAGCATCTAAACGGCCCGCGCCGTCGCTGCTGTTATTTTCAACAAGAACTCGCTCTAACGTTTGGTAATCTACATCCAACTGCTGCATCACCGATGGATTAGGACTTACTTGAAATGTTTCTACATGACCACCCAAAGCGTTTACATCAGCAACGCCTGCAACACCGCGTAAGACAGGTCTGATCGTCCAATCCAATATATGGCGTTTTTCCTCTAAACTATAAGGTCCGTCTAGGGTAAACATAAACAGCTCACCCAAAGGAGTGCTCATTGGGGCTATACCACCACTGACATCCTCTGGTAAAGAATCCCAAACCGCAGATAAGCGCTCAGCAACCTGCTGTCGAGCCCAATAAATATCAGTTCCGTCTTCAAAGTCTATAGTTATGTCCGTTAGACCATACTTAGCCAAAGAGCGAAGCGTTTGCTGTTTTGGAACCCCTAGCAACTCGACCTCCACCGGCCAAGTCACACGATTTTCTACTTCCTCTGGCGTTAACCCCGGCGCTTTAATAATTACCTTAACCTGTGTTGGCGAAATGTCCGGAAAGGCATCAATTGGAATTTCCATCAAGCGTGATCCACCCAGAAGAAACACACCTAAGCTGATCACCAATATAAGCAAGCGTTGGGTTAATGAAAATTGAATCAGTCGAGCTAACATTACTCGCCTCCCATGCCAAGCCAAATACCTTTAAGCGCTGCGGTTGCAGTCACTGCAATGCGTGCATTTGCGGATAAATCAGCGGAAATTTGCAATTTTCCGTCAATCATTCCTAAAACGCTCACCTGATGCACTTCAATAGCAGCAGAATCAGAACCTGCTATTTGCACAAAAACCCAATCATTTCCGGCTTCTCTAACCACCGCCTTTGTTGGAACAGCCCATGTTGAGCGGCCGTATTTTTGTTCACGTTGTTGTGAAAGACGTACGTAATATGCTGCACCAGCGTTAACATTATTGCCGGTTATATCCAACAATACACTGCGGCGATTAAACGGATCTACCTGATCGGAAATTCGCTCCACCGTAGCAAAAAACTGCTCACCCTCGGTTCTTGGTGACACTAATGCCTTAGATTGCAAAGAAATCTGTGAAGCCACTGAATCGGGAATATTTGCCTGCACCCGCAATTGAGACTGCGGCCATAATTCATATAAGGTAACACCGGCTTCCAAGTGCTGCCCTGGCGTAATATTCATCTTTGCAACCACACCTTTTACCGAAGCAGTTGTTTCCAAATACTCTTGTAATACACCACCTTCACGTAATTGTTTAATTCTATATTCTTCCCAACCAGCATGACGTAAAGAAGCCACAGCACTGTCTAAGCGTCGCGATAAAATAAGACAATCACTCTGCTTTTGAACCACCTCATTTTGCTTACTAAGGCCCAACTCTAAACGCTGAGTTAACAAATCCAACTCACGCTGACATTGCGATAGTTTTTCATCGGCAACCAGTAACTCATTTGCCCACAATCTTAACTGGCGACTGTCTAAGCGAGCTATTTTTTGTCCTTTCTCAACAGCTTTGCCGTTAGCAACGTAAAGCTGCTCCACCATCACGTCCACCGGTAAACTAAACGCCTGTATCGATTCTGCTGGGGCTGTAACTCGCGCTGGCCATTGGGTGCCAAAACTTTGCTTTAAAGGTTCAAGGGAAGAAAATTGTAGTCCTAAGCTTGCTTGTTGTTCTGCGCTAACTTCCAGCACAGGTGAAATACTACCACTGCCTTCTGCTAACACATTTATTGGCAATAAACCGACCATAATAATAAGGTTTATCAAATTCGCTTTGATAGGCGATGATAATTTCTGCTTTAATTTAGGTAGACTCATTNCATAACCCCTTGTAGATGATTTAATTGTGATTGCAGTGCTCTTAATTCAATTTCAACAGCACTAACTTGCTGCTGAGTATCCCAATACGACTGCTGCAACGGGCGCCACTCTAAGTTGCTAATCATGCCTTGTTTATAGGCGTTATAGCGTGGTTGAAAAATCGCTTTTAAATCTTTTTCTAGCGGTTTAATAACCGACAATTGCAGCATTTTTGTCTTAATCGAAGATTGCAACTTTTGCTGCTGTAACATCAGCATTCTATGTGTTTTTTCATACTGAACTTCAGCATTACCAATGGCACGATAACCACCACGCCACTTACCAACCGAGCCTGAGCCCAAAGGAATGGTTATGCCTAGCTGCCAGCTATTTTTCTGCTCTTGACTACCTAATTCATCGATCTGAAGTAAACCAAGACGAACAGTCGGTGCACCGCTTCTGCCTTTTTCTTGCTGTAAATCCAACTTAACAACATCTATTTGTGCACGACGCCAAAGTAACAAAGGCGAACTCTGAACCAAATTTCCTGCACTATTTTCTGACAATTTGTCAGTTGAGATTTGATTCAATAAAGATATATGCTGAAGAGCTGGCATTGATGAAGAGTTAAACTGTAATCCTGTTAGTTGCTGCCAGCGCATTTCACTTTGCTGCAATAACTGCTGCACTTGTAAATACTCAGACTGCGCTAAAATCAACTGCTGACGTGCTTGCAATACTTCATCCTGAGGACGCTCACCTAAGCGCTCAAGTTTAGAAATCCAGTCAACATGATCTAGACTAAACTGGTATTTCTGTTTCATTAGTTTTACTTGTAGATCATTAAGTTTGATTGACCAAGCCAACTGTTCAAGTTCACCAGCCAAGCGCCAACGCAGCATTTGTTGCTCCGCATTAACAAGTTTTCTTTGAAAACGCTGCATATTTGATTGAATAGCCCACAAACTTGGTCCAGCAATCGGCAATTCCAAGCCTATTTCCCACTGACTGGGCAACCCAGAATCTAATGTCGATACAGAGTTGTCTTCTGCTTGATAATCTACACTTAAGCTTGGACTTTCCCACCACCAACGACTGCCTTGCTGTTGATTCGCTTTCTCTAATTGAACCAACAAAGCTTGCTCTGGCATACGCGACCAGGCAGATTCTAACTGCTTCTGAGTGATGATTTTTGAAGTGCTATTTATTGGAGTGCTTTGCAAAGAGTTTTTCGAATCATTACCAGACATAGCTGCATTCGACGCTAAAACTGTTAATGCTATAAATAGTCTTTTTATTAGTAACTTCCTAACAAAATAATGTCGTATCGATATCATGCAAGGTTTCCTGATTCTTATTTAACAATATTCTTATCTATTAACATTGTAATATACGAACCTGAAACCAAACTGAACATGTCAGAGCACTTCTCTAACAATAAGGAAATGAAATGAGAGACATCATATGAAACAAATAAATAAAAGTTACAAAAACCAGGAATCACAAAAAAGCCACTGAAACATTAAGTAGCAGTGGCTTTCATTGTGTACTTTTAACCTATGAAGCAATTATTGCTTGAGCGGTTTGTTAACTAGTCGTTGATAGCACAATTACCCCATTCGCAACGAACTAATACATAACTCTTATCTGGGCACTGTACGTCGTACACTTCGTGAGGCCAATCTGCTTTAATCACTTGCACTTTAGCGCCAGGGCAACCTGAACGCTTAGCTAGCTTTTCTACAGCATATAAAGAACGACCAAATTTACGCTGTTTTTTCACTTCTAACATGGCAGATTTCTCTTCCAAGTTTTGACCATCGCGTTGTTCACGACGCTGAAGATCCACCAGTGTTGGATAAAGCTGGTTGTTATCGCGTAAGTCGTAATCACCGTCGTTAAACTTCGCTANCATATTCATACAAAGCTTTTCTTGATTGCTGCTTCCTTCAAGAACCGATTGCATTTCTTTTTCCGCTTGATTAATAACCTGAGACGTAACACCTAGCGCAAGATTGGCACCAGTAACATCACGATCTCCAGAAACCATCATGATTTCACGCGTTAAGCCGTAATCAGCACCCTCAACAAAGGCACCATTACGTCGCCACCAGTTCTTCTTGGCCTGCCAAGCAACTTGTTTAGCTCTACCGCTGATACCTTCACAATGATCAACCCATAAACGCAGCTGCACGTCAGTTTGCAAAGCATAATACACGGCGTCATTAGTTGATGATTTCGGAGTTGAACAACCCGCAAGCAGCGATAATGCGAGTACTGAGAATAAAATTCGAAAACGGGTCATGGTGTTTCCTTTCATGTGGGTTCCTTTCATATGGATTCCTAAAGGTCAAAAGTAAGTATGTTAATACTTAGACAATGATAATAATAGAACTTAAGACAAGCTAGAGCCAGCTTGAAGATGGAGTTTCTGTAGCCACTCAACCGTAGCCGAAGCGTCAAATGGCCAACATAATGTGGATTCTGTTTTTTCATCGAACAAAACGGGGATTTTTTCACCGAACAATTCAAGCCACTTTGGATGATCAATAATATCCTGAACATAGACATCAAGGGGTTGAAACAGCATTAATTGTTGGATTTCAGGTTGAGAAAATGCCTGCTGCAGAACCTGCTCGGCAAGCTCACACAAGTGACATGCCTGAGTAGATAATAATAAAATAGCCAAGATGGTGACTCAATTAAGTAAGGTTTTGCAAAGTATAATACGGCTTAGTTAAATACCAAAATGCAATATAACCAATCAACTATCTAAGTCAGTAAGTTTGACATCATCTCTTCGCGTGCATTTACGGCATTTTGAAGACCTTGGTTGTACGCTAAGAAAATATCTTTCAAATTATCATCCGGGTACAACTGATCAACTAAATCATTAAGTAGCTTTTCTGGATCTGAAAAAGACTGAGCTTCTTCAAGCGCTGATAAGTAACTTTCGTTGTACGCCAGTAAACCCGANGATAAGCTTTCAAGTTCTGGAGTCGGTAACTTAGGTTGCACAGAGTTATAAGCTCGACTCGCTGAACTAAAAGACTCTTGACGAAGATTCAAACTCATTGACGCAAGCTCATCGCCATCAAANCCTAATTGCATNGCTTGTTCTANNGCACCGCCTAGATCACCGCCAAAAAAGCTGCTACTNAGCTTTTCAACATCTTGTAATANATTACTAAGCGCTTNTTGCTCNCCTTCATCGAGGTCCCCTATCACATCCATTTGCCAGTCGATGCCTTGCTCAAACCCAGAAATGGTAAAAAGCTGACCACCTTCGCTAGCAGAAGAGGAGGAAGAAGATGAAGATTGCATAAAGCTTAAAGAAATTCTGTCGCCGTCTTTCGTCATTAGTTCAAGTGACATTGAGTTATTCTGACTGGCTTGAGTGCTGTATCGACTTGAACTACTGACACTTGAGTTACTGACGGAAGGTATTTGGGTCTGAATGCCCTGAGTTTCCTCAACCTCTTTGCCTGAAATCATTTGCTCCAGACCAGCATCAATTAAACTACGACCTTGATCAATTTCTGCTTTCAGATCGTCATCCAATAACCCCATATCTTTTAGTTGCTGTTCAGCTTGGTCATAACCTTTAGCAATGCCCTCCTTTGCAGCATCTAGACGCTGCTGAATACGTTCATCGCTAGCACCTTGGCTTCTAAGCTGATCTAAACCGCGCTGCACATGATCAAGCATGGTTTGAGCAACATCATCCGCACTCTTTTTATCTGATAACTGTAAGCCTGATGACGATGTGCCCGTAGCTTCACCCACACCGCGTTTTACATTTTCATTTAAAACATCATTAGGCTTGGCATTTTGCTGACTTTCAACAGGTTCTCTTGCATACGAAGAACCAGAGGAGTACTGACCAGATTGGACATTGATAAGATTGGGATTAAAGTGCATAACAGTCACCAGAATAAGTTGCGCTATAGGTTATAACGGCCAAGCAATCCAGTTCTTTAATGCTAAATAGCAAAAAAGCCGCAATGCGGCTTTTTAGTTCGGTTAAACAGTTAAGTGAATATTACGCNTCACCTAGCATGTCTTCTTTTAAACCGTCTTGCACTGGATCTTCAGATAGCCAGATACCAAATAATGCTTGTTTAAATTCAAGACCTGGAATAACTGTCTTAAGCTCGCCATTACGAATAACGCTCACGCCTTGACCCGGAACATATTGAAGATCAAAAACATCTTTATCTTCTACAGCATCACGAAATGCAGAGATAAGTGAATCTACTTCTTTTTGGATAGGAGTAATATCTCCATCCGTCGACTTTACAAAGCCATCAAGNGTCGCTTCACTCATTTTTTCACCATCAATAATTGAAGAGGTGATATATAAACGAATGGTCATCGGTTCATCTGCAGCTATCGTTGCCTCAGCATCTGAACTTGGCGTGTTTAAATACAAGGCGCCAATGTATAAATCTAGAAAAAACTTAGATCGAACGCCTGCTCCGTTAAGG
This sequence comes from Oleispira sp., assembly GCA_002708475.1. Taxonomy (GTDB): domain Bacteria; phylum Pseudomonadota; class Gammaproteobacteria; order Pseudomonadales; family Oceanobacteraceae; genus Oleispira. The sequence goes on along the minus strand of PAOL01000009.1, from coordinate 94,150 downwards.
TTTAAAGACTGCTCAGCAACCTGAATAGTATCGGCAACATTAACATCATCAATCATCTTAGACTGCGCCAAAGGAGCTATAGCTAAACAAGCTAATAAACTCATTGCAATACGTAACATAATAAATACCTTTTTCTAATTTTTATTGTGTGAGAATGAGCCCCATTTATAGGGCTCCTCTGCGATAATTGCAAGTGATTTAGGCCTATGCAGGCCTATTCTCATACTTTATTAATCAGCGGAATTGATTACGATTTTTTGCAACGTATTTGAGCGTCAGCTCAACTAAATTTTCGCCAGCATCATGGAAACGATCATCACACTCAACAATCTCATCGAAGAGTTCACTAGAAATGCGATCGAAGGTTTCAATACGCTCATCTTCCTCAGCGGGAACTTCTCCATTAGGGAAGAAATTGATCATCTGCAAAACGACTTCATAAGTGTTTTTAGCACGAATTTGTTCAAGTGCCTCCAACATATCAGCAGACAGAGCGCCTGTATCATGATGAAAAAGCTGGGCAAAGCCACCGTTTTCCATCTCTCGAGATAAGCAGTCTATACAATAAACTGTTTTTTCACCCTGGCTTAGGCTTGGGTACCCAATCTCTGCTTCTCTATCATAAATTACGTCTGTAATTTGTAGGAATGCATCGGTCTCATCAGCAACTTCTAAAGCTGCCTGAATCTCCATGTTCATCACTGGCCTTCTTCGTTATTTGGGTTAATCTAATGGTACTTTTCTTACCAAGTTGTAATGTAGCGCACCTAAATTAATTTGACAAAACTTTTACAGAATAGAATGGCTGTTCTGTATACAAAACGTCTACTTTGTCGGACTAAAGCTCGACCTACTATGCTGCTGCAGGTCGGTCTTTAGGCCGATAAGTGCGTTATGATGTAAGAAACCCACAATCTATCGAGAGCAAAATCGCTATGCCCAGCAAGAAAAAACTTCTCATCATAGCTCACGCGCCTTCAGACAATACCGATCGAATGTTACAAGCGGTCATTAAAGGAGCAAACAATTCAGACCTTACCAACGTCGAGACAACATACCTAGCGCCTTTAAACACCCAAGCAAGCGATATATTGTCAGCCCAAGCCATCATCATTGGCACAACAGAAAACCTAGGTTATATGGCAGGCCTAATAAAAGATGTTTTCGATCGCTGTTACAATGATTGCCTAGACAATACACAAGGGCTTCCATTTACCTTTTATGTCCGAGCTGGGCATGACGGCACAGGAACTAGAAGAGCCATTGAAACAATTACTACAGGTCTGCGTTGGAAGTTGGTTCAAGAGCCATTAACTTGCAAAGGGAAATTTGATGAAGACTTTCTTACTCAGTGTGAGCATCTAGGCTTAGCAATGTCAGCAAGCTTGGATGCTGGCATCATTTAGGTAAAGCGACACACTCTATATTTACAGAAGCTTTCAAACTGACAAATATTGTCACTTAGAGCCAAATTCCCTTAACAAATAAACGCACAACCTCCTTATTTCTTACAATTTCTAATACAGAACAGCTACAAGGCCTATTAAATGGGCATTTCCAGCACTTATAGAATTGGCACGATTGTTGACATATTAACATTAGAAATGAATATACAAGAATAATACTAAGGTAGGGCAATGAGTAAGCAGTCTGACTCAAACGTCATTAAAATTGACTTTAATGCTAAGGCAGTTGTAAAAAAAGAGCATAAAACGGAGTCTTTTTCTAGCCTAATGGAACGCGTAATGGAAACTAAAGAAGATCATGATCAGTGGTCTGAAGATGTATCACCAAAGGAACGGTCTGAACAACTCAAGAAGGACTTAGAGTTTTTACGAAAAATTAACGAGTTTCCTGTGGAGTAATAAGAAAAGGCCTTGGTTCTGAAAACTTAACAAGGCCCTTTTATTTAAAAATACTGACCCCCTTTCAGGATCAATAACAACTTTCTACTTACGCTTTTTAAAGCTTGGCTTACCGGATTTCTTAGCCCCTTCTTGTTTTACACCCGCTTTTTCAGCTACAGACTTCTGCAACTTTTTACCTGGCTTTTTACCACTCAGCTTATTAGCAGGTTTAGACCCTGGCTTACCAAATGATTTACCCGATGGCCTTGTGCTTGCAGGCTTACCTTGCCCAGATTTCGCTTCAGCACCAGTTGTTTTGGAGCCTGCTTTCTTGATACCAGATTTTGCACCGGGACGACCACGGTCACTTAAGCCTTTTTGCTTCATACGCGCATAACGATGTGCTTCTGGCTCTTCCTTAGGAATTAACGCGCCCTTACCAGAACCGATCATATCTTCACGGCCCATATCTTTTAGAGCTTCACGCAGCATTGGCCAGCTTTTAGGGTCATGATAACGTAAGAAAGCTTTTTGTATGCGGCGAGATTTAAGTTCGGTATGCACTACCATCTTTTTAGATTTGTAACTCACACGCTGCAATGGATTACGGCCTGAGTGATACATCGCCGTCGCCAACGACATCGGAGATGGATAGAAGGTTTGAACTTGATCTACGCGGTATTTATTACGCTTAAGCCATAAAGCCAAGCCCAACATATCTTTATCTTCACAGCCTGGGTGTGCCGCAATAAAGTAAGGAATAAGATACTGCTTTTTCCCTGCTTCTTTTGAGTATTTTTCAAACATACGTTTAAACTTATCGTACGTTCCCATGCCCGGTTTCATCATCATATCCAAGGTATCTTTCTCGGTATGCTCAGGTGCAATTTTTAAATAGCCACCCACGTGATGAGTTACTAGCTCGCGAACGTATTCTGGATCTTCTACCGCCAAGTCATAGCGAAGGCCTGATGCAATCGCTACGCGTTTAATACCCGGTAAGGCACGAGCACGACGATACAGAGATGTTGTCTGCGAATGATCGGTTACTAGGTTGGTACAAATACTTGGGAACACACAAGACAGTCGACGACAACTCGCATGAATTTTCGGGTCCTTACAATTTAGGTGATACATGTTAGCCGTTGGCCCACCCAAATCTGAAATTGCACCGGTAAAACCAGGAGCATGATCGCGAATATCTTCAATTTCTTTTAGAACAGATTCTTGGCTACGACTTTGAATCACTCGCCCTTCGTGTTCGGTAATCGAACAGAAACTACAGCCACCGAAGCAACCGCGCATAATATTCACCGAGAAACGGATCATATCGTAAGCAGGAATTTTGGCATCGCCATACGAGGGATGTGCAATACGCTGATAAGGCAAAGCAAAAACCGCATCCATTTCTTCGGTTTCTAATGGAATCGGTGGCTGGTTAACCCAAATTTCTTTGTCGCCATGACGCTGGATCAAAGGGTGAGCATTTTGCGGATTACTTTCAAGATGTAAAATGCGCGATGCATGAGCATATAACGCAGAATCAGCGCGTACTTTTTCGAATGAAGGAAGTCGAATAACAGCTTTTGAATGATCAATATCCAGTTTACGATGCAAAGGCATAGGAACGATTTTAACCACACTCTCGTGCTCGTCCATGCCTTCTTGAGCGTCACAATCATTATTGGTAGCGCAAGTTTGATTTTTGGTATCCTTCATTTCATAAGGATTTGGGATCTCGTCTAAACGCCCTGGCCAATCGATTCGAGTAGAATCAATTTCCGTCCAGCCTTCAGGGGTAGCATTTCGAATAACGGCTGTACCACGAATATGCTGTAGTTCTTTCATGGTTTTGCCAGAAGCAAGTTCATGACTCACTTCAACAATTGCACGTTCAGCGTTTCCGTATAATAAGATATCAGCACCGGAATCGATTAATACCGAGCGACGTATTTCATCGCTCCAGTAATCGTATTGCGCAATACGACGCAAGCTAGCTTCAATTCCGCCAATCATAAGCGGAACATCTTTATACGCTTGCTTACATTTTTGACTGTATACAATAACTGCACGATCAGGACGTTTACCCGACACACCATGTGGCGTATACGCATCATCGTTACGTACTTTTAAATCGGCGGTGTATTTATTAATCAGGGAATCCATGTTCCCTGCACTAACAGCAAAATACAGATTTGGCTTGCCCAATGCTTTAAACGCTTCCAAATCATTCCAGTCAGGCTGGCAAATAAGGCCCACTCGAAATCCTTGGGATTCTAATAAACGACCCATGATCGCCATACCGAAACTTGGATGGTCAACGTAAGCATCGCCACACACAATAATAATGTCGCATGAATCCCAGCCTAACTCGTCCATTTCAGCGCGAGACATAGGTAAAAATGGCGCTGTTCCATAGCACTCGGCCCAATATCTTGGGTACGAGAAAAGTTCAGGGGCTTGAGTTACAGTTAACATTGGGAGCTCACTAAAAGTGCGGGCTTAAATAATGGATTTGATACATATATTTAAGCAGGGTAAATCTGAGTAATTTGATCGGGTATTATCTATAGGTGCATTTTCGCAAAAATCGGTGCAATGAGCAAAATTACTTTCACTTTATTCATGCTGAAAATGAATATTTCACCACTATTTGAAAGAAAGCTTAGCTTCAGCAACCTCTCTCTGTATCTCCAATAGGCAATTACGGCATAAACAACCAGTTTCCTCAGCGGTAAAACCTTTTTGTCGCAGATAAGCGAAATCAGCCGGTTGAAGGCTAACACCGTAGCATTGACAGTGTTTTATGTCGGCCGCATTACAAATAAAATCTGAAAAACAGCGTGGACAGCTAATTGCTGAGACCTTTAATGTGCCTTTGTGTTCTTTAACTGTGTCTTTTTTGGAGTCGACCATTTAAGTACTCTTGCAAAGGCTGTATAATTTGGCCTCAATTTTATAGGTCGCGGGCTATTAGAGCCAGCGCTTAAGCCACGTAAGTTTTAGTTCAAGGTATCTCAATTGATTTCAACCGCTAATATCACCATGCAATTTGGCGCTAAGCCATTGTTTGAAAACATCTCCGTAAAATTCGGTGATGGCAACCGTTATGGTCTAATCGGAGCCAACGGTTGCGGTAAATCTACTTTCATGAAAATTCTTGATGGTAGCCTTGAACCTTCTGCAGGTAACGTATCGATCTCTCCAAACGAACGTTTGGGGAAATTGCATCAAGATCAGTTTGCTTTCGAAGAGCAAGTTGTTATTGATACAGTAATGATGGGCAACAAAGAGCTTTGGGCTATTAAGGAAGAGCGTGATGCAATTTACGCAAACCTTGAAGCAACTGAAGACGAATACATGCGTGCAGCTGAACTTGAAAGCGAATTCGCCGATATGGATGGCTACACAGCTGAATCCCGTGCTGGTGAATTATTGCTAGGCGCAGGCATCGATCTAGAACTGCACACAGGTTTAATGTCTAACGTTGCTCCTGGTCTTAAAGTACGTGTACTTTTGGCTCAAGCACTTTTCTCTAACCCAGACATTTTGCTTCTTGATGAACCAACCAACAACTTGGACATCAACACCATTCGCTGGTTAGAAAGCCTGCTGGACGAAATGAAGTGTACAATGGTTATCATCTCGCACGATCGCCACTTCTTGAACTCTGTTTGTACACACATGGCCGATATCGATTATGGTGATATCAAAATCTTCCCTGGCAATTACGATGACTACATGATTGCTTCTACGCAAGCTCGTGAACGTCAACAAGCCGATAACGCTAAGAAGAAATCACAAATTGCTGAATTACAGCAGTTTGTTAGCCGCTTCTCAGCAAACGCTTCCAAAGCAAAACAAGCAACTTCTCGCCAGAAGCAACTTGATAAAATCCAGATCGAAAAAATTCAACCTTCTAGCCGTCAAAACCCTTTCATGCGTTTTGAATTCGAGAAGAAACTTCACCGTACAGCGGTTGAGATTGAAAACCTAGGCCATGCCTACGAAGGTGACGAGCTATTATTCAAAAACTCAAACCTTATGATCCCTGCTGGCGAGAAAATTGCCATCATTGGTGCGAACGGTGCTGGTAAGACAACCTTAATGAAGTGCTTAGTTGGTGAAGTAGAGCCAAAAGAAGGCATGATTAAGTGGTCTGAAAATGCATCTCTAGGCTATTACGCTCAGGATCACGAATACGAATTCCCTTCTGACATGCCAATGTTTGAGTGGATGTCACAATTCCGCACACCAGAGCATGATGATCAGGCAGTGCGCGGTACATTAGGTCGCTTATTATTCAACCAAGACGATATTAAGAAAAACGTTAAGGTCTGCTCAGGTGGTGAAAAAGGTCGCTTATTGTTTGGTAAGTTGATGATGCAAAATCATAACGTACTATTATTAGATGAACCTACCAACCACATGGATATGGAATCGATCGAATCCATCAACATGGCACTTGAAATGTTCGAAGGTACTTTGATTTTCGTATCTCACGACCGTGAGTTCGTTAGTTCATTGGCTACTCGTATCATTGAAATCAAAGATCATGAGATCGTTGATTTCCACGGTACTTATGACGAATACCTACGCTCTCAAGGCATCTAATTTTTTGATCGCCTAGATTCAGTTTTAGTATTCGAGAAATAGCGCTACTTAGTTTTATTAAGTAAGCGCTATTTTTTTGCTTTTTCAAAAAGAAAGCTCTGCTCTACCAAAGCAAGCTGCAGCAATAATTCATTATGAGCACTTTCTTGCTCGTATTTTTCCTCAAATAAACCAGCAGCAACTTTTTTCTGGCGACTGTTCACTTTTTGCAAACCGGCCAAGGCTGAATCAACATCTGAAAGATTTATTTGAAAGCCTGCATTTAAAGCTTCTACACGCTTAGCCATTAAAAACTGCTCAATATTCAATGGAAATAATGCAACCGGAATTCCTGCCTTCATAAATAAAGATACCGAATTAATACCGCCGTTTAAAATGGCAAACGTCGACTTATCCAATACCTCCTGCATATTCACGGGCTTATCAACGTATAATATATGTCTAGAACGATGGGCATTAACAATCGCATCCGGTATACCATCAACCAGAACAATCGCACTACACTCAATAGCCTGCAGTGTCTTTAATAGTATTGGCGTTTCTGCTGAGCCTTTAACATGACAGTAAATCTTAGGCCCTTTAAAATGAGGAAAAACAGGAGGTTCTGAAAAATCAGGGACAGCGGCCCCAACATAAGATGTCTTGAATCGCTGTTCAGCGCTACGATATCCATAATGATCTAATTCAGAATACGTTTGAAAAATGCACTTTTCCAAATCTGAAAATAAATCAGCCAGATTATTAATTCTCGTAATAGAAAACTCAATGCAAACCTTATTTATCACCTTAACCAAATCATCTTCATAAAGAATGATATCATTTTTGGCTAAATCACCTGCAAAGAAAACCCCAGCTGGACGATTATCATCCGGCACAGAAAATGGCATTCCTACTGCTACTTTGGGAACAGAGCGCCCCGAGAAAGATAACCCTCTTGATGCTAACAACGCCGTCGGCGCATGATCACACAAGATCAAATCCGGCTTAATAAAATCAAAAAGCGTTCGCCAAGCACTCACCAAGCCAGACAAAGCATCAGCATGATGGTAACCACAACGACGTAAAAAATCGGCATAACTTCTAGGAGCCTGTTTTTCCAGACCTAGTTCCGCAGCTGAATCAGCGTAAGGGGCTTGCACCACATTTAACTTTAAATCAGAGAAAAGACGTTTTAATTTAGTTACGTCTCGCCCAGCAATCCAAATATCACATTCTTTACTCTGATAATAACGAGCAACAGACTGTAAAGATAATAAGTGCTGATAATCTGTTCCCAGCTCCCAGCATAATAGAATACGCGCCACAAACTTCCCCATAAGGATGTTATTTTTGTTGTTTTATAATAAGCAAAGAAAGAATGAAAGCAAGAAAATCAGAACAAGCAGCTGAAAGCTGCTTGTGAAAATACTAAAAAAATAATAATTTATAATTGGATATCAATAGCAGATAGCACCCTGCTGGAAGTTATCATCAATATCTACAGCCCAAGCTACCTGATGCTTTTCGATTTCTGTTAATATGCGCTCAGTTCGCAACCCCTGAAACTGAACCGCCAGCATTGTGCGATAAGACAATGTCAGGCTAGCATCGTCCAGCCCCATCACCTGTTCATTAGAGAATGCACCCGATTCGACTAACTCCTTACGCCAAACCTTCACATCCTTTTCATTAGTAACCATATGATCTACTAACGGTTGAATTAAACTTGTTTTATCGAGCTGACCCATAGCTTATCTCCAAACTTACTGTTTAAGTAACTTTAGATTGTACTTTTTTTAACCAGAGAGCTACCCCAAACTAGGAATACACTATTGCCATAAAGTATTTAATATACTGTTTTTTCAAATATTAATGCCGTACTGGTAATAAAATAGTGCAAAGCCAAATTCAATTCATTGATTTCAAAGGCGTTTTTTTTGGTTTCGATACTCAATTGGCGTAACATCCGTCCAGCGCTTAAAGGCACGATAAAAAGTACTAGGTTCAGAAAAACCTGTTAAATATACGATCTCATCAATGCTTTCAGAGGTATTTGCCAACAACCGCTTCGCCAAATTACAACGAAAATCAGCCAATAACTGATTAAAATTAGTATTTGCCTCAGCCAAACGCGTTCTTAAGGTACGAGGTTTAATCTCCAGCTTAGCAGCCACTTGTTCAAGATTAATCTGACCTGTTTCTAAAATTTCACCAATAATACGATTCACACGAGCAACTACATCTTGACGTTCAAGTTTTGCAACGTGCTCACTGGCAAGCTTTTCATGAAGCTGTAGCAGCTCAGGCTCTGCATGTAGAGAGGGAATTTCTAGAATTTCAGCATTAAAAAATAAACGATTATCAGGCTGGCCAAAAACAACGTCACAACCATAAAGACGTTTATGCTCACTGTCATCGCCACGCTGAGAATGGGAAAAATGAATTCTATTAAGCGTAAATTCTCCATCAGTCACATAACTAAAAAACTTAACAAGCCCATAAGCTACTGCTTCAGATAGATGGCGCAGGTCGATAACCGTCATACTGGATGAAGATATCTGAATAGAAGCTTCGCCATCAATCATTTCGAATGTCGCTAGCGTGGCATCGCTCAATAGGCGCTGATAATTTAGTGCCCTAGTTAAGCCATCCCCAAATGTTTGGCTACTTAAAAATAAATACTGGAGGACCTGCCCTTTATAAACGGGCATTTTCTCAGCTATATGCAAACCAATATCAGGATCGCCACTCACATCTTCTAAAACTTGCCAAAATAAATTCTGAGCATCATGGGGTGTACGAGCATTGCGATCTTCTAACAGCTCGTCTTTAACTCCGCATCGTTCAAAAATCAAAGGGATATCAAGCCCAAGCTCAAGCATGGCTCGATGAGCTAACTGCAACAAGATTCCCGAGTCTTTAAGTTCCGTAATTCCGCCTGACATACACTCTAATTATTATTTGAATAGGCCATGAATTCTGCCAGAACAAAAAGGGACTGCAAGCTTTGATTGACCAAACTGACGCGATTCAATAGCAGTGCAGGCCAATGGCCTTCTGTTCAAGCTCTCTACACTAGTCGGAATCAATTATAATAATCACTGCATTCATGGACATACGATGAGCCAATCAATACGCCTTCAACTGAATGAAAAACCGAGTACGCTGAGTTTATATACCCGAGCATTATTCGCTAAAGGCCTAAAGGGCACACCTAAACTCCCCACAACGAGTATTACACTTGCGAATATTAAAGCCGGTGCCAAAGAAGTAGAACAATATAGGAGCGTATGTGGTTTTAATCACGACAACAATCAGTTACCCGTGACATACCCTCATCTACTGGCTTTTCCATTACACCTAGAATTGATGCTGCTTAAAGACTTTCCCTTTCCATTAATGGGAATGATCCATATTAAAAATGATATCAGCCAGCATAGAGCCATTAATTTATTTGAAACTATGGATGTAACATGCTCCTTTGATAGCATTCGTAAAACTCAAAAAGGATATGAGGTGGACATTAAAACAGCTATACACATTACTGGTGAAGTTGTGTGGGAAAGTATAAGTACTAACCTCGTGCGTAAAAAGAAAGATGCTCTAAAAGTAGAGATAACAAAATCCAATCCAGAAAAGAATCAAATTCCAAAAGAACTTCCATACAAAGAGTTCTGGAGTTTACCCTCTGATCTTGGCCGACGTTACGCTCTTGTTTCTGGTGACTCCAACCCTATTCATCTGTTTCCACTAAGTGCAAAGCTATTCGGTTTCAAGGGACATATTGCTCATGGAATGTGGACTAAAGCCCGCGTCATTGCAGCACTGTTTCCTAAATTGAACAGTGAATCTTGCAGAGTTGTAGTGCACTTTAAAATGCCTATATTTTTGCCTTCCAATATTCAATTGAACTTTCAAATAAACGAGCAAATAAAACACCATGTAGACAAAAAACTGGTTATGGAAGCGAACATTCAGTTCGAAGTTAAAGATGAAACAGGAACAAAACCTCACATGCAGGGCTACATATATGCCCTATAACAAACTGAGTAACTAAAGATTATGTAAACATAGACTGTTAGGTTTTGATTTTTATTAACCAATTCTTTTAAGGACTAGGACAGAGCAGGCATTTCTGGTTAAATACAACAAAAATAATAATATATAAAAATTGGACAACTCACCTATGTTTAAAAGCATGTTTACACCCAGTCTAAAAACAAGCTCCGTAAATCGTAATCGGTCTACCTTGTTACCCAGTATATTTTTGTTGATGGCTATCTGCAGTTCGAGCCACGCTGAAAACGAAGGCGGCTTTGTTGGCTTGTACGGTGGAACAGCGCTTTCTCATACTGCGGATAAAACAGGCAGTTCATTTAAGATTTTAGCAGGGGCTCATATAACCTCAGATTTATCCCTTGAGTTTGGATACGTTAATATGGGGGAGGCAAGTTTTAACGACCCCACAGCGATTAATCAGGAAGCCACCAGTTCAGATAATATTTCATTCAGTGATGCAGGCCACGGCAGCATTGCTTATGGTCAACTAGGGGATGCAACTATTGTAGATCCTGGCCCAGATACTTACGATGCTAAATCTTCTTCGACCTTCACTGGCATCAGTGATTTTACTCCAGAAGGCGCTCTATTTAATCTAAGCTATAAATTCCCTTTGATTGATAACAGCTTAGATTTTTTTGTTAAAACTGGCTTCTTCGCTTGGGAAGCAAAATACACAAGCGTAGAAATAACTGCCAGCCAAACAAGCGTCACTAAGATCACTAATAAAGAGAAAAAAACATCCGCAGTGAATACAATTTCTGGAGCTGGCTTTATTTATTATCCAATACCTCAGCTATCATTTAGAGCAGAAATTGAAAGTACAGCAATCAGCAGCGGTGTTATGCCGAGAGTTCGCATGCAAAATATTTCTCTTGGTGCTAACTGGGAATTTTAAACCGCTTACCCTCAAATGGTTCCTTTAAAAACCCCACATAGAGCTACGTGAATTGATCAATCAACTCACGCAGTTCTTGTAAGTGCAAGGGCTTACCCAAATGCCCGTCCATTCCAGACTCCAAACATTTTTCCTTATGCTCATCTAATGTATGCGCGGTTAACGCAATAATTCTGCACATTTTATCAGCCTGCCCGTACTGCCATTGACGAATTTCATTAGTTGCCTCAAAACCATTCATTCTAGGCATATCACAATCCATCAAAATAAGATCAATATCCACACCTGATCGAACGATATCAATTGCTTCTTTTCCACTCGCCGCTTCAATAATGGTATGCCCTAATTTATTCAACATTGCACTAAGCACTCGGCGATTAATCTCATTATCATCAACACCTAGAACAACTAGATGTTTTGGTAATGCATTGAATTGCGACGCATGATTGACGGATTTTTTCTCGACAGGAGAAAATAAGGGAGATGTTTTTTTATCAAGTGATACCCTTTTATTTTCCTCTGGAGCAGGCATCGGTAGCAATACTGTGAAGCAGCAAAATTCATTAAATTCACTTTCTACAGATACCTGTCCCGACATTAATGTCGTAAGCTGCTCACAAATGGCGAGCCCCAAACCATTTCCACCAAAACGCTGAAATACTGAAGGATCGGCCTGACGAAAGTTCAAAAAAATCTCTTTTTGCTGCTGCTTAGTCATCCCAATGCCATCATCCCAAACTTTAAGCTCAAGCTCTTCATTAAGGGTATAAGCTAAACTCACAACCACACGCCCACCCTGAGAAAACTTTATTGAATTATTCAATAAGTTCAAAAGTATCTGGCGAAAACGCCTGCTATCTCCACAGAATGTCTTAGGCATGCCATTTTGATATTGAAAGGAAACATCAACCTTTCCTTCATTAGCTAAATGCGTAAATAAACCAGCAGACTGCTCACAAATTTCGACCAAATTAAACTCTTTATTTACAAGTTCAACATGCCCGCTAGCCAAGCTTTCATAATCTAAAATATCCGTAACCAATTCCACCAAGTGTTCGCCCGACGAAGAAAGATTGCGTACATAATTATATTGAGTGGGGTTTAAAGGGGTTTCTTTTAACAGGTCTGTCATCCCAACAATGCCATTTAGCGGGGTTCGAATTTCGTGACTAAACTGAGCTATCCAATTTCTTACTGAATCAGGCACCAAGCTCGCTTGCGACTGGAAGCCCAATATATGCGGACGTTCTTTAGTCCTTAAAATCATGACACTCGTTAAAATAAGAGACTGGAATAAAATACTATAACCCAGCATCTCAACGATAAACGTGGTCGTCGGCAGCAACGCAAGCTTGTGCAGTACATAAACACAAGCGGATAATGCAGCAATGCTATAACCAAACAAATAAAGCAGAGCATATGCGGCTCTTTCTCTATAGCTCAGATAAGTTAAATATACTAAATAAAACGCAACAACTAATCCTAAAGAGGAACAAAGATAGCTAGACCAGTTTACAGGTATAAACCAAAGTAAAATAATTCCCAATACAGCTAAAACATTGAACACATAATACATACCCTTAATCTCAGAATTCCCTTTATCTTCTAAAGCTAGAAATCTCCAAGTAAACACATTTGCAGTAATAGCAACCAAATAACTAAAAAATAAACTTGCAACATAGTTAAACTGAGGGTCAACAGGCCATAAATATTCGAAATTAAGACCTAAATGATTCGCATACATTAAAGCAAAAACCGCAAGATCAGCTGCTAATATCAAATACAAAGAATCATTACGAAACAAATACCAACCTAAATTAAAGGCAACGAACATTAATAAAACGCCAAAATATAAACCGTACTGCATATTTTGAGTAATTACCGACCCCCAGAATTTATTGACTGTATAAAGCCTTAAAGGCACCAGAACCCCAACATTAGATTCGGTACGCAAATACACCTGAACTTCTTGTTTTTTTTCAAGAGTAATCGGCATTGCAAAATTTCTGGTAATGACAGGTCGTTCAAGAAAAGGAAGTGAATTACCTAGCTGCCATTTTTTAATGACCCCACCAGGGTACCTAATGAAAACATGTAAATTGTGAAGACCAGGATTAGAAACTTCTAATAGATATTCAGAATCTGAAAGCTCAACGTTTTTTAAATTAAAGCGAACCCAAGCACCACTCATAATAACACCAAGGTTAAGAGGATATTCACTGGGCACTTGCCAGCGAGAATCATCTAATCCTAGAACGCGTTCATAATCATAGCGCACACCATTCTCTAATACATATTCTACGTTTTTAATGTCAATTGATGCTTGTTTAGAAATCTCGTTATTTAATCTATCAGGCGACGCATAAGTATACCCCGCTAGTAACAACAAGCTTAAAAACACAATACTACGATATAAAAACAAAATAATTCCTTTTCTGGGTACTGCGCCCGCAATGCGTTACCACAAGTAACAAAGTTAAAATAAAGGGTTACACAAACGTGCATACTGTCAAAACACAATTTATAACTATTTGTTGTAAAACAAGGCTTTGAACTAAGTCACATCAATGGCATTGATATTGCTTGATAATATAGTTACTAAAAATAATAATATTCAATCGGCCATGACTTATGATTCAAAGCTCAATATCCGCTGCCCTTATTCGACCCCTTATCGAAACCGCGGGTAAGCACGGTCTAAGCAATGAAAACCCAGAAGCTCTGGACACTCGGTTAATAAAAATACTAAAAGATCCTGATGCACGGATCAGCTTAAATGACGCTGATGCCTTAGTAAACAAACTAATTCGCAATAGCAACCAAAGTGGCTTATGCGTACTATCCAGCCAAAAAGCTATATCTCATAGTAGCTGCCAATTACAGCATCTCTTTTTATGCTCAAATACATTAAGAGAAGCGCTATATTATCTAGAAAAATTCTCGACTCTACTGTGTGATGGATTAGAAGTTAACATTACTCGAACCCGTGACAATATTATTAAGATAAAGCTGCCTATCCACGATCAGCACTTTTTATCTCAAGAACGTTACCGCAGCGAACTACTCGTCGGCTTAATATTGGGTTGGTTAAAACAGCTATGCGGCAACGACATGGAAATAACCGGCATACATCTTCCGTTCCCACAACCAAGCTATGCCAGTGAATACTCTCAGAATTGGAAATCTCAGGTTTATTTCAATACAGGTGAATTTTCAATCCAGTTCCAGGCGCGATTCCTAGACCAGGGATTACACAACACAAATCCGCATATTCTGAACATGATAAAACGCGATGTTGAGGATCAATTAAAAAAGCTAACTAGATCAGGCTCTCTAGCTGATCGCATTCGTCGCGCTCTAGATCAAGACAAACTAAGCCTTAAAGCCAATCAGCAAGTGGTTGCAGAGCACTTCCACATCAGCGCACGTACATTAAATCGTCACCTTCAAAAAGAACACACTTCACTAAAACAAGTTATCACTGAGTGTCGTGTTCATAAAGCGAAACAGCTATTGAAGGACTCTGACTTAAGCATTGAACAAATTGCTCTTCAGCTAGGACTTTCTGGTAGACGCACTCTTGATAGAATTTTCATCAAGCAAACAAAAGACAGCCCAGCTCAATTTAGAAACAAACAAAGAAATACATCGACAATAGAACACAACCAACTACAGGCGGTAGGCAGTTAAAAGATTAAGCTAGGTCTAAAAGCCTAACTTTCATAACGGCTGCAACTGTCATTGCATCCGTAATTTCCCCTGACATCACTTGCTGAAAGACCTCCTCAAAAGGCAATCGTTTAACAGTAATATCTTCTGTTTCTTCTAATTCCATTTCACCTGCCATCAAATCTGTTGCAACAAATACAAAGCCTTGCTCTTGAGTAATAGAGTTACTTAAATGCATTGTCATAATTTGCTGCCAATTTCCAGCACTAAACCCTGTTTCTTCTTTAAGTTCACGCTGCGCACAAAGTAAATCGGATTCTCCACCGGGAGCACCTCCCATAGGTAATTCCCAATGATATTCCTGCAAAGGGTAACGAAACTGCCCTACCAGCAAGGTATCTCCATTATCAAATATAGGTACAATCGCAACAGCGCGATTTTTAAAGCTCACCGTTCCATAAATTCCTGAATTTCCAGCGGGATTAATTACTTGATGCTCTTCGACGCGTATCCACGGATTATCGTATTTTACTTCAACTGATAACGTCTGCCATGGGCTTTTAAAACTCATTTTACTTACTCATTGTCTTTTACTAATTCTTTATTTTCACTAAAAAGTGTCGCCATAGTAAGTGCAAAACCATAAAGATTAACCCCGACAATACACCCAATAAGTGCGCACGTGTCTCAACACGCCCTCCTATAGTGCTCGCCAACGCCATATCGTCATAAAAACCACTTTGCTCCCAAATAACTTTTAATATTATTGCGGACAAAAAGACCAAAGCCACTTTACGACTATAAAATTTTGAAACAAAGGGCGATACAACAAGCAGTCCGTGCAAAACACCTGACAAGCCAACGTAGTATGACAAGTCACTGGCAAATAAGTACAAACCAATACCAACAGCGCCAACACACCATAAGAGCAATAAAACCCCCGTAAGGTTATTTAACGACTCCCCTGCAATGTAAGCGACTAAACAAACAGCCAAGAGGTTACCAAGCATATGAATAGTTGAAAGGTGCACAAAGTGTGCTCCAAATAGGCGCCACACTTCACCTGCATCAATCAGTTCACGATCAAACCTCAAGTGCTCAGAACTTAGTGGATCAAATAGATTTAATAGAACAACCACAAGAATAATGACTAGGTAAATTCCGTATTTGCGCATCCCGCGCTCCTAAAAAATACTTAACATTATAAGGTAACAATGATTTAGAGCCTACACTCTAACAAGATATTAAACTGCGTAAACCCGAAGTTTTATGCGACAAGATGCCAGCATCGCTGCCAGTATTAAGAACAAACCAAAACTGCCACCTCCGCCACCTGACGAGCCGGATTCTGAAACTTCAATTTCTTGAAAAGATAACTTATCAGGAATCTGATAGTTAAATCCATCTTCTTGATTAGCAACTAAAAGTCTTTGATTAAAATCAAAACCCGCTGACTGGAAAGAACCATTGAGTTTAATATAAGAATTTCCACTTACATCACCCATATTATCAATACCAAAAGCACGCAAACTATCGGCGCTAGCCGTAATCTCTAAATACACCTTGCTATAGCTTGAAAGATCCAACGAAGACGAAAACTCGATTCTATTCCAGCCTGGAGTAATCGTTGATGAAGACACGTGCAATGCATTACTAACAGAACCACCGGTAAATGAAGCATAAAGGCTTGTTGATATAACAGCATTTCTGTAGCTATAAAAATCAATACCGTGTGCAAAACGACTATCAGAAGGAACTGAATATTCAACCAAACTGACACTGCCACCACTACCCCAAGCGGCACGAACACCGCCATCGTCATAACCTAAATTATCCCCTAGCTGCTCGTAAGGCAAAGACAAATTACCCGTGACTTCATCACCAACTCTAATCTGAGCAACTTCGACACCACTTGAATTTCCTTGGTAATCAACACTGGCCGGTAATGATGAGGAGCCAAAATAATCTTGACCATAGGCATCATTGTAAACATCTTCGCGATCCCCACGATTTTCTAACAAATCCATATCGTCTTGACCATCGGCCTCTTCAATATCAACCAGCTTATGCTCAACCACATCATTCTGAAGCCCTGCTGTACCATAGCCAACCCAGTCATCGACATGTGAAATAAGAAGACCTTCGCCAGGTAAAGCTTTATCTGAACCCTCTAAAGCTCGATATTCCAAAAGAAAGTGCTCTCCATGACGAAAAGGATCAAGCCACACCCTCAAAGCATCATTATCACTTGTTGCTGATTTTAAAGAAAAATCGATAGCATCCCCTTCAACATCCCTAGGATTGATAAAACCAGCCTCTACCTTAGACCAAGCTAATAAATGTGCCGGAGAACTCCCAGAAACCCCATTGGTAGAGTTCCAACTGCCAAGCCCCATCAAACCCCAACGTCCTATGCCATTTGAGTCACCTTGGCGGTCATATAGATCTGGAAGAGAAAAAAGTAAGTGAGCCATTTCATGACTGATAATTCCAATCGTAGCCAAGTGGCTTTGATGCTGCTCACCAAACATCGCGTAAGCTGATAATGAAACCCCATCGAGAGTTATTGGAGAAATACTCGATTTATGAGCCCATATTCTTGGCTCCGAAGCACCGGCCCCGCCATAAGCATTCTCATAACCCGCAATAATCAATACAACACCTAGCTCTCTTGAAGATAAAGAGCCGTCTGAATTCGTATCATATGCACTAAAGTTAATATATGAATTTGCAGATACTAAAGCGTCACTGACTAGCTGAGAGGTCGAAGAACCGTAACTAGACCCAAAGTTTGGATGATTATAAGAAAGTGCCACATCAACGACTCCGTCACTTACAGTACCTGAGGTTTCTGAAACGGGTTGAATATCGAATTTCTGATAAGAGTTATCACGATAATACTGAGCCACACTTAACGATGAACTGGATTCATCTGCGAATATTAACTCATGAATTTCTTCACTAGAATAACGAGAATCTTGATCTAGAAATGACACTCTCAAAACCAAGATAGGTTGCTGAGTGACTCCATCAGAGGACGAAATGGCAACGCTTTGAGAAACGACAGAAGTGCTCTCTAAAGCATCCAATGCAGCACTTAAGCTCAAATCAGGGATGAATACTATTTCTGCTGGAACCACCTCACCTTCACGATAGGGAATTCCCGTAGATAACGCCTGATTCTGCGAATTAATTTCAGCCAGATACCAAGTACCTGAGCGTTTCACGATAATGTCACCGTTAGCGGTTTCTAGCCACTGTGACTGCGCATTCCCTGCTGAGCGCACTGTTATAAACTCGCCTTCTGAAATCTCAAGTTCAAACTCAGTAATCGCCATCATAGTAGTAGCAATAGCGAATGATGAAGCAAATAAACCTGTAAATAAAAGTAGAGTTCGGAGATATGAGAACATGCAAAACCTAGACGCCAAAGTTGCTATATATCTATTCTAGATAACAGTTACTTTATTCGCATTAGGAATTACAATTGAACACCATGTGCCATAAACATGGCGTCAAACAACCATTTTTCACGTCAAAGTAGACGACAAAAACGCAGTTATCGAGGCTACCGCTTGTAAATGAATTAGCCTTTAGTAATAGCTGTTACAAAGTCGACAACTCGTCTTTCCATCCAATACGAATTATCGCAATTAATATCAATAAAACCAACGTGCCCACCCGACTTCGGTACCTCCAGCGTCAACCACTCACTGACCTTGGCTTCTTCATAAGGAAAGCACTCTGGCGCTAAAAAGGGGTCATTTTCAGCATTTACCAATAAAGCAGGAATACGGATATCTTTAAGCACTGGCTTACAGCTGCTTTGCTCCCAATAATCTGCCGCATCATCAAAGCCATGTATTGGCGCCGTGTAACGATCATCAAACTGTTGGAAATTCTTAATTTTATGATAATCCTCTGCGCTCACCTGCTGAGGAAAATCCAACGCCTTAACTTCAATCTTCACTCTTAAATCTTTAAGAAAGCGCCACATGAATATTTTATTTTTACGTTCAGCCAAGCGCTTAGAACTAGCAGCTAGATCACATGGAACCGAGAACACACAGACAGATTTAACGTGCACAGGAATGTCTCGACCTTTTCTACCTGCATAAAGAAGGCTCAAATTCCCCCCCATACTGAATCCAACTAGGTGAATCGACTGATAACCCAACTGATGAGCATGCTCAATAACACGCTCAAGATCGTCAGTAGCACCACTGTGATAGAAACGTAGGGTTTTATTCATCTCACCTGAGCAAGATCGGAAATTCCAAGCCAAAGCATCCCACCCTTTAGCATTGGCATCCCTTACAATCCCTGCGACATAGGGTCTACGAGAGTGCCCTTCTAGACCATGAGAAATAATCAGCAATGTTTTACCACTGTATCCTGGAGCCAAATTATTTCCACCAGCAGAGTCCGTTCGACTCCAATCAAGATCTAGAAAATCATCGTCACTGGTCGTTATTCTCTCACGCTCGAAATGACTCGTATCAATGCGGCGTATCAGTGTCGGTAAAATACTTTGAACATAACCATTGGCTAATAAAAAGGGAGGTCGATAATGACTAGCAATTACAGGCATAAAAAGGCTCTCGAAGTTAAGCCTACAGATTAACAGAGGTAGAAATACATTAGCTAGATGAAAAAAAGAAATACAGAGAAGAGAAAATGGAATTTTTACAGATTTAACGAGCGAAGCGGCGGTCTAGATACTTTAAAATATTCTCGCCTTCGTATAGCCAGCGTGGATCTTGGCCATTTCGTCCTTCGACTCGCAGACACGGAACCCGCACCTCACCGCCACCATGGACAAGTTCATTACGATAAGCATCGACACGCTGAACATCCTTCTCTACCACTCTAAGACCCAGCTTCTCACAACGGCGCTTGATTTTAATAGAAGTAGGACAGGTCTTACAGAAATACAATTGTATACGGCGAGACTCACGATCGAGAGAGCATTGCTCCTCATTGCTTCGCATAACCGGCTTAACTTTAAACCAGGTATCGGCAAACATTAAACAGATACCCTGCATACGGCGCTTAACAGACATACAAACGATCCAACGTATCAATTTAAAAATGCTTAAAAACTCAGGCGGGCTATTCTACAAACTAAATTTAAAAAATCTAGTACTTTATGTAGACATTTTGTTGCTAATTTTAGCCCTAGCTTGCTTGTTGCTGAATCATAAAAATTAATCCAGCCGCCATCATCAAAGTAAAAAACAACAATACTCTCATTCGGCGGCAAAATGGGCAGTCTTTAGCCCGTTTTTTAATCATATTAAACCTGATCTATTGAATAACTTCATTGCGAGAGAAGGACGGCAAACTAAAGAAATCATTCCAGTGCATCCATATCATCTCTGCCTTACCTACAATATTCTCTGCAGGTACAAAGGACATGGCCTCACCCGTTGCCGGATTACGCCATAAACGACTATCAGAGCTTCGGCCTCGGTTATCACCCATCATAAAATAGTGACCTTCTGGCACAGTCCACTCACCCTGCGGGCCAATATTCGCACCGGGTGTCCACTGCACTTCATGAGTACCAGTATCCAACGTTTCTTCTAATAAATATTTTACAGGTCTGTGCTTTGGTTCAGCAGTCACTATTTCGATGGTTTTTGCTTCACCATTTATGATTAATTGCCCATCTTTATAAACAACATGATCCCCAGGCAAACCAATCACACGCTTAATAAAGTAGCGCTTATCATGCGGCGGGAAAAATACCATAACATCACCACGTTCAGGTTCGTTATTGGCGACTAATAGATTACGAAAAACTGGCATCCTCAAACCATAGTGGAATTTACTTACTAAAATAAAATCGCCTTCGACTAACGTAGACTCCATAGATGCTGAAGGAATTTGAAAAGGCTCTACTACAAACGAACGCAATACAAAAACCACCAACAAAACGGGAAAGAATGATTTCGATTGCTCTATCCAGGCTGGTTCTTTTGCTGCACTCACTAACGCAACTTTATCTGCACCCTGGCCATCCAACAAATCAATATTAGCCAAACGCTTCGGCATAAAAACAAACTTATCAGCCAAAGCAACAAGGCCAGTTCCGACGGTCAATACCATCAAGATCAGAGGAAAATCAATATCCATAATTCAACTATTCAAACCAATTTGTAATTAAGTGCCACATTGTAACCACACCTTACCAGCAAGGCTAGCGCCCTGGAGGGCTATAGCCCGAGAATTGCTGTGCTATGTCGGCGGCATAATTATCAGTCATACCGGCCACATAATCTAAAACCCGCATATACGCCTGATATAGCGTCCAATCCGCTTGCGGGGCACTTGGCCCCATCATCTCTAAAACTCGACTATTACGAAAAGTAGAATGCCCAGTATCTACTAGCTCTTTTGCCGCCTGCAAAAATGCGGTTAACAGATTTGCCAATGTAGAATACGCACCCACTTCAATGGCCGTTTTACGCGGGTCTTTAAATATTCGTTCTTTAGCCAAGCGCTTTGCACCACGAATTGCTTCTTGAACAACCTCAGGGCAATGATCCGTTAACTCACCTTTGAGTGTTCCTGATAGAAGCTCAGCTTCATTATCCAAAAATGCCTTACTAGCAGCAGCGACTAGCTTTTCCATCGCCTTGCCTCGCAACATGGACAATCGTCTGCGTTGATTATCAGCAAGATCAAATTCCTTCTGATAAATAGCCCACTCATCTGCAAATAACGGCTTTAGAATTTGTTCAACTTCATTGTAATTTAAAATTCCCATCTCAATGCCGTCTTCTAAATCAATCAAGCCATAACAAATGTCATCTGCGATCTCCATTAGATAAACCAAAGGATGACGACACCATTTGTTTTTCCCCTGAGGAATTAGCCCTAAGCAATCTGCAATAGACGTTAGTATGGGTAATTCGCTTTGAAAGCAGCCAAACTTATGAGCTTTCGCTCCATTTTCTGATGCGTGTTCAACCGTCCAAGGGTATTTTAAAAATGTCCCTAAAGTTGCTTGAGTTAAACGCATACCACCACTAAATCTGTGGTACTCAACTTGAGTCACAATTCGAAACCCTTGCGCATTCCCTTCAAAGGTTTGCAGATCCGCCTTTTCTAACTCACTTAATCCTTCCAACAAATACGCATTTTGAGATTCTAAAAACCAGTGACGAATAGCATCTTCACCAGTATGACCATAAGGAGGATTACCAATATCATGAGCCAAACAGGCTGCTTGCAAAATAGCACCGATATCGCCCGTACTAATGGATTCAGGAAAGGTTGAATGTTCTGCTGACTTTAAGCCCTCTGCTACCCTAAAGCCCAAACTACGACCAACACAGCTCACTTCCAAGCTATGAGTTAAGCGGCTATGAACATGATCGTTTTCGGATAAAGGATGCACCTGAGTTTTACGATCTAAACGGCGAAACGAGCTGGAAAAAACAATTCGATCTTGGTCTTTATGAAATGGTGTCCGTCCATCTTCATAATCCACCTGAGTTTCACCAATACGCAAAGGTTGTAACAACCTCGTCCAATCCATCATTATTCAATATTCCTAGCTTTCACACGAAAGCAAATCTTAAGCTAACTATTTATTTAAAGGACTACACAAAATCATGCTTAACACGATAATTATGAGCAGGGTAACTGCCCAATAAACGAACATCTTTAGCAAAGTAATTTAATTCATCCAATGCATTTACCATAGCAGCTTCATTAGGGTGCCCTGCCAAATCGATATGAAAATGACTCGCTTCCATCGTGCCGCCATCCATATAACTTTCAAGTTTAATAACATTCACACCATTGGTTGCAAATCCTCCTAGCGCCTTATAGAGAGCCGCTGGAATATTGCGTACAGTAAACAGTATGCTGGTTATATATTTCAGCTTATCGTCATAAGCATCCGCGGATGCATTTTTCGCAAGAACAATAAAGCGAGTCGTATTGCCACTCACATCTTGAAAATTTTCGGCAACAATATTAAGTCCATATAGCTCGGCGGCTAAACTAGACGCTATTGCCCCATGACTGGCATTAATATCAAGAGATAAATCTTTTGCCGACAACGCCGTATCAGCCGCGGCAATGGCTTTTATATTGAGCGTTTCTAAATGATGAAAGCACTGAGCCAAAGCTTGAGGGTGAGAAGAGACTGTTTTTATCTGCTCAAGCTTCACACCAGGTAAAGCCAGTAAACAATGATTTACTGGCTCAAAGTGTTCAGCTACGATTTGCAGATGGGTTTTAGGTAATAAACGATAGATCTCCTCTACCCGCCCTGCTGTCGAGTTCTCCAGAGGGATCATTGCGTACTCAGCACTGCCCTCTTCAACCATTAAAATGGCTGATTGAAAATCATCACATGCACAGGCCTCATACTGAGGAAAAACCTTCTTACAAGACAAGTGCGAGTAAGCCCCTTCAACCCCCTGATATGCAACAATCGATGGTACGGTTGGATTAAGTTGGTCTGACACGATGAATTTCCCTTAATACTTCAATATTCAAAGACCCAGTGTACTCCACTGCAAACCGA
This sequence comes from Oleispira sp., assembly GCA_002708475.1. GTDB lineage: Bacteria > Pseudomonadota > Gammaproteobacteria > Pseudomonadales > Oceanobacteraceae > Oleispira. The sequence continues at coordinate 70,539 of PAOL01000009.1, read as the reverse complement.
GGTCTAATAGTATTGTTGATATTCCACAGCAAATGCGTTATTTTTCATAAAAAGCACCAATAAATAATAAAAATAATAAAAAATGAGAAGTGCGCCCTTGAATTTAAGTTACGAACAAGTCCTCGAAAAGCTTGGTATTCGACCGATAGGTCATTTTAGCAATAGCCGCGAAAGCTTATCTCCGAATGAACGATTGAAACAAGTCGAGCACCAAGCAAGAACCTTTGTAGATGACCTCAAACTGATCAACCAACAAGTTCACTACCTACAAACATTCGATCTGGTATCAACCCCCTATTCAGTGCAATCAGCTTTTGGCGATGCCACAACGCTAATAAATCCGTATCTGTACATCACTCATCGGTTTGTCGTTATTCAATTTTCAACCCATGCAGGTAACAAAACTCTGCTATTTTCACCGTCTGACTTAGATATTAAAGAGAATCATGCCAAAGATAATAAAGCACAGCGCGAGCCCATAAAAAAATTCATGGCAAAAACTAAGCGAATATTAAAGCCTTGGCTAACTCCTAGACACAATAACGTTGAAAGCGCGTTGAAAAATACCGGAATCTCACCAGAGAGCATTGACTTCATCTGCTACAGCAACTTACAGGGTCAAGATTTAAGAAAGTGGTTAGGCAGCTACGAAAAAGACGCTTATTTTCCAAATGCAAAACTCTTGGTAATGCACGAAGAATGGGAAGCCGCAAAAGACATGCTGCCAATCCAAGGCCAGAACTACCCAACAGACGGTCTTGACGGCATACATCCCGATAAAATAATTCCGCTACATAGCAGCATTATGCTTGGAGATAGCCTTGCTCTAATCCAAACACCAGGAAAAACCCAAGGAAACCAAACACTAATTGCCAATACCGATCACGGCATCAGTGCGCTGACTCACAATGGAATCGCTGTTGACAACTATAGCCCTCAATACTCCACCATTTATGGTATAGCAGAATACAGTGTTGATACTGGCATGAGCGTCATTCCTAACGGTGAAAAACCAGAATTAAGCCTGGATCAATACATATCCATGCAACTAGAAAAAACAATCGCTGACTCACACCCTATCGATTCACGCTTCAAAAACATCATCCCCGTTGCTGAACTAAGCCCTCGCTGGCAGCCATTCGCACTATCAGCCACATTAACATTTGGCGAATTAAAAATCGGAGATGCCGTTACAAGCGGCCCAGAGAAAGCTATGAAAAGATCACTACACACTAAGCAACAGGCCCTTACAAAAATAGCCTTACAAATAACAAAATAACGGGTAATAATAATTTAACAATAAATTTGCCAGAGATTGTGCATGGAACGTAAACGATTTTTATCATACCTAATCCTTATTTTTCTGAGCACCTCTGCTGCCCAAACTTTTTCTGATAGCTTTGATGATTTTTTAAAATCACAGCGTGTAGAAGCCTCAGAAATTAAAGATGATTTTCAGGTATACCAAGAAAATTACCTTGATGGTTTTCAGCAATACAAGCGCACACTTTCTAAAGAATGGAAAACGTTAGAAATTAGCAACCAAGATATTTGGGTTTCTTACAGCGAAGACCTAAAAACAAAAACCGTTGTCGATTATCTAAACAACGAAATTCGCATTAGCTACAAAACACCAACCACGACCAATAGCCAATCAAGCATAACGCCAACAGCTTTCAGCGGTGATTTAACATCACTTTTAAATATCACAGAACAACAAGCCATCATCAGCGACCCAGTAACTCAAATCAAAAATTCGGCTTCAGACATAGAATTCAACAACCATAAACGTTTATTATTAGGCGAACTGAGTGCGTTTTATGGTGGTGCAGAAAACGCAAAAGTACAGTTAAAGAAAATAGCGACAATAAATCAAGAAACCACACCCAGCGGTGAAATTACAACAGTAACCATCCCTCTTCCTGAGCAGCTACCACTGAAACGTGCAGAAAAGTATTTCGCTAGTGCTATAAAATCCGCAAATAAATGGGGCATAGAACCCGCATTGGTTATGGCAATCGCTCATACTGAAAGTCACTTTAATCCACTTGCACGAAGCCATATTCCTGCTTTTGGATTAATGCAAATAGTACCTGGTAGCGCCGGCAAAGATGCCAGTAAATTAATGACAGGAGAATCTCGACTGCTTACTAGCACTGAACTATATGATGCAGACTTCAATCTAGAAACAGGAAGCGCTTACCTTAATTTATTACAGACACGGTATTTAAAAGGCATCACCAACCCGACGTCTCGCATGTATTGTGTTATAGCCGCCTACAACACAGGATCAGGCAATGTAGCCAAAGCCTTTGTTGGCAGATCATCCACCGAAGCCGCATTTAAAGTAATTAACCAACTCACGCCAGAACAAGTCTACGCAACACTAAAAAAAGACCTGCCCTATGCAGAAACACGACGCTATATCGTAAAAGTGATTGCACACAGAAAGACATACCAAGAGATAATTTAGCTCATCAATAAGGTATAAAACGAAAATGTACGTCGTACTTCAGTGCGAAAATTTTCGCATATTGAATGGCTTGTTGACCTAACAGAGTCGGCCTGAAGACCGACCTACAGTTAAATTTTGATTAAACGGTGCTCGCTTCAGTGTCAGCTGGACTAAAACGCTGCTCTAGATAGCTAATAATATCGTTTGATTCAAACATCCAACGAACGTCGCCATTCTCTTCTTCTATTCGTAAGCAAGGTACTTTTAACTGACCCGCACCTTTAACAAGCTCTTCTTTGAATTTATCGTTGCGCTTAACATCACGAGTTTCAATGTTTAAGCCATTACGTTTGATTGCACGACGAACCTTTACGCAAAATGGGCAAGCTGGGTATTGGTATAACTCTATTTTCTTTGTTTGCGCATCAATTAACGCTTGCTCACTGGCTTCACGTTTAATGCTTTTCGGAGTAAATACCCAATTAAAAAATAAGATTAAAGCGCCTAATATCGCTCGAACTACAACCATGATGCTCTCCTGCGTCCAAATTGACCGCGTTCATTATTTAGTATGATAGGCGCGCATTATACGTATCTAGCGATTAGTAGCTAGCACACAGGTCAATACGCTTGCCTGTGTTACCTGTCTAGGGTATAAAACGCCTATGAAAATCCCAAAAAGAATCCAACCTTTAGTTGATGATGGTGTAGTGGACGAAGTCCTCAGCCAATTAATGAGTGGCAAAGAAGCTACTGTTTACGTTGTGCGCTGTGGCGGTGAGATTCGCTGCGCTAAAGTTTATAAAGAGGCGGCAAAACGCAGCTTTAAACAAGCCGTTCAATATCAAGAAGGCCGCAAGAGCAAAAATAGCCGTCGCCAACGTGCGATGGAGAAAGGCTCTAAGTTCGGACGTAAGCAACAAGAGGAATCTTGGCATAATGCTGAGGTTGACGCTCTATACCGTTTAGCCGAAGCCGGTGTTCGTGTACCAACCCCATATGGTTGCTTTGATGGGGTTTTGCTAATGGAGTTGGTTACCTATGATGATGGCGACGTTGCCCCAAGATTAAATGACGTTTCTATGACCGCTGAACAGGCGCGTGAAGATCACTTAACCATGATGAACGATGTTAAGCGCATGCTATGTGCGGGCTTGGTTCATGGAGATTTATCTGAATTTAACGTGCTGGTAGACGATTACGGTCCGGTAATTATCGATCTGCCGCAAGCTGTTGATGCCGCTGCCAATAATCATGCTAAATCGATGCTTGAGCGTGATGTGAATAATATGCGTGAGTATTATGGCCAATATGCTCCTGAATTATTGCGTACTGACTACGCGAAAGAGATGTGGGCATTATACGAAGATGGCGATCTAACCCCTGACACTGTCTTAACAGGTCTATTTGAAGAATCGACAGAGAGTGCTGATGTGGACTCTGTGATGGATGAGATTCGAGCCGTTCTCGCAGAAGAACGTAAGCGTAAAGAGCGTGAAGAAAACGCTGACGACGACTACACCTACGAACAACTCTAATCCTCATAATTGGGTTTCATTACTAAAAGTATTGTCTAGACTTTTTATTAAATTCTAAACAATACTTTTAATTAAACACTACGGAAACCTATAAGCTTCTGACGAATATCACCATATCGTAGCTGTTCGCAACACGCAAAACCAGCCAACTGCCTCACCTTATTGCGAGCAAATACAGGAACGCTTATACCGGCTAAAAATCTGCATTGAATATCAATTGATACATCAGCCTTACCTGATAATTGCTGACTAAGTCCTTCAAGACACGATTTCAAATACTCATCACTTGGCCATTGAACGTGTTCGCTGTATTCCAGCTTGGCAACTTGTCCACGACACACACTGCAATGGCCACAGCGTTGCGGCGCTTGCTGATCATCAAAATAACGCGCTAGATTAGCGCTTAAACATTGATCTAATTCGAAGAATCTTACCAAAGATGCAATACGTTTTATTTCTTTTTCTTCTTTGTCAACAAAGTAATAATGTAATGATTTAGCGAGCTCAGGGCTGTGTAATGCTTCCTGATTAACCCGGAAAACTTCGGTCATTTTTTTACTTTCAAGTTCAATGAGCTGCTTCTCGGCCAAATAATCTAATGCAGTAATAACCCGGCTTCTTTCGGTATTATATTGCTTAAAAAGTTCATCAAAATTTGGAGCACCCCAGACTTTTTTAAATTGGCTGGTACTAAATACAGCTCGCAAAAACTCACGTCGCTCTCCCTCAAACATCGAAAGAATACTGTCCTTATCTTGTAGAAACTTATATTTAAATTCCGCAAAATAAGCGTACATAGGCTTGATAACGCCCATCATTTCAAGCTGCACTAACAAGGTCTTTAAAGGCAATTGACGAATATTACTGGCATTCGACAACCCAACAACTTGCAGCTCCCATTCTGAGACATTATTTTCTCGCTCAGAGGGTTTACTTTCGTGACGAATATTTTCTAATAGAAACTCTATCGCTGAATACTCTGGAGTATCACCATAGACAAAGTTTTCTACGGTGTTTAAACCATCCAAATTAGCAAAAGTAACACAATTTGAAGGGTGTCCATCACGCCCTGCTCGGCCAATCTCCTGACTGTAATTTTCAATGGATTTCGGTAAGTCATAATGCATTACAAAGCGGATATCAGATTTATCAATGCCCATACCAAATGCAATGGTTGCAACAACCACATCCACTCGTCCTTGCATAAAATCGTTTTGAATTTGCTGGCGTTTCTCAGAGTCAAAGCCTGCGTGATAAGCAACTGCCTTAACTCCTGCCGCATGTAAATAAGCAGCAACTTTTTCAGCCGTATGCTGCAATGTCACATAGACTATCCCTGATGTTGAAGGTAAGTTGAAAACCTGTTGCTGATATTTGATCTGTTGAAGTAGATTTTGTATTTTTTCAGATTCTTTAACAGGTATTACCGTTAAGTCTAAATTAGAACGATAGAATCCTGTTTGCACAATATGCTTTGGCGCAATGGCAAACTTGGAAGCCATATCGTTTTTAACTTTTTTTGTCGCCGTTGCCGTTAATAACAAAACCAAAGGAATATTGAGTTCTTGGCAATACGTTGGAAGCTTTAAATAATCAGGGCGAAAATTATGTCCCCATTCAGAGATACAGTGGGCTTCATCAACCACGAGCATAGATATGGGCACCGCATTAATAAACTGACGGAAACGTTCGTTTTTAAATCGCTCAACGGAAACCATTAATATCTTAATTTTCCCTGAACGTACATCGGCCATCACTTGCTGGCTTTGATCTCCACTTAAGGTCGAATCGATACTGGCTGCAGGTATTCCTTTACTGGCGAGAAATTCTAGTTGATCTTTTATTAGGGCTAATAAAGGAGATACAACCAATGTCACATGCGGAAGATGCAAAGCGGTAAATTGATAGCATAACGACTTGCCCGACCCTGTGGGAAAGATGGCCAATGATGATTGCCCTGCAATCAACTGAGCAATCGTTTGTCCCTGACCTTGTCTAAATTGGTCAAAACCAAAAGTTTGCTTTAGAGAATCTAATAGCGCAGGGGGCAATTCTGATGTCACTTCTAATGCCATTTTAGTATCCTTCGACAGTAATCTTTATTATTTAGTCGCTGTAAACGCATATTGAGATTCTAATTTACTATTCCCTAAACCATTGATTTTGGTTACACGTATTTGGACTGGAATCCGTTCTTTCATTGCTTCAACATGACTAATCACACCAATCATTTTACCCGATGCGTTTAAGCTATCTAATGCATCTAGAGCCATATCTAAAGTAGCACTATCCAGTGTTCCAAAACCTTCATCTAAAAATAATGATTCAATTTGGGTTTTATGACTGACAAGATCAGACAGTGCTAACGCCAGCGCTAAGCTGACTAAAAAGCCCTCTCCACCCGATAAGGTTTTAGTATCGCGAACATCATCACCTTGCCAAGTATCCAATACCTCTAGCTCTAATGCTTCTGACTGTTTACGCTGTAATAAATAGCGACCGTGCAATCGATTAAGTTGAATATTAGCCAAATACACTAAATGATCTAACGTTAGTCCTTGCGCAAATCGACGAAATTTATCACCTTTTTGCGAACCAATTAAACTGTGTAAATATGCAATATCATCATAACTGACGCTGGCTTCTTGTATCTCTAACAATAGCCCTTCTTGCCTTTTTCGTTTGTCTTGGTCACTTTGCAAGCTGTTTAGTATTTCTCCCTGCTGCTGTGAAATACTTTTGATTAGATTACTAGCCTCCTCGATATTCAGCTTAATGTCTTCTTGGTACCAATTTTCACTGCCTTTTAAATTCTCAGCGCCTTCTAACACGGGATCAGAAGTCAGCTCCTGGAGCGCTACCTTAGCTTGATCAACCAAACCTTGATGTTTCACAATCCCATGTTGAATAGTTTCCCGAAGTGCTAGCAAGGATTCCTTTTCCTCTACAGGCATTAAGGCATTTAAATATTCTTGCTGATTATCAAACGGCCTATCTAATAATGCCACCAACCATTGCTCTTGCTTTTCCTTCTGTTCTTGCTGCAGCTGTTTAATATTTGCTTCTATCGTAATGGATTGACCATGAATGCTCTGTAACTGCTGAGTTAAAGCCGTCAGTTTTTCTTGATTTAAAAGCAAAGTATTTTCTGCTTGAGAAAACACTTGATCAATATTTTTTCGTACAAGAGCAATATCCGCTTCGGGCAATAGCTGATAACGATTCTTTTGCTTTTCTGTTAACGCATTTTCTTTTAACTGGATTTCTTCAAGCAACGCATTTAGTTGTTCATTTATTCCGTTAAGCTGCTGCGCAACATGCTGTTTTTTCTGCTCTAAATTTTGAAATTCTTGCTGATAACCTGCTCTGGCTTCAGTAACTTCAAGCCACTGCTGACTATTTTTTTGTTGATCATCCAACCACGAGTCCATATTTTCAGTAGTGGGCATCGATAGTTCAAGAGCCTTTAATTGCTGTGCGATTGATTCTTTTAATTGTTGGTAGTCTTGAGATTGCTGCTGCATTACAAGGCTATTTCTATCGAGTTGCTCTTTCAAACCTATTTGATGTTTCTCTAGTAAAGCTTTCTTTTGCTGCTCATTATTCAGTAATTGTTGAGCTGCCTCTACCGAAACTTTTGCCTGCTGCCAGCGAGAATTCAATCCGTTAAGAGTATTACCTAACTGCTCCGTTTCGATGAGTTTCTGGGTTAATAGATTCTTTCTCTTTTCAGTATGAGAAATATCCAACGCTTTATACGATTCAATTCGTGGGTGCTGCAATGAACCACACAAAGGGCACTCTTCATTCGCCTGAAGCCTGTTGCGCTCAGCACTCAAATCTTCGATTCGACGCTCTTGGATCAATAGTAATTCAACATCTTTAATTTGTTGCTGATATGACTGATACTGAGCTCTTAATGACTGCACGGCGTCTCCAATAATACCCTCTGATAATTCAATATAGGTATTCTTGAAATCTTTTATGTCTGTATGACTAAAAGCTGAATCTATTAATAAATTATTAACGATTTCCTTTTCTAGTTGAATTAATTGCTCTGTTTGCTGTTGCTGCTTTAGTATTGCTGAAGCGATCACTACATCTTGTTGCTGTAACTGTTTGTCTGATATCAGCCATTCTTCTTTCTGTACTTGATAACTTGCATTGGCCTTATCAATTGCTTCTTGAAGCGGTTTTAACCGCTCTAGCTGAGCACTTATAAGTGGTAACTGGTTTTGTAACTGAGCATGATGTTTATTCGCAGCCAAATACTCTTCACTACGGTTTAATGCTTGCTGATTTCGTATTAGCTGATCATTAACAAGCTGCTGTTGCTCGAGACTGTTTTTTTGTGTTTCAATTAACGGCTGAGTACTCAACTGAAGACTGTTTATTTGATTACTTAGCTGATGAATCTCTGCATCCAGCGGGATGATTTTTTCATTAATCAGCTGTTGCGTTGTTTCATTTTCATGCCTTATTCTATCTAGATTTTTTTTGTCTAAAGTTACGGCTTCTTCTTGCTGCTTAACTACAAAATCAACTTCTTCTTGCTGCTTTTTGACTAAAGATAATTGAGAATTTTGCTTCGATAATTGTTCAGAAATTATTTTATTCTGTTGAAAAATTGGTTCAATTAACTCAGCAGGTTTACTACGCTCAATTTTATCCAGTTGTGATTTTTCGTTTATCTGCTGCTGAAGCACCTTTTCTAATTCAAGCTGAGATTGTTTTAATGATGTTTGCGCTTGAGCTTTTTTGTCTAACCAGGATACCTTCTGCTGGAGGATTTTATACCTATGCTCTTGTTGGGAAAGCTGCTGATCAAGTTCTCTATTCTGCTGACTCAACTCTTCAACTTTCTCGGGAGTGAGTATGTCTAATCCCTCAGCTCGAGCATTAAGTTGTTCGAGGTACTGTTTACTTTCAACAAACTGCTGATGAACCTTTTCTGATATTAATCCGTATACTTCTGTCCCCGTTAGCTCTTCTAACAATTCCGCTCGTTCATTAGCGGCCGCATTTAAAAATGCAGCGAACTGACCTTGTGACAACATCATCGATTTGGTAAATCGTGCGAAATCTAAACCCGTAATATTTTCAATGAGCGCACTCATTTTCTTAACTTGAGACGCTAATATTTTACCGTCATGAACACGTACCAATTCGACAATGGCATCTTGTAAGTTACCATCGACTTTATTACGCGAGCGCCTTTGGCTCCAGAAAGCGCGATATTGCTGACCTTTAACTTCAAATTCAACTTCCGCTAAGCAATCTGCAGTGCCTTTGGTCATCAAGCCATTATTAGACTTGTTAATTCCCCCTAAGCGTGGGGTTTGCTGATAGAGCGCTAAGCAAATAGCATCAAGTAAGGTTGTTTTACCAGCGCCTGTTGGGCCAATAATGGCAAATAAACCATTGTCGGAAAAAGGTTGCTGAGTAAAGTCTATTTTCCACTCACCTTTTAACGAATTTAAATTTTTAAACCTCAGGCTATTAATCTTCATTAGTCACCTGCAATACAGTTTGATTAAATAATGTCATTAGCCGTTCTTTGCGCTGCTGCTCTGCTGGCGTGTTAAATTCTTCTTGATCCAAGCGGCGCTTAAAAACATCTTCTGGTGTTAGCTCTGCTAAGACTTCATTTTGCACCCGTTGGATTTGTTCTTGTTGCTGCTTGCGCGCTCGACGTAACTGCAGTACTTCAACATTCATAGATGCCGTTAATTGATGAATTCGAGATTGCAGATCATTAAGATAATCTTGGGTTTCTACTTCAATAGATAACCAACTAGGCAACTCAGATTGTTTTTTTATTGGTTCTTTATCTAATTCTTTACCCAACTCTTTACCAAGTTCTGACAACTGCTGCTCAATACTTTCCAGATCACCCTTGATGACTTTCATTGGCTGAAAAAGTGGAACTAATAAGGGCGTAATTTTAGATAATTTCCCTCCTTCAAAATCCACAACCAGCACTTGTTTAGTACTTCCTAGCTCGTCAAAACTTAGAGGAATGGGAGAACCGCAATAGCGAATATGTTCACTTTTAGCAACGATTTGAGGACGGTGTATATGACCCAATGCAATATAGTCGGCTTCAGGAAACGCATTGGCTGGAAACGCTTCTAAATTACCAATATAGATATCTCTGACCGAGTCCGAGCTTTTAACACCCATTGCAGTTAAATGCCCAGTTGCCACAATCGGCACTGGATGATCGATGAGCTTCTGCTTTTCTTTCGCTAAATCAAATAACTGCTGATAGTGCTCTTGAATGGCTTGCCCTAGTGCTTGTTGTTTTTCATTACCCGATTCATCGGCTTGGCTTTTAACAACGTCTCTAGGGCGTATATAGGGAATCGCACACAAAATTGCGCCGATCTCACCGTTACGCTTATTCAGGGTTAATATTTGCTCATCGCTGTTTGGATTGGCACTAGAAATAACATGAGTATTAAGCTGAGCCAAAATATTTTTGGATTCGTTTAAGGTTGATACAGAATCGTGATTACCAGCCAAAATAACCAACTGGCATCCAAGTTTATGAACTCCAATAACGAATTGATTATACAACTCTCGTGCATAACTCGGTGGAGCACCAGTATCGAAAATATCACCCGCAATAATCACGGCATCTATCTGCTGCTGTTCTATTTGTTCAAATAACCAATGGATAAATTGCTGATGTTCAGCTGCACGGCTTTTGTTAATAAAAAATTGGCCTAGATGCCAATCGGAGGTATGTAAAATTCGCATAATTAACATCTGTCTTAATATTACACGAGTTTATCGTAATGCTGCGGTTAAGACGAGGTTGTTAAATAGAAGAAAATTCCGAGCAAAAAAAAGGCAGCCCTGAGGCTGCCTTATATTTTAGTCTACTTTTATTAACTAACCAGCAGGATCTAACTCACCATGTTGTTTCTGATGGCGAGCAATAATCTGCTTAGGCTTTAAGATAAATGTCGCTAGCGCAGGTAGCAAAATCAATGCACCCAACATATTCAACAAGAACATAAAGGTTAATAGAATACCCATATCTGCTTGGAACTTAATTGGAGAGAACATCCACGTACCAACACCAATCGCAAGGGTAATACCCGTGAAGCTTACTGCTTTACCTGTTGATCTAAGCGTTTCAAAGAAAGCTTCTTGCAATGTTTTACCAGCAATCAACATAACTTCTAAGCGGTTATAAATGTATATACCATAATCGACACCAATACCTACACCTAATGCAATTACAGGTAAAGTTGCTACTTTAACGCCTATACCTAAGTAAGCCATTAATGCTTGGCAAAGGATGGAAGTCAAAGCCAATGGAATTAAGATACAAGCGATAGCACGGATAGAACGGAACGTTGAGAAACATAGAACGAATACAACAACGTATACGAAAATCAACATGGTATTTTGCGCGTCACCAATCACTTCGTTGGTTGCAGCTTCAATACCCGCATTACCTGATGCTAATTGAAAACGAACTGGAGCAGTATCAATCTCACCATCAGCAATTGCCTGCTGAATGCCATCAATACCCATAGCGAAGTATTTTTCATCAACGGTATCGTCATACTTCTCTTTAAAGGCTTCAACAGCAATAACAGCATTCTCTAGTGTTTCTGCTTTGTGATCATTTAGATATACAAGCACAGGAGCCATTGAACAATCAGAGTTTAATAGCGCTGCTGGAGCACGTTGAATTGAGGTATTTAAGATTGTCTGGTTACGAGATAGCGCAGACCACTTTAAGTTACCTTCGTTCATGCCTTTTGTTACCAGCTTAGAAACCGTTACCATAGAAACAGTCGATTGAACGCCAGGAACATTTTCCATATACCACATAAAGCGATCAATCGAGTCCATCACTTTATAACTATTACAATGTTCTTTCGCTGTTTCAACCATCACTAAGAAAACATCTGAGCTGGTCGAGTAATTTTCTACCATGTAAGCATTATCAAGGTTATAGCGAGAATCTTGACGAAGTTCAGGAGCACCTGCGTCCAAATCACCTATCTTTAATGATTGGCTCTTATAAACACCACCTACCGCTAAAACAATGGCAATAATAATTGGGAAAGGAGCTATTTTTGGACTTGCGATTTTTGACAATGCTCTCCAAAGTTTAGGCTCAGCCTTTTCATTATTCACAGCATGATTAACGCCTGATTTACTGATACCAACATAAGACATAACTAATGGCATAAGTACTAGGTTAGTAACAATAATCATTGCAACACCCACACTTGCAGCAATGGCTAGTTCTTGAATTACTCCGATTTCAATAAAGAGTAACGTCGCAAAACCTAAACCGTCACTCAATAAAGCCAACATACCTGGAACATACAAGCCACGGAAAGCTAAACGGGATGCCATTAATTTGTTAGCGCCCTTACCCGACTCAATCGCAATCCCACTAATAATCTGAACACCATGACTAATACCAATAGCAAATACCAAGAAAGGTACCAATACAGAATATAGATCAATGGTAAAGCCCATTAATGCAAGTGCCCCTAACTGCCAAACAACTGCAATTAATGATGCAACAATAGGAATCAAGGTGCCTCGAATACAACGAGAATAAAGGAATAATAAAATAGCAGTGAAGATAATAGCGGCAATGAAAAACAAACCAATAGAAGCAACACCATCTAACAAATCAGCCAGTTTCTTTGGCGTTCCTGTCATATATACAGCGATGTCATCACTGCTAAAAGCATCACGAACTTTTTCTTCTAGCGCACGTGAGAATGCTTGGTAATCTACTTTCTCACCAGTATCAGGATCGATTTCAACAAGAGGAATATCAATAATGGTCGAACTAAAGTTATTCGCAACTAAGCGACCTAACTGACCCGATTTTAATACATTCTGACGTAATTCATTTAAGCTTTCTTCAGAGCCATCATACGTTGCAGGAATAACCGGTCCACCTTGGAAACCTTCTTCTGTTACTTCCATCCAACGAACATTCGGAGTCCATAAAGATTTTAATGCTGAACGATCAACGCCTTTAATGAAGAAAATCTCATCATTAATACGCTGTAACGTAGCCATGTATTCTTTAGTAAAAATATCACCGCCCTTAGTTTCAACGGACAACTTGATATTTGATAACCCACTGCCTAATTCATCTTTATGAACAAGGTAGTTTTTAATAAATTGGTGCTGCAGAGGGATGTATTTTTCGATGCTTGAATCTAACTTAATTTGAGTTAGACCATAAGAAAATACTATCGTTAAAATCGCAAGAATTGCCAACACAACAGGTCGAGCACTGAACAGCATTCTTTCTAAGAACGGTTCAGTAACTGGCGATATTATAAAATGTTCTGGTTCTGATGTTTTATGGTTTACATTATTTTTATTAGACATGATTAGAAGTTCCCTTCAGCCATAGTAATTGTTTCATCAATCACTAACCCTTTGGTATTAATACGCTCAATACCTGCTTCACCAACGATAACAATAGTACCGTCAGGCGCTTGAGCTACAGAAGCTGAAGTAGTTCGACCTGGTAATATAATGGATTTTGCATCTTCTGAGCGACGGTTTAACAAAACAACTGAACCCCCATTGCCAACAAGAACATGCGATTTATTTGTTTTCGTAACACCCGCCATCAATGTTTGTTCAGAGTTGGTGTAAACTTTTTGCCACTGAATACCACCATCGACAGAGTGATAAAGATTTCCACGTAAGCCAAATACTAAGACATTATCTCTTTGTGCGCTTAAACCAAAAAATGAACCTTCATAAGGAGATGGTATTGCACGCCAATTTTCACCCATATCATCAGAACGTAAGATTAAGCCCTGCTCTCCAACTACCATTAAAGAACGAGCACCAACCATCGCGATACCATTGATATGCAAGCGATCATTATTATCTAAATGAGAAGACCAATCGATCCAGTTTTTTCCACCATCTGTCGTATGGAAAGCCATACCGTATGCGCCTACAGCAAAACCTATATTTGCATCATAAAACCAAACATCTAAGAAAGGCTTAGTAGAACCACTTTCTTGATCATATTGAGCATCTTCTAATGCATAAGTGATGTTTTCTAAAAACATTTCAGCATTATCAATTTCTGTAGCATCACCGGATTTCTCAGCTTCAGTCAAAGCAGCAATCGCCTTGTCTTTATTTTCACTGGCACCTTTTACAATCGCCGTGTTTGCTAAGTAACCATCAAACTGCTTAACCCAAGTTTCACCGGCATCTTCTGAATGCAGGATCAAACCATCATGACCTACTGCCCAACCTTTAGTTGCACTAGCAAAGTAAACTGCCGTTAATGTAACTGAAGAAGGTGTGCGAGACTGAGACCAACTTTTACCACTGTCATCAGAATAAACAATGTGCCCATGAGCACCGACAGCGATTAAACGGCTGCCAACACGGGTAATATCTAATAATAAGCTTTCATGAGCTCGATCAGTCGATAACGCTGGTGTTACCAATGGATCTTGCCATGCTGACTGCGCCAATGTCGTAAACATTAAACTGATCACAAGTAATGCAGATTTAACAAATATTTTTGGCGGGGCTACCGTAACGATTCTCATTCGAATCGATGGGAATCTCATATAACGCTCCAGATTTTTTATAATTTTTTTGAAGGCCGCTAGCATAGCCGACCTTGAACAATTTATCTAATTTACATGTGTTAAATAATGTTATTTATTAACGTTTACCACGACGACGTAATGCCGAAGGCGTAAAATATTGGTCGTTTGGAAGATCCAAACTAAAGTCAACCGTGCTGCGCTCTTCGTTATCTAAACCCTGTACGTGATAACGTCTTGCTTTAACATCATGGAAAACATCTAGCGTTGTCCAAGTTACTGGCAATTCATAATAATTTTTCAAGTAAGCCATACTGACACGCCATAAATCGCCTGCACTGTCATATTGATCTGCAACCGCAATGCCCCAAGTGTCTTCATCAAGGAAGAAACGGCGCTTATTATAAACGTGACGCGCACCTTCTTTTAAAGTTGCTTCTACAACCCAAACGCGGTGTTTTTCGTAACGCGTATGATCAGGATTAATGTGTCCAGGCTTTAGAATTTCTTTATACGTTAACTGTTTGCTAGACAAGTCATAGTTATTGTAAGGAATATATATTTCTTTCTTTTCTACTAACTTCCAGTCGTAACGATCAGGGGCACCGTTATACATATCCGTATCATCGGCATAACGAAGACCATCAGCAGCCGCAATAGGCGTGTCATAAGCTAGGTTAGGCGCACGACGAACACGACGCTGACCCGCGTTATAGCCCCATGCTTGACGAGATTCTTCAACCTGATCGATAGTTTCATGAACCAATACCGCACCACCCGCTAATCGCGCAGGCGCTTTTGTAAAAGATAAGTAATAGAACAGAATATTATTCAACTCATCAATCGTTGCTGTTGGGTTATAGTAATTAAACAGGATATCTTGCTGAACAGTTACTAGAGAAAAGCCACCATCTTTTTGTACGGCTACTTCTGAAGAACGTCGGCTAAAGAAAACCCCACGCCAGCGCGTGATGTGATTCCAGATTGCTTCTAAACCATTTTTTGCAATAGGAAATGGTATTCCACCATAGGCATAACGAAGCCCTGCACCATTTTGATTTAACTCTGCTCGAATGGCATTTTTATAGGTATTCTCATATATCCATTCTGGTGCGGCTGCACTTCGGCGCGTTTGGTAAATTGGCATTTTAAATGTATCAGGATACGTTTTAAATAATGCTAATTGACCATCGGTCAAAAATTCTTTGTGGGTTTCTACATTATCCGCTGTAATGACGAATAATGGTTTATCTTGCGGATAAGGGTTTGGATGATGTTGACCTGACTTTTTATAATCCAAGGCCGGTACCGAAACACCGCCTCGCCATACAGGAATATCTTTACCATTACCTGCACGCTCTGCACCCAAAGGTGTTAATTCACCCTTAAGGCGTTCAGCCTGCTGAACGGAAACTGCTGCTGTGGTTAATTGGCTAAATGCTGCCAATACCAAAACGCCAGCCGCGACCCAATTGTGCTTTTTCATTCTGCGACCTCAATATTATTCTTATATTATTTTTATCTAGATAAAATATTATGGCCTTAGCATAAAGAAAGTTAGCCCTAGTCTCAATGCGCCTAGGGCAGTTAATTTATTCTAAAGCACAAATTAATCTATTTTGTGCAAAAAACACTCAGCTATAGCTATAAACTCTTACTTACTACCTCGTAAACGTCCTTTGAAAGAGACTCCTGAGCCATAATTCTCTGTAATTGCGCCTTCATTTGTTGACCTTGATGGTCAACATAACGTCTCCACTTACTTAAAGGGGCAACTAAACGTGAAGCAATTTGTGGATTCAGCGTATTCAATAAAATAATATTATCCGCCAACAATTGATAGCCAGATCCATCTTTCGCATGGAAATTCACTAAAGATTGACCCGCAAATGTGCCGATAACAGAGCGCACTTTGTTTGGATTTTTTATATCAAAAGCTTCATGACTTAACAACTGACGAATATTTTCAATAGAGCCATATTCAGCAGATCCTGCTTGCACAGCCAACCATTGATTAACTACTAAAGGCTCTGCTTGCCATTTTTTATAGAAAGCAGTTAATGCAGATTCAGCCTCAAGCTTATGAGCCGAATTCACTAAACTGGCTAGTGCAGCCATACTATCGGTCATATTGTCGTTATTCTCAAACTGCTTAACAGCTAAGGCTTTGTAGTCACTGTTTGTTGATTTTAATAAGTAATTTAACGCTGCATTTTTCAATCCACGCTGCGCCATTTGAGTCGGCTCAGGTAAATACCCTTGCTCAACATTTAGGCGGTTATATAGGCTGGCTAAATTCTCAGCTAAGGCATCTGCCAGAACCGTTTGCACATACATACGAGCTTGATCAATTGCATGAATATCTATTTCTGCCTGAGTTTCAGCAATATAAGAAATACTTGGCAAAATCAGCATTTTTGCCAACATTGCATGATCCAAATCTTCACGCTGCAACAAACCTTGATACGCATTCACTAAACGCGAATCAACCTCTAATGGTAAGCCTTCTTTTTGTTGTGACATAACCTCATAGATAACATCAAGCGCCAAGCTCTGGCCTGCATCCCAACAGTTGAAGCCATCACTATCATACTGTAGTAAAAACAATAATTGATCACGACTGTAGTCGTAATTTAATTTTATAGGAGCAGAAAAATCTCGTAGCAACGATGGCACAGGTTCTGATTCAATACCCTTAAAGACCAGAGTCTGTTCTTTTTCAGTTAGTTGGAAGATACCACCACTGAAGCTTTCAGCCTTAGATGATAAATTTTCATCAACGACTATTTCAAGATCATTACCATTTTTTCCTAACAGACCTAATTCAATAGGTATTAAGAAAGGTTCAGCACAGGATTGCTTGAAATTTAATGTATAGGTTTTAGCGACTTCATCAAAATGACTTTCAACATCGACAACGGGAGTACCCGCTGATTTATACCAACGTTTGAATTGCGTTAATGAGATGCTATTAGCATCCTCCATCGCCGATATAAATTCATTGATGGTTACAGCTTGGCCGTCATGGCGTTCAAAATACAGGTCAGATCCTTTACGGAAGCCTTCATTACCCAATAATTTATTAATCATGCCTACAACTTCACAACCTTTTTCATAGATAGTGACGGTATAGAAGTTTGAGATTTCAATAAACGAATCAGGCTGCACAGGATGAGCCATTGGACCTGCATCCTCTGCAAACTGAACTGTGCGCATTAAGCTAGCATCCTCAATTCGCTTAACCGTCGCTGAATTCATATCAGCCGTGAACTGTGCATCACGATAAACGGTAAAACCTTCTTTCAAACTTAACTGAAACCAATCTCGACAAGTGACTCGATTACCCGACCAGTTATGAAAGTATTCATGAGCAACAATGGCTTCAATTCGCTGATAAGCAATATCTGTTGCAGTTTGGGGGTTGGCCAATACGCACGAGGAATTAAAGATATTGAGTCCCTTATTTTCCATTGCCCCCATATTGAAATCATCAACCGCAACGATCATAAAAATATCTAAATCATACTCGCGGCCGTACTTATCTTCATCCCACTTCATCGAACGCTTAAGCGCGTCCATTGCATAGTCGGTTTTATCAATATTTTGTGGCTCAACAAATATTTGTAAGTCGACGGTACGACCAGACATCGTCACAAAGGTATCTTCTTTAACCAACAATGAACCTGCCACTAGCGCAAACAAATAGCAGGGTTTCTTATGTGGATCGTGCCAAGTAACACTATGACGGCCAGAATCTAATTCTTTTCTTTCAACTGCATTACCGTTCGATAATAAAATCGGATATTTTGTACTATCTGCAATAACTTCAGTCGTGAATATACTCATCACATCAGGTCGATCTAAAAAGTACGTAATACGACGAAAGCCTTCAGCTTCACATTGAGTACAAAACATACCACCCGACTTATATAAACCTTCTAACGCCGTGTTATTTTGCGGTTCAATTCGCGTCGATATTTCTAATACAAATTCGTCAGTGACCTTATAAATCGTTAAGTTATCACCTTCTAGCTGATAGTCATCGGCTGTTAATGACTGCCCATCAACTTTAATGCTCAACAATTCTAGCTGCTGACCAACCAGCACAAGAGGTCCAGCATAATTTGCATGCTGCTCATTATTTCGGCGCATAACTAGGCGACTATCCACTTGGCTATAATCCTCAAAAAGATCGAAGCGTAAGTGAGTCTCCTCAATAACAAAATGCGGAGGCTGATAATCTTTCAAATAAATATTTTTCGGTTGCGTGTCTTGCATCATCAAGCCTTTAATAAGTAAATTCGATGTGATAAGAAGAAAACTTTCTCAAATTAATAACGCCACCATCCAATAAAAGATACTGACCCTTAATACCCATCAACTTACCTTCAACTTCAGGTGTTTTATCAAAGTTAAAACTACTGACTTTTGTTGGGTATTCCAATACGGGATATTCAAGTTCAACCACTTCAGCTTCTGGTAATGGAACAATAGCGCCCGGCCCATGCTCAAGCTCTAACTGTTGTATGCCTTCAGCATATTGTTCATACAGTTCATCTCGAATAGTCGTAAGATCAATACGTTCAGCATCGCCTTTTAGCATTGCGCGCCAATTTGTTTTATCAGCAAGGGTTTGCTTAAACAGAGTTTCGACAAGCCCCGACAATAATCGATCTTTTACACGGAATATCGGTAGGCCTTGAGTTGCGCCTTGATCACACCAACGCGTTGGTAGTTGGGTTCCACGAGTAATACCTACCTTTAACGCTGAAGAGTTCGCTAAATAAACAAAATGATCCTGCATACAAAAACTATCACCCCAAGCCGAATCTCGACACGTACCTAGATGATAATGGCATTTTTCTGGGCTCATAATGCACAAATCACACTGAGGCAGCTTTTTAAAACAAGGGTAGCAATAGCCCTGACTGAAACTTTTATTGGTTTTGCGACCACAGTGACTACAATGAATCTCACCTACATAATTCATTTTAATCGTCTTACCCACTAATGAATTAAGATCGATAAGATGATCATCTAGACTCATTTGATATTGAACTTTCGCGCCCGTTTCAGCATTAAGCTGAGTTACCATTTTATTCAAATGGCCAGATATTGTCGGCATACAGCTTCTTACTTTAATGGTTTCTTATTTTAGAGTTTCTAACTTTAAATTTTTTTATTTTATAGTTAGCGGCTGAACATCGTCATCTTTGCTCGACTTACATGATCCTTCCATATAGCCAATGCGCTGATCAGCAGGCATATTGGTCATTTGTTCGTAACGAATAAGGGCTTCCATACACAATACTTTTTGGTCGCTATCCATTTTTCGACCATCAGGCCAGCGACTTAATTCTAAAGCACTTTTCATAGTCTGGAATACTTCAGGGGTCATCGTCTTAATCAAATCATCAACTGTCATCACTTTTACCTTCTAATTCTTTTTCAATTTTTTCTGGGTCATTATGTATATTAGAAATTGGCCACATCATAGCCATTAATACTCCCAGTAAAGCACCTGCGACATGCGATTCATGACCAACATTCGAGTCGCCAAAGACGCTATCAAACATAATCATAATGACCATAAATACCATCATAAATGGGAATAACCAACTCGGCAGATTATAGCGAGGGGTAGCAGCATCACGATAACGATGCTGACGACCCCAAACCCATCCCATCAAGCCATAGGTAACACCGCTTAGGCCGGCAAAATAAGGTCCTACGGCAAGGTACTGAGCAAAACCCGCTCCTAAGGACAACACCAAAGTTAATAAGATTAATCCACCATGGCCGTCATGTAATTCGACCTCTTTTGCTAACACCCACCACCAGAAACTATTCATAACAATGTGCATAAGAGAGAGATGAATCAGAGCGGGAGACCACCAGCGATAAAAATCATTATGCCAAAAACTGTTGAAATCTAACTTTTCACCAGACCAAAGCAATGGGTCTAATAACCAGTCAATTTGTAAAACCAGACCAACTTGTTGCGCCGCAAAAATACTCCACAAAATCACCATGAGCATCACGGTCACAGGGATACGACTAAAAGCAATCGCATTTTGGTGCATACCCACTTGCCAAGGTGTTTTTTCTGCGGCATCGGGCTTAGCGGATAATTCACCTGCTTGCCATTGCTGAACCCAAATCTTTACTTGTTCAGCATCTTCAATACGGGCAACCCATAGATCTTGGGTACCATTATTCATGACAACTCTATGCGGTATTTTTGCCTGCCACAAACGATCAGTAATCGGAGTCAAATTAATTTCAGGGCTTGCCTGAAAAACCAAAATGGAACTCATCTTTAATTATCGCTCCGTTTTCTCAACACGAACCCAAGTAAATTTTCCATTATTTAGCTTGTCTTCGCTGTCCATTCTATAAGCAACAAGGCGTCCATATTTAACGGCACTGTAATCTAAGCACGCTATATTCGAACGTATAATTGCAGGAACACCAGACATCCAGTAGTGACCAAAAAAGAGGGGTTTCTCATTTTCAGAATAATATAAGAGTCTTTCTTTCTCTTGAGGGTTCAACCTTGCATGGGTTAAATCCGTTGGTAAAGGATCGGGTTGAAATATCACATCACTGTAATGNTTAGGGTTTTGTGACCAAAATTTTGTACGGAAAAACTGGCGNACCATTCCATCTTTAGCGACCATTTTACGATCATCTGGTAACTTTAAAGACGTGCCGCGCAGAAGCCTGTCGAGTGACTGGTATAAAAAACTTTCCTGATTTACCGATTCTGAAAGTAAACCAGCATGCAACTGATTACCGCCATAGCGCCCGATAAACTCATTAATTACGGCATGATCCCAACATGCATGCACGACTCGAAAGTGATCAAACTCCATAAACAGAGGCAATTCGGTAAACCACTCAAGGTAGTCTTTGAATTCTTCTGGATGATCAGCAAACTGCTCAACAGTTTGCTTAACAATAAAGCTATTACGCTCGGTGTGTTCACGTAAATAAGGTCTATCGACTCCTTCAGGAGCAGGGGTCATATAAGTAACTAGGTTATATTCATGATTACCCATAATCATATGGGCATGACCAGCATCAACCATTCCGCGTACTATCTCGCAGGCTAAACGGATATGCGGCCCACGATCAACGATATCACCTAAGAAGACTGCTTTACGGCTTTTGTGTTGATAGATGCCATTGATTTTTTGATAACCCATCTGCTCCAATAGAACAATCAGGGTTTCTCCGCAACCATGAACATCACCAATTAAATCATAACCTTGATGCATTAATTAGACACCTGATTTTTCCCAGCCAAGCTTGGTACGNCAAACGTCATAGAAATTATGATCTTTTGGATGAATCAATTTCAATTTATGAGGTTTTTTACGAATAGTAACCGCATCACCAGGCGCACAAGGAATATGCTTTTGACCATCACAGCTGACCGTCGGGTAAGTTTCATTACTTTCACCGATAACCAATTTAATTTCACTGCTTCCATCCACTACAATTGGACGACTAGAAAGTGTATGTGGAAACATAGGGACCAATACAATAGCATCCAATCTAGGGTGCATGATTGGCCCACCACCTGACAAAGCATAAGCAGTAGAGCCAGTAGGTGTAGAAACAATCATACCGTCAGCACGTTGATGGTGAACAAATTGACCTTCAATATACAAATCGAAGGCAATCATGCGCGCAGATTTACCAGGATGAAGAACAACATCATTTAAAGCTTCAGTCGTCGCAATGGAAACCCCATCACGCTTAATCTCAGCATCTAATAAAAAGCGCTGCTCTTCTATGTACTCGCCATCTAGGACGGCTTGAATAGCGTCTTCCATACCGTCATCAGGGCTAATATCGGTTAAGAAACCTAAGCGGCCACGGTTAATACCTAAAACAGGCGTATTATGCTTTGCCAAAGCACGTGCTGCGCCCAACAAGCTACCATCACCACCAACAACGATGACAAGATCGCAAATTTCACCCAATAATTTCTGCGTACTCACTTGCATACCATGTCCGGGCATAACTTCAGCAATACGATCCTGCAAAATTACGTGGTACCCTTCTTCAACCAAATAGCGTTTTAAGCGGCGCACGGTTTCAACAACTTTTTTACTACCAAGTCGGCCAATGATGCCGATATTACGAAACTCTTCCATCACGGTGGATCCAATTCATTCTTTGTAACAGCTTATACCATAACTGCCCACTAAAGGCTTGCTCGATATGCACAATCCTCTTAGCAAACACCAAGTTTTTGATTTAAGCCAACAGAGCGTCCGCGATCTTGCTTGGAGCCTNTGGGGNCCAGCATTATTAGACCATGCAGCGCCTTACACCGAAACAGATCAATTCCCACTCGATTTAGATTGGTTGAAAGGCCTCGATAAAGATAGCCGAACATTAACTGAATATCTGGCTACTAAAAACACCTATTTATTAGGTACGTACTTTGAAGCGTTGTGGCAATTTTATTTCAGTCACCACCCGCGCTTCAAACACAGCATTAATAACCTTCAGGTATTTGCATCGCAAATAGAAGAAAAAAACACAAAGCAGACATTAGGTGAATTTGATGTACTTACTCAAGACGTTGACATTCAACGCTATCATGTAGAACTTACCTGCAAATTTTATTTAGAAGTGCCCATTAATTCACAACAGCCTCTATGGCTCGGCCCTAATTGCCGTGATCGGTTAGATATTAAATACGATAAAACTCACAACAAACAGCTGCCATTACTCTTTTCTGAACAAGGAGAAAAAGCAGCCAGAGAGGCTTTTCCAGATTCTCCTATTCAACAGTTCCAGCAAATTGCAATTTGGCGCGGGCACTTATTCTCTCAAAATCATTGGATGAAGCAGCAAGATCTTGCTACAAAACTAGAGACGCTAGAAATGACGGGGCATCAGGGTTGGATTATCGCAAATAAAAAACACTGGCTATCCCCTGTCTTACTGACGAAGGGTAATAGCTCTGTGTTGAATAGCGCACAGTTAATTGAGAAAGTGAATCAAAACTTATGCGAAAAAAATAGTCCCGTAATGCTAATACTCTTGCATCTTGATAAGACTCGTCAGCAGTGGCTGCAATGTGATCAATATTTTGTAACGCCAAATGCCTGGCCTTATGGCACGTTGGCTGATAGTGACGAAACACCCCTTCGCCCTTGTAGCCCACCCGTATGAATCAGTAAATAACGCTTGGATTGATCCAGCAAGCCTGCCTGCCACCTTTGTTCAAACGCCATGATCATTTTTGCAGTATATACAGGATCTAAATGCAGGCCTTGCTCATCATATTCTTGAATTAAGTAAATTAACGACTCAGGACACTTCCCAAAACCACCTAAATGACTCTCAGTATTAATACGATGGTCACCACCAACCTTCTCTAAAAGCTCCACCGCTAGGGCTTCACCACCCTTAATTGCTAAAAATCCTCTGATGATAGGCTGATTTTTTTGATTAGCCTGCGATGAAGATTCAGCAATTTTCTTAAGACCATCAGCCAAACCTAAAAAAGTGCACCCCGACCCGACACTTAACCAAACCTCATCGTAACCTTGGCAATATTCAGCCAACTCTTCACAGCCCTTATGACCTAATTCGTTATCACCCCCTTCTGCAATCCAATAACTGCTGTATTGTTCAGCCTGCTGCCGACACCATTGTGGATCATAGCGAAGCTTATAGGTTTGCTTGTCTAAGAATATCAATGACATTCCCATTCGCTGACAATCGATTAAAGTGGGGGTTAGAGGAAGATGTTCATAGCCACGAACAAATGCCGTAGTTTTAAAACCCAACACCTGGCCAGCACACGCTAATGCATGCAGATGATTTGAATGCGGCCCGCCACAAGATAATAACGAGTCGAAGCCTTGCTGCTGAGCTGCAGCAAGGTTGTATTTAAGCTTATACCACTTATTACCCGATAGAACTGGGTGAATACTTTCAAGGTGGAGTATATCGACAGCGCACGGCTTACGAAGAAGATTGAGACGAGGCAATATGGGTATTGCCTCGACACTTGGCACTGTTA
Source organism: Oleispira sp. (assembly GCA_002708475.1). GTDB lineage: Bacteria > Pseudomonadota > Gammaproteobacteria > Pseudomonadales > Oceanobacteraceae > Oleispira. Next base: position 45,912 of record PAOL01000009.1, on the reverse strand, counting down.
GCTGTTCAGTATTCACAAAAACCCAAATAAATATTTAAAACTTCTGCTTATTATCCACATTAGGGTTTTTAGAGAAACCATTTTCATCAACATCACCCTCACTCTCCTTAGACAACTCCTTCGCTAAGCTTCCCCCCTCTTCTTCGCCTCCATTAAACAATGCTGCTGATTTTTTAGCCAACTCCCTAACCCGGTTGTTCTTTTCGGTATATTGCAATTTAAAATCGATCAAAAGCCTTCTTGCCGCTTTGTAATAACCACTTGCTGTTGTGACATCGCCACGCTGAGCCGCAACATCACCTTGAGCAGTAAAGGAATCAACCTCCATTTCCAGAATAGAAATCCTAAGGTAACGCTTAAACTCCAAAATAGTCGATTCAGATGCGGTCTTATTTTTGATTAAAGGCCCAAAAGACTTAAGTATTTTAGAGAACTGTTTTTTGGCATAACGAATTTCTCGGTCGCTTTTAAGTACCTTCTTCTTTTTGCCGCCAGCCTTAACTTTATTTTCTAAATCTTCTAAATCAATAATAGATGCGCCTTCACGCTCTTTTTTTGGCAAAGCAGACAAGTAAGTTTTATTGAGCTGGTGTACACGCTCTAGAATCAAACCTTGAATTTCTTTATGGTTATCGACCTTAAGCAAAAACTCCAACGCTTCCGATAACTCCAACGCAAAATCTTTTACTTTACGCGCCTGACCTCGCTGCATAGTGGCCTTCTGCTGGCGTTTACTTACAAACACCATTACAGAAAGTAACAGCAAAATGGGAACCGCTATAGCAATTACCAATCCAATTGATGACATTAAACCGCCTTACTTAATTGATTATTTTAAAAATCCAGCTTAGCTAATAAAGATACTAAAAGCTGCGTCTATATAAGCAGTTTAGCAATGATTTTCAGAGACGCATTATTACCACTAAGTGAAAAATCATTTCACTAATGCTTGACCCAGCGGCTCTGAGTGCATATAAATTGACATTTTAGACTGAATTGAATCAGTCACTTACTTCTTTAAATAAGGTTTTTTAGATCAATATGGGCAAATCGCTGGTTATTGTGGAGTCGCCTGCCAAGGCTAAAACCATCAACAAGTATCTGGGCAAAGATTTCATTGTGAAGTCCAGTGTTGGTCATATTCGTGATCTACCGACCTCTGGTTCTGGTACGAAAAGCGACCCCAAAGAACGTGCGCGCCAAGCGGCTATTACGCGTAAATTGTCACCAGAAGACAAAATTATTCACAAAAAGCGTAAATCAAAAGAACAACTGATTAATCGCATGGGGATTAACCCAGATAATGACTGGGCAGCTAATTACCAAATTCTTCCAGGCAAAGAAAAAGTTGTCGAAGAACTCCAACGTTTAGCAAAAGATGCTGATACCGTCTATCTCGCAACCGATTTGGACCGCGAAGGGGAAGCCATTGCTTGGCACCTGCGGGAAGTTATTGGTGGCGATGACAGTCGTTATCGTCGTGTGGTTTTTAACGAAATCACTAAAAAAGCAATTAAAGCAGCCTTTGAAGAACCTTCAGACCTCGATATTAATCGCGTTAATGCTCAGCAAACCCGTCGTTTTCTCGACCGTGTTGTGGGTTTTATGGTATCACCACTACTTTGGGCTAAAGTTGCCCGAGGTTTATCAGCTGGTCGTGTTCAGTCTGTTGCTGTACGCATTGTTGTTGAACGTGAACGAGAAATTCGTGCGTTTATTCCAGTCGAGTACTGGGAAGCTTACGCCAAGCTTGATAGCAAGCAAGGAGAGCAGTTCCGCTGCCAAGTTGTTAAAGAAAATGGGGCTGAATATAAGCCAAGCAACCAAGAGCATAGCGACAAAGCAATGGCAACATTGCAGTCATCTGCGTTCACAGTCGCAAACCGTGAAGATCGCCCGACTAAATCTAAGCCTGCTGCACCTTTTATTACCTCTACGCTTCAGCAAGCAGCCAGTACTCGCTTAAGTTTCAGTGTTAAGAAAACAATGACACTAGCACAGCGCCTGTATGAAGCAGGTTTTATTACCTACATGCGTACCGACTCTACCAATTTGAGTGCTGAAGCGGTTGAAAATGCTCGCGCTTTCATCAGTAAAGAATACGGCGAACAGTATTTACCAGAAGAGCCACGTTCTTATAGCAGCAAAGAAGGCGCTCAAGAGGCTCACGAAGCCATCCGTCCTTCTAATGTTGATTTCTCGGGTGAAGACCTAGAGAAGATGGAACCAGACGCTCAGCGCCTTTACGATTTGATCTGGCGCCGCTTCGTAGCTTGTCAGGTAAATGATGCGCAATTTACAAGCTCAACCATTACCGTTAAAGCTGCTGACTTCGAATTAAAAACAAAAGGTCGAGTCATTCGATTTGACGGTCACTTACGTGCGCTTCCTACTGGCGGTAAAGGTGATGAAGATATTTTATTACCTGACGTTGCTGTTGGTGATGTTCTAAAATTAGACGAATTACAACCTAAACAGCATTTTACTAAGCCTTCTCCACGTTATTCAGAAGCGGCTTTAGTAAAAGAACTAGAGAGACAAGGCATTGGCCGACCTTCAACTTATGCGGCGATTATTTCAACCATTCAAGATCGTGGCTATGTGCGCTTAGAAAATCGCCGCTTCTACGCTGAAAAAATGGGTGATATTGTAACCAGTCGCTTAGTAGAAAACTTCGATAATCTAATGGATTATAATTTCACTGCGACCATGGAAGAAAAACTCGACCATGTTGCTGAAGGCGATTTGAATTGGAAGAACGTTCTAAACGAATTCTATAGTGACTTCCAGAACAAACTCGAAGTTGCAGATGGCGAAGACGGCATGCGCCCGAACGATCCGGTAAATACCGATATCGAATGCCCTACTTGCTCACGTAATATGCAAATACGTACAGGCTCTACTGGCGTGTTCTTAGGTTGCTCTGGTTATAGCCTGCCACCAAAAGAACGTTGCACCACCACCATGAACTTAACTCCTGGTGAAGAAGCGATTAGCCTAGACGGTGATGAAGAAGCGGAAAGCCGTCGTCTAAACGACAAGCGTCGCTGCTCTATCTGCAACACCGCTATGGATAGTTATTTGCTGGATGAACAACGAAAGCTACATATCTGTGGTAATAATCCAGACTGTCCGGGCTATGAGGTTGAACTTGGCCAATTTAAGATAAAGGGTTATGACGGCCCTACTCTTGAATGTGACAAGTGCGGCAGCGAAATGCAGTTGAAATCAGGCCGATTTGGTAAGTACTTTGGCTGCATGGCAGATGACTGTAAAAATACACGTAAACTGCTTAAAAGCGGTGAAGCTGCGCCACCTAAAATGGATCCTATCCCGATGCCTGAACTTCAGTGCGTGAAGGTAGACGATACTTATATTTTACGTGATGGCGCGAGCGGTTTATTTTTAGCGGCTAGCCAATTCCCTAAAAACCGTGAAACCCGTGCTCCACTCGTGTCTGAAATTATTCCGCATCAGGCAGAACTTGATCCTAAATACCATTTTCTATTAGATGCTCCGCGCTCTGATAAAGAAGGTAATTCTGCTGTAATTCGCTATAGCCGTAAAACTAAATCTCAGTATGTTATGTCTGAGGTTGAGGGTAAAGCATCTGGATGGAGTGCTGTTTTTGAAGACGGCAAATGGGTAGAAACCGAGCCTAAGAAAAAAGCTCCGGCTAAAAAGAAAGCGCCTGCAAAGAAAACTGCAGCAAAAAAAGCACCGGCCAAGAAAAAGGCTCCTGCTAAGAAGAAGGACGAAGATAAAGAATAATTCTTAGTCCATTTCGACCTCTTCCAGCTAAAGGCATCAAAATTTAGCTGGAAGATTTCGATATAAAGTATGATTTTTTAGAATATAAAACAAAATCATACTTATTCCCTAAAGACCCCTNTACAGCTTCTGCTATTTTTTAAATTCCACCCAATCAAAGGAATTTAAAAATGAAAGTATGGAAACTCCTCTCAAGTCTAATTATCGTATCTGCTGTATTCTCAACGACACCGGTCTATGCGAGCGAACAGCTTGCCTTAAATATCAATAATGCCAGTATCGAGCAACTAGAAAAGATTAAAGGGATCGGCTCTCGTAAAGCTGAAGCAATTGTCGAGTATCGACTAAAGCATGGTAATTTTAGCCAAGTCAGTGATCTTATTAAGGTCAAAGGCATAGGCACTAAGTTTGTCGAAAAAAACCAAGCTTGGCTTTCAACGGAGTAAATTTGTTTTCGCGGTGTGCGTATTATTACGAATTTGCTATGCTTAGCACTAGATAAATACAGCAAAAAGGATTTATCAGTGCCTGACACTGTAGAAGAGCCGTTACTCACGCATAAAAAAAAGCAGCACAAACTGGCAGCTAAGCTGCTGGCATACGTGCTGTTTTTTAGTTTCTTCGTCACCTTAGTAACATCCAGCTATATTATTTACTCCGATTACCGCCAAGGAACAAACACACTTAACCAAAGCATCAGCCAAATTCAAGCCGGATACCAAGAAAGTATTAGTTATAGTTTATGGAATTTTGATAGCCAGCAAATCAATACTCAACTTGCAGGGATTATTAATTTCCCTGGAGTATTAAATGTCTACATAGAGACAAAAGAAGGGCTATTGCATAGCATGGGGGATTTTGAACAAGACTCTGAAGAAAAACATGCTTTCGATCTCTTTTTCACTAGCGCCGAACGTCAATATCCACTCGGTGTACTTAATATTACCTTAGACTACCAAGGCCTCTATGAAACTTTATTCTATAAAGCCTTAAACATTCTTGCATCTCAATTCATTAAAACCTTTTCAGTCTCTCTTTTTATTCTTTTTATCTTCCAGCGCTTAGTCACTCATCGTTTACTTCTAATGTCTAAGTGGGCCAATACTTTTAGCCTTAATAATTTAGATAACGAGTTAAAAATAAACTCCAGTGACAAACATGATGAAATTGATGCTGTTGTAGAAGCTATTAATAGCATGAGAAATAGTTTAAAAGACGATATTACAAAACGTGAACTCACCGAGCGCGCCCTAAATCAAACTCAATACAAGCTATCAATTGCCATTAATAATGCGGAATTAGGGTTTTGTGAGTACAGCCAAAAATCAGACCGTTTTAATGGTAATAACCACTTCGCCAACCATCTAAACATCGATCATAGCCTGCTTAATTCAATTGAACATCCTGTTGATTGGTTTAAAGAGCTCATTTGTGGTGAACACTGTATTGAGCAGCGTGAGCGAATAAATCAGTTATTACATGGGCACATGGAAAGAATCTGCACCGAATTAAGTTTGAAATGCGCAGATCAAATTAAGCACTTCGATAGCACAATCCAAGTATCTAAATGGGATGAAAACGGTCTGCCTTTCGAGATTGTATTTTGTATTTTAGATAAAACGGAACAAGTAAACGCTAGCCAGCAGGCTTCTGAACTCAACTATGCATTAGAGCAAAAAGTTGCCCAGCGAACTGAGCAACTTAATAACGAACAAATACAGTCACATGCTCAAATTAAACAACTGGAACATAAGCTGGAAAGCTTTGAACAGTATGAGAGCCGTCAAAAAAGCCAAGAAAATCTTAAACCTCTTCATTATGCGCTTCAAGAATTGCAACTAAGTTTGAGTGAAGTGAAATCAACTCCTAAAAAACAAGCACAGCAACTTGAACTGGTCCAATTAGTATCTGACCACCTAAAACAGTCGAATCAACTTGATTGTGAGACTTTTGATGTCGTAACCCTTGTTCAAGAGTTAACCGATGATTTCACCAAGCACCAAAGCCCACAACAAGAATTCCAGCTAAAACTGCCCTTCTCATTAATGTTAGATAGCTATAAGCACATTATTTCATATTGCTTAGAGCGTTCATTATTGGCTTTTTCTGAGATATATCAGCAGAACGCTACCGTTTCACCTATAAATATAAGCCTGCAGTTAGACGGGGATTTTGCAACAATTTCTCTAGAAAGCGGGACAAGTTTACATCAAGGTATTGAGCAACAATGGGAAAAACCTAAAACCAACGCTCTCATTATTTCGAAGATGTGTCATGCCGTTATAGAAGAATTACTCGATGGAAATATAAGGCTAATTCAACGCGACAGCGGAGAAATAACCTTAAGCCTTCGTTTTAATATCAATAGCTGCGACCTATAAGGGCTATCACCAAGTATCACGCTGCGCTCTTAAAGCTTTGAAAGTTTCTCGCTCATTATCGCCCTGAAGTTGCGCTAATAGGTACGGGCTTTTCAAACGCAAAAACGGGTTATATTGACGCTCTTGACCAAGAGTCATATAGGGCATTTCATCAGAAGATAAATCGCCAACCTGAGCTTTCCAATAGCCAATCTTCTCATTCAATGGCTCACAACTGAAAGCAAAATCTAAATTTGTTTTCATATAGTCATGACCAGGGAATAATAACGTTTCATCAGGCAGTGGGGCTAACTCACGTACAAAGGTATCGTACATCTCATCAACATCACCGCCATTAAAACAATTCCCTGCTGAAGCATTAAAAAGTGTATCGCCAGAGAATAATACTGGGGTATCTTCGCTCAAGGTTAATAGACAAACATGAACAGGCGTATGACCAGGAGTCGGTAATACCCTAAATTTCAGAGTACCCAGCTCAATTTCTTCATTCGCCATTAACCCACGACTCATATTAGGGATTTTTCCACGAGCAAATTCACTGGCCCATATTTCAGCCCCCGTCGCTGCCTGAACAGCTGGATTACCTTCAATATGATCATGATGTTCATGAGTATTAATAATGAGTTTAATTTGCCACCCCTGCTGAGCGGCAAGTGCAACCATTGCCTCACCGTCTAGGGGGTCTAGGGCAATAGCCTGCTTAGTTTTCTCGCAACCGATTAGGTAATTAAAATTACGTAATCGGTTATTCATATAGGTTCGAATTACTTTCAAAATCGATTACCAATTATTCATTACCAATAAACAACATTCTCAGCATCATCTTCTGCTTCAAGATCTTCAACAAAATGCTGCTGCAATAAGCTTTGTAGTTCCTTCACTCGCACTTCCAACTCATCGGCAGAATAGTTAACTGCAGGGCTATGCCCCCAAACAGGTCCAGGCCATGCAGGATCATCAGTATAGCGACAGACATGATGCTGATGTAATTGTGGAACTACATTGCCAAGGGCTGCAATATTCATCGACTTAGCAGAGAAATGATCAGCCATTTTTTCAACGACTAATGTTGATTCTTTCATTAATTGAATGCGATCATCTTCAGAAAGATGATAATACTCAAATACATCATTTCGAGCTGGCACTAAAATAACCCAAGGATAGCGTTTATCGTTCATTAACAACACTTGGCACAGCGGTAAACGCCCAATCAAAACCGTATCATTTTGCAATCGTTGATCTAATATGAACATATAATCTCTCAATTCAAATATCAAAAATGATTAATAAATCATCAAATAAAAATAGCACAGTTACATTTTAGGCGCTTTTTCTTAATGGGTCATCCTTACTCCACCTTTTAAAAACGGTAAGCCATAGTTACACGTACCATTCTCGGTTCAATCGGATGTAAATGTATATCTTCAACATCAGAGCTTTCTCCGGGTAAACGAGAGTCGTATAAATACGTAATGTCATTACCTTCTGCATTCGTCAGGTTTACCACTTCTAAAGAACCATTCAAATTAGGCGTAAAGCTATAACCAACCTGAGCATTAGCCATGGTAACAGCATCAGCACGCTGACTATTATCTTCGTTTAAAGCGAATTCTCCAAAATGACGCAAGCGTAAACCAGCATTCCACTGACCAAAATCATGCACGGAAGCACCCAAGCTGAAAACACGCTCGATTGCACCAGGAATGTATTGTTCAGATTCGCCCTCTGGTTGTAAACGTGCATGACTAAGAGCGACATCACCGTCGATGATTATCCAATGCTGTGGCTGCCAGAAAAAACTCCCTTCAACCCCCTTACGTTCAGATTGATCAGAAGCTTCAGTTTCTCCACTATCTCCAACAAAAATTAATTCAGAGTCTAACTTTAGCCACCAAATCGATGCTGCTATCTGTAATGTCTCAGTTAACTGAGATTGAACGCCTAAATCGACAGCTTCACTGCGTGCAAACACATCCGCTTTTTCACCCGTAACTCGACTGCCTTCGCTAAAACCGCGCGCGTCATTACTGTGATATCCTTGGCCATAGTTCGCAAACAAATTAGTTGTGTCACTGATGCGATATATCGCATTCAATTTGGGACTAATAATACTATCGCTGCCATCACTCTTTTCACCTGTTAAACGATTTTCAACATTCGCTTGAAGATAATCAAACCGAGCACCAAGTTGCGTACTAAAGCTATCTGTCCACCTATGATTATTCTGAATAAATAAGCCAAAACCCGTTTCTTCTATTCTATGACGAGCTAATTCGTCATAAGTAATACGCTCTTTCGTTGCCGACAGTCTCACATCTCCAATATGATCATGACGCATGTCCATACCTATTTGCCATTCACCATTTTTCGTTGGTAGAACATCAAATAATACAGAGCCACCGATAATCTGACGTTCATCATACTGGCGAATCTGATCACCATTAATAGTGTCTGTGGCGTAGGTATAGTTGGAAAATAAGTCCAACCCATAATCAATTACATAAGCATTGCTTTGTAGTCTTTTACCCGCAATGTCATGCCAGCCTTCATAATTTAGACTGTAGCGATGAGTATCTCCACCAGTTGTATCGTCCATAGAGTCATAGAGACCGCCACCATTATCAATATAACGCNGGGGAATTTGATCCGTTGAGATCCAAGTATTATCAAAGCCCATAAAACTGATGCTACCGCCATTTACCACACTACCAAAACTGTATTTAGCCATGGCGGAGTATTTCTCTTGATCTTGAGATACATCCCAAGGCCCGTCATAACGTGTAGTATCCAAAGCAGCAACAAAACTATCACCAGCACTGAATAAATCAGTTGTACCACCCGCCAAAAGTAAGCGCTGATAACCAAACTGACCTAAACCAATTTTAACTAAGCTTTTCTCCATTTCACTCTTCGTGTGCATACGGACCACACCAGCATTAGCAAAATCGCCCTCTTTGCCATAGTAAGGACCCTTACTATAGTCGAGAGATTCAATCATCTCTGGGATTATGAAATTAATATCGGTATAACCTTGGCCGTGGGCATGGGTACGATTATTAACCGGCATTCCATCAATAAACGTCGCCATATCCGTTCCATGATCAAGATTAAAACCGCGTAAAAAATACTGATTCGCTTTCCCTTCACCACTATGCTGAGTCACGATAAGTCCTGGCACCGTTTCTAAAATCTCACCGGCCCGGCTAATAGGACGCTGCTCTANTTGTTCAGTAACAACCGTTCCCATTGATGCAGAAACCTCATCTCCCATTTGAGATCTACCACTGATAGTTATATTGCCCAACTCCATAGCATCAGCTGAAGAATTCATGCCTGCTGCTTGTGTATTAGCAACAAATACTAAATTCGAAGCGAGAAATCCCGCTAAAACTAAAGAACCTTTATTCATGTTATTCCTACTGCATTTTTAACTTGTTAACTAAGTCGATCAATTTACTGACTTATTAATATCAGTTTTCCAGTTTCAGGATCTTTATATACCTGCCCCATAGACTGGTAACCTTCTGCCCCTTTCATTGAATCTTTTAACGACTCAGGCACCTCTATTAATTCTTTACCTTGCTGTACAGGTTTTGACATTTCAACGTTAAAATGGTGTTTTAAATCTGTACTTTGAGCAACCAATGCCGCGATAAGCCCACATGCAAAAACTAACATAATATCGACTAAATTCGCCAACGGCCCTAAGGGTTCATCGTCTTGAGAATCAAAAGAACTGGACCGCCACTTATCCATGAGTTTCCGCCTTTTGCATTTCATAAGCTTCCATTGCTGCATCATACCAACGACGGCGCATACGCCCTAAAACAAAACCTATGATGCCTGCTAATAAACCAATTACAGTCGTATCAAATGCAACCGTCATCGCCGTGGTTAAAATCGACAACTCACCCTCACCTAACGCAGCTAAACCCGGTCCTAGTGGAATAAGTGTTCCCATCAAACCTAACATCGGAGCAATACGAGTAATAAAATCAGCACGCTCAATGCGACGNTTGCCTGCTTGGCGTAAAGCAACAAGCCCACCTTTATCTGCTAAGCGCTGAATACCGCCGAAGCGCTCACCCAGCGCCAACCCTGTTTCATAAATCGCNAGNNCAATGAAAAACAATAAACCCCAAACAACGGGGTCCAATAGAAANCCCGTTATTTGGTGCATTAAATTTAATGATATTGATGAAAACATNGNNAAACCTTTATAAATTAACAGCTATAAATTAAGNNCTANAAATAAATTNNANAGCCGCTTATAAGCGACGAGCTCGAACAAAACCANTNAACATCAGNANTACTGCAAATGCGAGCAGCGCAACCATATAATNATCNGCATTANTNACTTCTGNTTCATTTTNCTCNGCATTCTGNTCAGTNTCCTGAGCTTCTACTTGTTNTGGTGAATCTGATTGTTGCAGGTCTATTTCCTGAATACGAGTCACTGCTTTTTGAGACTCATCCTGCTGGTAGTTCATCCGACTCGCGGCAAGGGTTTGCTCTAGTTTATTAGCCTGTTCTGAATCTAATAACGGTTTCACAAAATCGTAAACTGGGTGATTCGCATGGGTATGACCACTACCAGGGATTCCTTTTTCGATAATATTTTTTGCAAATGCCTCAGCTAACTGCAGTTTTGTCGCGTCATCGGTTTGCCAAAAGTCTTTATCAATCGCCACCAGCATCACCGCTAGAATATTGGTTTGCACGTGCACGTTATGATTGTCTTTTAAGAACTCATCCAAACCGATATTTAATGAATCATCTACATAAATCGACTTAACTTCTTCCCAGACCCAAGATTGAATAATCTCAGGGCTAGTCACCTGCCAACCCCATAAATATTCCACAAACTCACTGCCCATAGTTCGAGCACCGGCATAACCTTCTTTCATCAAAGGTTCAATCCATTGGCGGTTTAAGAAGCGACCACGTAGTTCACCTAATAAAGCCACTTGCAGAGGATCCATTTTCAAATTCTGATTATTCGCATGAGAAATCACAAAGCTATCAGGCTGCTCACCAGTAACCGTTTCAATGGCCAAATTTAAACCACCCAGATAATCAAAGGCATCGTTATTATCGATCAAACCATATAAGTTACTTGCACGGCCTAAATACGTATTACCCACACTATTAAGTTGCGCTTTAAATAGATCCTGTGCGCCCGCACCACTATTAAAGTTCTCTGAATCAACACCATAAGCGTGACCCATACGTTTAATGAAAGCCTGTCCTAGTTGCTTACGATCACCCCAAGCACCCGAACGTTCAGCCAAACGATTCACTCCCGCACCATAAGCACCTGGCGCTGTACCAAATACGCGCAAACTTGCTCTTCGAGCTAAGATATTTTGATCAACATCAGGGTGAGCGATTAACAATGCTTTAGCTTCATAAACCCAGTTACGAGCAATTAAGTTTTGATCAAGACTTTCGTTATCCCAAGGGATTTTTTGCTCGTTCTCGGCCACTTCAATATCCAGTGTATCGACTAAATCAGCCACAGGGTTTAATGCTTGAATAAGCATTAACGTAAGCGCAGGATATTGTTGATTAATCGTTTCACGGCTAGCCGCAAGCCCCAATAAAACAGCTTTATCCAACAACTCTAACTGCGAACCATAAAGGTCACGAAATAAGCCCGAGCTAGTAAATAAAACGTCACGTCGATTCTTACGATTCTCATCAAGCGGTAATAATTCAAGACTTTTAATAATGCCGCGACTATTCCACACTGGCTTCACCCCCAGCATATCTAAACCAAAAGCAATCATTGCGCCTTCATCACGAACCGCATCAGAAGCCCATAAAATAATCGCTTCTTTTTCAGCACCTGCATCATTTGCTTTAATAACGACTTCATTGTCGGCCCGAGCTTTTTGCGCTAACTGCTGACCAATTTCCACCCCCAATTGCGTCGGTAACAAGCTGCCATCGAGGGCATAAAAATTACGACCTGTAGGCAATGCTTCAGGCGTTCGAATTGGATCATTACCTTTACCCGGTGCAACAAAGCCACCGTTTAATGCATTGATCAACGCCGTCATTTCTGCTTTAGGTGAGGCACTTAATGCGGAACGAATAAAGGACGGGTCCTTATCTTTTAAATTGTCACCATCAGCCATTGAAGTCATCATGGTATCAATTGATTGCTTTTCCCAGTCGCGGCCAAAAACATGCAACCCAAGCGGCATAAACTCTTCTTGTAAATGCGTTAAATAGTGCCCTACTTCGTGCAACAAGAAATCATCATCAACGTCACTGAAACCAACACCACGCACAACCAACTCTTCATCCATACTGGCAATTAGTTCGTCACGCAGATTCAATACATCGATCTTATGGCGCAGCGCTTTAATGGCTTTTTTCTGAGTACTGTCATCACTCGCCGCTTCAGCACTTTCAATTAACTGACGAAGCTGTAATAGACCATCATACAATTCTGTAATTGCTAACGGCGGCGTTAAGTGATCAACCATAATCGCAACTCCCCGACGCTTAGCTTGAATACCTTCGCCGACACCATCAACGATGTACGGGTAAATACTCGGAATGTCTTGCACAACAATAGATGGATAATCCATTGCTGTTAGCCCAACACCTCGTTTAGGTAAAAATTCATACGTTGAATGGCGACCCACATGAATAAGCGCATCCGCCTTAAAGTCTTTGGCTAAATATTTATAAAATGCCAAATACTGATGCGGTGGTGGAAATGACATATTGGCGTGCAATAACTCTTCATTCAATTCCCAGCCACGCGGAGGCTGCGGCCCTAGAAATACATTACCTAATTGGATACCAGGAATAAGCAATTTATTATTCCACACCATGGTTTTACCCGGCGCTTCACCCCAACCACGAACACCTTCAATGTTCATATCTAAAATAGCTTGCTGAAGCTTGCCCGCTTGTTGCCAGCTTGCCGTATCCTTCTGGCTATTTTTATGAATACTAATATCCGCTTTTTGCGCTTCGATTAATACGACATACTCTTCTTCTAACTGCTCTAATAAATTCAATGCGCGTTCACGGCCTTTATGGCGAATACCATCTAAAGCGTGATGCAAATCGTGCATGGTTGAATCCATCATTTCATACAATTCAACTAAAATACGTAGGCGTTCAGGCTGAGAAAGGCTCAATAAATAATCATGGCCTTCACCAAATAAGAAGTGCTCAATACGCTCATGCATGAAACCTAATGGACCTTGCTGCATTTCTTTCTGCACAGGCTGCGGCAATGTCGAAAACCAAGACTGATAGCTTTCTGCGCTCATATTATGAATAAGCCCAGACATGCCTTGTAATGCTTTTGCATCTTCCGGAAGATTAACGGCTTTTTGCTGTAATAAATCCAATAAAGCTTCTGCACTGTTTGGCAATTGGTTTTCTGGGCCTAAATCATAGCCCTGCTCTTTTAACTCATTCAACATTTCCCACAATGATTCAGGAACATTTAAGTTATCAGCACCAATATTATGACGACCAGGAGGATGATTATAAAAAACAATGCCTAATTTTTTGTCTTTATTCTCTTTTGTTTGTAATGCAAACCATTTTTCCATACGACTGGTTAAGCGAGAAATTTCAGTTTTTACGGGTTCAGTCTTAGAGACCTGAGCTCCGGTTAATGCATCAATATCTTTTGCCGCAGCGAGTGCCAGAACATGAGCTTGGCCGATACCCTGTAGTTCAGGCATAGCAATTCGATAATGCACACTGTCTGCAGGTAAACCTTGGCTCGATAAATCATACAGCGCACTATTTAATTCAGTCACACGAATACCTTTGAATACAGGCACATTAAGTTCAGAAAAAACATCACTTACCTGCTTACGTCCATCACCACCACCGACAACAAAGTCTTGTAGAGACAGAATAACGAAAGGTTGCTTACTGCTTTGAGTAATCTCTTTAACTGCTTTTACGGCGTTGATACTCGCGTCGCCCCATGCAGATAAGACAGAGATACAGTTAATCGCAGGCTTTAACGCTTCGCACAAAGCTTGATGCAGTTGCCAATCACCTGGTCGATCACCAGTATCGTGATCAAGAATAAAGACACTTGGTTTCTTATGTTGTTTTAGATTACTGGACAGTACTTGCGATGATACCTTTTGCTGTGCATCTAGATAAAAACGCAGAGTCTCAGCTGAATGAATGGCCGGCCAATTATTCGAATTTTTGCTTGATTTACTATCAAGGCTTAATAGCGACAGTAAGCTAAGGCGATTTTCATCATTTCGATTCTGCCAATAGGCACGTGCTTGTAACCAATATGAAAACTGTGGCCACTTCTGCTGCTGTACAGACAACTGTTCAACATAAGTCCCGTCATTCTTATTGGTTAAACGCTTAAAGAGAGACGTTTTTTGTTTATTCGTCAAGATACTAAAAAGATCTGCTTGGAACTGATTGGTAGCATCACTGTTTAATGATAATAAACGACGATCCCCATTAATGACTATGCGAGTTTGTTTCTGAGGGTATTTAATGTTTAACAAACGCTCAACAGGCTCTGCAAATATTGCAGCCATTAAAATCGCATCTGCTTGGTTAACAAGCTTACCCAGCTCGTGATCAGCCATTAAATTAATTTGACTAACAGAACGTATTTGAACTTGATGTTTTGGGTGTAAATTAAGATACCGATGCGCAGCGACGACTAAACTTCCGCTAGAGCGATCAGAGACCAGAGCTAAAATGCTCTTACTTTGATCAGCTGAAAAACTGACAGTAGAAAATAACATTAAAAAGGCACTGAAAAATGCACTAAAAAAGAGACGCATGGTATTCCTCGAACATATTAAAACAATACTTAAACGAGGAAATAGCGTGAAAAATAGACGCAGTCATTATTAATGGAAGCCCATCAACCAAAAACTTCTATTTTGTCATGCGTTTCAGGATCACCCCGCCTGATATATCATGTTTTAACAGGCCGGTCTCCGGACTCAGATTCACTTAATAAAAAGAAATCCTTACCGTTGCGGGGGCAGCACAGGCATTTCACCTGTTTCCCGATTATCCCATCACCATTGATAAATCAATAAATATAGGCACCTGAAAGCTGAAGAATAACAGTAGAGTCATTGAAAACAAAGTAAATATTCTGCACACTGATACTTAATTATTTTCATGACCATCAAATAACAATCCATTTATGACGACGATTTTATCATGAACACTATTCGCTTCGTTCGCTCAATCCATCGCATTGGGCAGCAACAATGGAATAGCCTATCAACTACTGATAATCCTTTTTTGCGCTTTGAATTTCTAGCAGCTTTAGAAGATTGCAACTGCATTGATTCCGAGAAACAGACTCCACTCTTAAAGACAACTCCCATAGATAGTGGCTGGATTCCAAGCTATGCACTGCTGGAAAATGAAGAGAAAGTCGTATTAGCGATCGCCCCTGTATTTGAAAAGTTACACTCTTATGGTGAATATGTATTTGATTGGGCTTGGGCTGATGCTTACCAGCGACATGGATTACAATATTACCCTAAACTCGTTTGGGCGATCCCTTTTACGCCATCCACAGGGCCAAGAATTATCAGCCAAGGTGACCAAGCTCAACAGCTAAAGTATCACCAACAAATAGCAGAGGGCTTAACCGCTTACTGCCAACAAGATCACTATTCAGGCTGGCATTGTTTATTTCCGAATAGCCAAGCTCAAAAAGCAATAGGCCCAGTAAAAGGTTCTATGGGCAGAACCAGTTGTCAGTTTCATTGGTTTAATAGTGATGCATCAAATAACAATTTTGCTGATTTCGAGCATTACTTAGAAAAGTTCACAAGCCGAAAACGTAAAAACATCAAGAAAGAACGCTCTCGATTACTTGAATCAGGCTTCTCTTTCCACAGAAAATCAGGTACTGAAATCAGTCATAGTGACATTGAAAATTTCTACCATTGTTATCAGCTTACTTATGCTAAGCGAAATTCCAGAGGCTACCTTACCCTAGCTTTTTTTAAACAACTGTTAAAAACCATGCCCGAACAATTACTTTTAGTTCAAGCTCGTTATCACAACAAGAATGAAAGCAGTGATAATGAAAGCAGAATTGTTGCCAACGCCTTATATTTCAAAGACAGTGATAATTTATATGGACGTTATTGGGGATGCTTAGAAGAGTTTGATAGCCTGCATTTTGAGTGCTGTTACTATCAAGGTATTGAATATTGTATTAAGAATAACTTAAGTCACTTTGACCCAGGTACTCAAGGCGAACATAAAATAAGCCGCGGTTTTGAACCCACTATTTGCCATAGCCAACACTGGATTGCACACCCTGAATTTAGCCATGCTATTAATGAATTTTTAACGGAAGAAAAATTAGACATTCAGCACTATGCAGCTCAAGCAACTGAACACCTACCTTTTAAAATCAAGACGACAATTTAATATGACTTTCATTAAAAAATGGCTATCCCACCCTGTTGCATTTCGCATAGCTTTTGTATTGTATGGCTTATTGGTTGTGTGGGCGTCGTTAAAACCAAGTGGAGGCCCACAACCGATTGAACATTTTGATAAGGTTATGCACTTTACTTTTTATGGGCTATTTACAATTATTGCCGCTGGTTGCACGACACAAAGAAAAACTTTTATTTGGCTCAGTATTTTCATTATTTTATATGGCGCGTTAATGGAAATATTTCAATCGTTTGTTCCATCACGATTTATGTCAATTGCGGATATCGTTGCGAATACATCGGGAATTGTTATTGTTGCAGTTCTATTTTTAAAAATACGCTTCCGTCGTTTATAAAAGAAATAAAAACGAACATAGGCTCGTTTCTATTTCTTAATTATTATCGTTAACTATTAAAAGTTATAAGATACCGCAAGCTTCCAATTAGCAGGGGCACCGTAACGAACCTGACCGCTATTGATATAGCTATAATATTTCTCATCTAAAAGATTCTCAATATTAAGCTGTACTTTCACATTATTGTTCACGTCATAACGTCCCATTAAACTCACTAGCTGATACGAATCTTGAACAATGTCATTTTCATATATTTTGTCTTGCCAGTTAATACCGCCACCAAGAGTCAGCTCAGGCATTAAATCAACAAAGTTGTAGGAAGAATAAATGTTGGCTTGTTTACGTGGATGATTAGTATTGACATCAAGTGAGACACTATCATCTGCAGTCAGTTTGAATTCAGAGTATCCTGCACTAAGGTTTAAACCTTTGATTGGTTGACCAATAACTTCTAGTTCATAACCTTCACTGTTAACATTCTCTGCTGCTTCATACACAGCACGTGTGGCATCATCAGGGTGAACCCCTGTTTGCACTGCAACGTTATCTTGGTCAACTTTAAAAATAGCAACAGACGTTTGTAGCATGTTATTTAAGTAACTACTTTTCAAACCCACCTCGTATGTTTTACCTTCTAAAGGATCTAGCAACTCGTCATTTGCATCTTGTTTATTTTGTGGGTTAAAGGTTTCTGCGTAGCTCACATAAACACGGTGATCATCGGTTAAGTCGTATAAAACACCACTATAAGGGACGAATACATTATCATTGCCGTAATCACCCGTATCTGAGTATGAATCTCCTTTGCGGTTCCAACTCGTCACTCGTCCACCTAGAATAACCTTTAGATCATCCGTTAAATGCAAACGCGTCGCGGCATACACACCTTTATTTGTTACCTCAATATCTTTATCTAAACTACCATCAGTTGACCACTCTGGTTCCGGAAAATCCCCATTCCAATCATCAAAGTTTGTTACTGGCAAAAATGCATTTGTCAAAGCAGCATAGCTGTAAGCTTTAGACTTTTGCTCACTATATATGGCGCCAATCACGATATCAGCGTCTGTGTCAAAAGCATTTGCTTGACCGCGCAATTGAACGTCTAAGCTGTGTTGTGTTGATTCACCATCACTTTTGTAAGGCCAAGAGGTCAGGCCATCACCTGTACTCTCATCAAAACTGTTCGCTGCGTCGTACATATAAAGCAACTTACTGTCTGATTCATATTTCATGTAATTATAATTAACCGCTAATTCCCAGCCGTTATTAAACAGATGATTCACATTTGTAAAAACATTCGTGTTACTCGTTTCCCAGCGAGTCCAATCAGCAGCGGTGGTAACAGATCTATTGAAGTCGGTATCATTGCCATTGCTATACTTAGCTTGCAGTCCGCCCCATACAGGAGCAATAGGGTCATCATGCTGATAACTAACCCCCACTCGAACTAAAGTGTTTGGTGATAAATCCTTCTCAATAACGCCATAAAAAACCTGAGTGTTTTGTTCAAACAAGTCTGTATAAGAATCGCCATTAACTGCTTTTGCCACAACTCGACCGCGCAATGATCCATCTTCGCTCAAACCTGATGCAATATCCGCGTTTAACTCTTTGCGATTCCAACTACCTGTCACAGCACTGACGTGTCCGTTAAAGTCAACACTATCAGCTTGCTTACGAACTAAATTGATAGAACCAGAAGGATCACCTGTTCCCGTTAACAGCCCTGTTGACCCTCGAACAAATTCGACTCGCTCATAAATAGATACATCAGCAATTGTCTCTCCTGAGTCACCTAATATACTCCAGGCCATTGGAACACCATCAATTTGATAGTTTTCAATTTTGAAGCCTCGTGCTTGTAATTCATTGCGCACATTATCCCAAGCAGAATGAGAAACACCAATCGTATTTTTAATCGTGTCGACGACCGTATCTAAACCTTGGTCTTGTATGCGCTGCTCTGTCATCACGCTGACCGACTGCGGAGTTTCTTTCAGTGTTAGCCCTAAACCCGTAGCCGTATCAATTACTTTATTAACTGAATATTGACCTGAAACCGTCACATTACTTAGATCTACCGCATTCGCATTATTTAGCTCAACTGCCTCACTCTCACTGGATGCGTAACTCGATACAAACGCTAAAGAAATAGCCGTCGCCAAAGCAGAATTTTTAAAAAGCATTAAATCTCAACCCCTAAACCAAATGATAATTATTCGCATTATATACAAAGCCAACCATCAAGCAATCAATTACGAATATAAATAATAATTATTATCATTTGCTTTTGCTGAATTTAAAAATGTAGTACCCTTCGGAAATTTTAGATAGCACCACTATCATCCCCCACTAAAAACGGATAGCTAGGTTATGAAGGTTATTAGCTCGGTTTGTTTCTCATCATCTGGAGAGTAAGGTTTTAATAATGAGTAAAATTAATAGACGATTTTGGTTTCAATTACATGGTTGGTTCTCTTTACCTATTTGGGTGATATTTAGTTTCGTTTGTTTAACGGGCACTATTTCAGTGTTAAGCCATGAAATAACATGGCTGGTGAACCCAGACTCTAGAGCCAATAATCCTGAACACTTAATAGCCAAGCCTATTAATGATCTCATTAAAACTGTTGAACAGAAGTTTCCAACATCTGATGTAAGCTGGGTAATGACACGCGAACCATACCTTAGTTATGTTATTAGTTTCACTGATACGAATAAGCCCGCCGCTCAGGCTTACGTAAACCAATATACGGGAGAGATACAGGAAGTTTTTCAGGGAATGACGTTCATCGGCTTTATGCGTTCTCTACATGGCTGGTTACTATTTCCATGGCACCATAATTTCAGCGTAGGTTATTACCTAGTTTCTTTAATGGCAATCGTAATGATGGGTGCTTTAGTGACTGGCCTAGTCGTTTATAAAAAGTTTTGGAGAGCATTTTTTAAGCCCCAGCTAAGGGTACATAAAGGCCTACGTATTTTTTTACAAGATGCTCATCGCTTCAGTGGTGTTTGGTCTATGTGGTTTTTATTCATCATCAGCATCACGGGGCTCTGGTATCTTACACAAGCAGTATTGTGGCATAACGATGTTGAAATTGAGCCTCACGCTCCACTTCTCGATAACAAAGCAGTGCCTACTTATCAAGCCAAAGTACCCGATTTTTCGATAGATCTCGATCAAGCCTTAGAAGTTGCAGAGCAAACATACGCAGATTTCACACCTACTTTCATAATGCTACCGGAGCACAATCGAGATACTTACAAACTGGTTGGTAAAGGTGACTTCATTTTATATGACGATACGAGCTATAAACTCAGTATAAACCCATGGCAAGGAAATATAGAAGCACAACAAGATCCCGACAATATGACTGTATTGCAAACCATTTCACATATTACAGACCCTATTCACTACGGCACAATTGGAGGCATTTGGACCAAAATAATTTGGTTTGTTTTTGGACTGATTTTAAGTGGTATGTCGGTTGCTGGATTTATGATTTGGCGCTACCGTCTAGTTGAATCTAAGGATGAAAAATAATGGCTCGAATAGAAGCAACAATTTGGAATAAAAACAAATTCCTACTTAGTGGATTAGTGTTAATTTTACCTTTTATATTTTTATATAAATCACTCAATCCCGTTTTTCCTGATCCATTACCTACAGTAACGATCGGCAATTATACGGTTACACCTATGCCTTTTGATTTAGCTCCTGCTTATCAGCATGACGGTGTCTATGTGAAGGACTTTTTACTAACGTTTACCGCTGGAGATATTGATGATATTCGCCAAGCATATCTAAACATTGATGACCAAGCCATTCCTTTATCAGATATACAAACAACCAGAGGTGGTGAAGGATTTTTACATGGCAGTAAACACGGCCAACATGTTCATGCGATTGCAAAACCTAAAATAACGACTGACGATAATATTTGGTTAACGATAGAAAACTGGGATGGTAACGTACTAATAGCCCGATGGGATATCCCCAAAGCAATGCTTGATTAGCCATCAAGCACTGCTGTTTAAACACTACTAAGAATGAACCTATAAATTCACGTCAGGAAAAAAGGTATCTAAATCACCCAAAGTATCCTGAATAAATTCTAAAAAAGCACGCATCGAGGGTGTTGGGTGCTTTCCTTTTGGATACACCACACACCATGAGCGTTTTAATGGAAATTCCTTAAGAGGTACGATTTTAAGTAGACCTAATTTTAATTCAGGCAAAATACTTAACTTAGGTAAAACGGCGACACCCAATCCAGCCAATACACCATGCTTAACCGCGTCATTTGATCCCAATTGCATAATAGGTGAAATCGAAATCCGGTGCTCTTGAGCAAATAGTTCCAGCGCTAATCGACTTCCTGAACCCGATTCTCGGCTTAAGAGACCTGCTTCTAAAAAAGACTCAACTGATGTATTTTTCTCTAAATGAATGGGATGATCACGATTAGCAACCGCTACCAGTTCATTATCTAAAAATGGTAATGACGCCAGCGGCTTCTCTTCGGGCACAATTCCCATAATCACTAAATGATCAAGATTATCGTTCAAGCGCTTAATTGCTTCTGAGCGATTAACCACTTTTACATTCACATTCAACGCAGGATGTTGTTCACAAAACGGCTTCAGTAAATAAGGTACTACATATTGCGCGGTATTAACGGCAACAATATTTAGATCCCCTGCGACCTGTCCTTTCATAACCCCGAGTTCAGATTGTAAAAATCTTAGCTCGTCAAACATCACATTAATACTTTTTGCTAAAGTCTCACCTGCAGCCGTGGAGTAGAGTTTACGTCCCACGTATTCAAAAACAGGAACATCTAGCGCTGCCTCTAACTGACGAATTTGGCTGCTAACCGCAGGTTGAGTTAATCCAAGCTGATCGCCAGCTTTGGAATAACTCGCGGTGTGATAAACGCTCATAAATACTTGTAGCTGTCTAAAGGTTAGCCTGCTGACAAGACCTTGTACGGATAATGGCATAAATTGAGTCACTTGAGGTTATCTATAAGTCTTAGCTTATAGATAATCAAAATAATATCAATTTTACATTATACTCAAGACATTTATGATCCACAGAATAAAGCTGGTAAGCCAGTAGATCTGAACAAAAGAGTTGAGAAGAAATCATGCCTGATATCGTCGTTATGTTTTTCCTTTTGGGGCTGGTTGCCGGTTTATTAAAATCGGATTTGAAAGTTCCTAAAGCCGCTTACGATACCCTTAGCCTGCTACTAATGTTAACCATTGGTCTAAAAGGCGGTATGGCACTATACGGATCTATCGAATGGGCATTGGTTTTTGAACTATTGGTTATTGCTTCTTTAGGGGCGTTTATTCCCCTAATTGTCATTCCTATTTTGTTAAAAGTTGCCAAAGCAGATTATGCAAATGCCGCTAGCCTTGCTGCACATTATGGCTCTGTAAGTGCTGGAACCTTTGCGGTTGCACTAGCTTATGTCGAAACAATGAACTTACCCATAGAACCTCAAGTAACTCTGTACTTAGTGATGCTAGAGCTTCCTGCCATTTTAGTTGCTCTGGCCTTTTACCGCAGACATAGCCGCAATGACGCCAACAACCAACACAACAAAAGCGAATTGTGGCATGAGACATTCACTAACCGAGGCGTCGTGTTATTGGTAGGTGGTGTAATTATTGGTTTCATGTACGGCCCAAGCGAAGGTGCCGCTGTAACGGATTTATTCACCCATGCTTTTAAAGCTGTATTGGCATTATTTCTATTAGAAATGGGACTAACAGCCGCAACGACTTTGACTCCAATGCCTTGGAATAAATGGAAGCTACTTACTTTTGCATTAATCGCTCCGTTTTTCCTTTCTTTAATCGGCTTAGGAGCAGGTCTGGCACTGGGGCTATCAACGGGCTCGGTAATAATATTAGCGACACTTACCGCCAGTGCGTCGTATATAGCAGCACCTGCAGCCATTAAAACCGCAATCCCAAAAGCAGATATTGGTTTAGCAATGCTCATGTCATTAGGAATTACCTTTCCATTTAATGCCATAGTAGGAATACCCCTTTACCACCAAATAGTCACTTATTTCAGCTAGTCGAATAACGACAATTTATTGATAAATAATGTCTTTTTAATTAATTCGGACTGCTTAAAAAACAATCAACCTATTACGATTAACTTAACCCTTTTGTTTGAATCAATCTTGGAATCTTAAAAATGTTCATATTTCAGTAACTATAAATAATATCAAAATAACTAAACATTCCCTTTATAATCAATAACTTATAAAATATCCCTAGTAAATAGGTCAGGATTATTTTGTTTGTCAATATTGTCATATTGCATGAAGGAATGTATAAAACGCTCGTTTAAATTTAATCAGTGGACATAATCAGCCAAAAGCTGACACTGAACAGGCGCTGACCGGTGCCGATTGGATTCAGATTTTTACCTACAGGCGAAATCTATATGACTATTACAGAAATCGATGTGCTGCTTGTTGGCGGCGGTGTTATGAGTGCCACTCTTGGCACATTGTTAAACAAATTAGACCCTTCGCTTAAACTTACTATGGTTGAGCGTCTGGATCAGGTGGCTCATGAAAGCACCGATGGCTGGAATAATGCCGGAACAGGACATGCAGGCTACTGTGAGCTGAACTACACCCCGCAAAATGCTCAAGGCGAAGTAGAAATCGACCGTGCCTTAGCAATTAATGCCAATTTTGAAATATCTCTTCAATTGTGGAGCGCGTTGATTGGTAGTGGTGATTTACCAGCCCCAGAAAATTTTATTAATACCACTCCGCACATTAGTTTTGTTTGGGGCGAAGAAAACGTTGCATTTTTACGCGAACGTTTTGAAAAGTTATCAGCTCACCATTTATTTGAAGGCATGGAATACAGCGAAGATCACGATGTGCTTCGTAAATGGATGCCATTGGTCATGAAGGACCGTGATGCCAATGAAAAAATCGCAGCAACCAGAATTCCTTTTGGCAGCGATGTCGATTTTGGGTCGTTAACACGTAATCTAGTTTCCTCACTAGAAGAGCGTGAACAGTTTGAATTATTACTAAGCCATGAAGTCTCTGAATTAACTAAGACAAAAGATGGTCGCTGGAACGTTACGTTAAAAAACCGCATCACTCGCGCAAGCAAAATAATTAATGCTGGCTTTGTGTTCTTAGGTGCCGGTGGTGGCGCACTACCTTTATTGCAGAAATCAAACATCGATGAAAGTAAAGGCTACGGTGGTTTCCCTGTTTCTGGCCAATGGTTAGTTTGCCAAGACGAAGAAACAATTAAACAACACCATGCAAAAGTCTATGGTAAAGCAGCGATTGGCGCGCCACCTATGTCAGTACCTCACTTGGATACTCGCATAATCAACGGCAAGCCTGCCCTACTATTCGGCCCTTATGCTGGATTTACCACCAAATTTTTGAAAGCAGGCTCTAAGTTAGATTTATTTAAATCGGTGCGCGGTAACAACTTATTGCCAATGATGAATGTTGGCATGAACAACATGGATCTAACTAAATATTTAATCAGTGAAGTGATGCAGTCTCACGAAGACCGTATGAATTCATTGCGCGAATACTTTCCACAAGCCATTTCTGAAAAATGGACGTTAGCAGATGCAGGCCAACGTGTGCAGATCATCAAAAAAGATGGTTCTAATGGCGGCAAGTTAGAATTTGGAACCGAATTGGTTGCAGCCAAAGATGGCTCATTGGCAGCATTACTTGGCGCATCGCCAGGAGCATCGGTTGCAGCACAGGCAATGATAGAAGTTATTGAACGCTGTATGTCTGAACGCCTAAATGCCGATTGGAAAACGCAGCTAAAAGAATGGATCCCTTCTTACGGCGAGTCGCTAATTGAAAACGGTGAACTGCTTAAACGCACCCGTAAAAATACGCTAAGTGTTCTTGGTTTAACCAAGTCATAAAAACGAATCATTTTATATAAATTCAAACCTTAAAAATTAAAAAACGTTTTAGGAGCATTAACTATGTTAATCGGAGTACCTAAGGAAATATATCCTGGGGAAAACCGCGTTGCATTAATACCTACGGGTATCGATGCATTATTGTCTGCGGGTTTCGAAGTTGTTATTCAAGAAGGTGCTGGTGATAAATCACACTATGATGATGACACCTATCGTAACTGCGGCGCAAGCATTGCACCAACTGCGAAATCTTTATATGAACAGGCTGATATCGTACTAAAAGTACGTCAACCACTCGATGAAGAAGTTTCGCTGCTAAAAGCAGATAGCACATTAATCTGTTTGTTAGATGCATGGTTCAATTTGCCACTCGTTAAACAATTAGCTGAGCGTAATGTACGTTCGTTTGCTTTGGAATTCATTCCACGCACAACTCGTGCACAAAGCATGGATGTACTCAGTTCTATGGGCGCTATCAGTGGTTACCGCTCAGTATTATCCGGCGCGATGGAACTACCACAGTACTTCCCTATGTTAATGACAGCAGCGGGAACTATTCACCCTGCTAAAGTATTTATCGTAGGTGCAGGCGTTGCTGGCTTGATGGCAATTTCTACTGCTCGCCGTTTAGGTGCGGTTGTAGAAGCCTACGATACTCGTGCAGAAGTACGTGAACAGGTTGAATCGTTAGGCGCTAAATTTGTTGAGTTTGATTTACCACAAGAAGAAGGTGGCGCAACTGGTGGTTACGCGACTGAAAAATCTGAAGAGTTCTACAAAAAGCAACGTGAACAAATGCAAGCGAAAGTCGCCCAAGCTGATCTTGTGATTACAACAGCGGCAATTCCAGGAAAAATGTCTCCACGTTTAATCACTAAAGACATGTTGCATTACATGAAAAAGGGCTCGGTAATTGTCGACCTTGCAGCTGAACGCGGAGGCAACGTCGAAGGTACTGTTGCAGGCCATAAAGCTTATATTGATGGCATTACAATTATTGGTTATACCGATCATCCTGGCCGCGTACCTGTCCACGCATCTCAGCTTTTGACTAAAAATATCACAACGTTCTTATTGAATATGGCAGGCGATGGCCAGCTTAACGTTGATATGGAAGATGACATTGTTGCCGCGACTCTTGTTACTGAAGCAGGCGAAATCAAACACGAAGGCTTAAAAGCTGAAGCTGCGAAAGCTTAGAAATATAAGGAACTAAAATTATGGAAATGTTTATCATGTCCTTAACCATTTTTGTACTTGCGATTTTCGTCGGTGTAGAAGTGATTAACAAAGTACCACCTACGTTACATACACCTTTGATGAGCGGAACTAACGCGATCTCTGGCATCGTAGTAGTTGGTGCAATTATCAGCTCAGGCGGCTCAGAACATACAACTGTTCTATCAACGGTACTTGGCGTTATCGCCATCGCACTTGCAACCATCAACATTGTCGCCGGTTATATGGTAACCGACCGCATGTTGAACATGTTTAAAAGAAAATAAGGTAACAGACTAATGGACGTATTAATTAATCTAGGTTACCTAGTGGCCGCTGTATTATTCATCTTGGGTGTAAAGGGATTAACTTCTCCAAAAACCGCCGTAAATGGCAACAGGATGTCTGCTTCTGCAATGTTGATTGCTGTTATCGCAGCCTTACTTGATAGCAACGTAATCACTTATGAATACATTATTCTAGGTGTATTAATTGGTGGGGCTATCGGTGCATTCATTGCTAAAAAAGTAGCCATGACCGACATGCCAGAAATGGTTGCAACACTTAATGGTATTGGTGGTGGAGCTTCTTTATTAGTTGCCGCAGCAAACTACTTAGAAAGCCAAAAGCTTGCAGAACTGGGCCACTTCTCAGTAACTTATGACTGGTCAGTAGCCGTCATTCTTTCAATCTTAATTGGTGCTGTGACACTGACTGGTTCATTTGTAGCAGTGGGTAAATTGAAAGGTAAAATTGGCGATTCAAATAAAGTAAGTTTGTACAAGTGGATTGTTAAATTGTGCTTCTTAACTTTGATAGCCGGCGCAGTTTATTTCTCTGCTTACAGCCAACTAAATTCTGATCTATTGATTCTTGGTTTGATCGTTGTGTGTTTGATTCTGGGCGTATGCTTGGTAATGCCAATTGGCGGTGCTGACATGCCAGTAGTTGTTTCTCTTCTAAACTCTTACTCTGGTTTAGCTGGCGCAGCAGCTGGTTTTGTTTTAGGCAATAACGGCTTAATTATCGTTGGTTCTTTGGTAGGTGCTTCTGGCATCATCTTAACCAGCATCATGTGTAAAGCGATGAACCGTTCTCTAACGAACGTATTGTTCGGTGGTTCTATGTCTGCTCAGAGTGGCGTGACTAAATCAGAAAACGATGCATTCTACGAAGGAAAGGTTAAGTTCTCAAACGCTGACGAATTGGCTATGTTGTTAGACAGCGCACAAAAAGTTGTCTTTGTTCCTGGTTATGGTTTAGCAGTAGCGCAAGCACAGCATGCCACTCGTGAGCTAGCAAGTATGCTTGAGAAAAATGGTGCAGAAGTTAAATACGCCATCCACCCTGTGGCAGGTCGTATGCCGGGTCATATGAACGTATTGCTTGCTGAAGCAGAAGTGCCTTACGATCAATTGGTTGAAATGGATACGATTAACCCTGAGTTCTCTCAAACTGACGTTGCCATCGTACTAGGTGCTAATGACGTTGTTAACCCAGGTGCTGCTGAGGACCCTAACTCGCCGATTTTTGGTATGCCAATTCTTAATGTTCACAATGCAAAAACTGTTGTGGTTGTTAAGCGTGGTTTGTCGCCAGGTTTTGCCGGCATTCCAAACGAATTGTTCATCCGTGACAATGCGTTAATGGTAACGGGCGATGCTAAGCAAGTATTACAAGATACAATTGGTGCAATGAAAGATCTTTAATCGATCTGATTGATCGCCAATAAAAAACCGGCATTCTAATTTAGAATGCCGGTTTTTTTGATTTACTTTTAGTTTTCTTTAGATTTCTTTCCTAACCACTCCACCTTATAAAGATCTCTGCGACGATCTAAATAGTTGCGTACAGAACCTTGATTTTGTAATTTGTTTAATTTTTCTAAATCCAGATCAACAATCAATGTCATCTCTGTATTAGGGGTTGTTTCTGCCATGATGGCATCATGAGGAAATGAAAAGTCTGAAGGTGAAAATACCGCTGTTTGTGCGTATTGAATATCAGCGCCATCAACTTTTGGTAAGTTACCGACACTGCCTGCAATTGCCACATAACATTCATTTTCAATTGCTCGTGCTTGTGCACAGCACCGAACTCGCAAATAGCCATTTTTCGTATCCGTCCAGAAAGGAACGAATAACATTTGCATCCCCTGCTCTGACTGCAAACGCGCAAGTTCTGGAAATTCAACGTCGTAACAAATCAGTACACCTATTCGACCAAAATCTGTATCAAATACTTTTAACTCATTACCACCTTGCATAATCCAAGCACGTTTTTCATAAGGTGTCGGATGAATTTTATACTGAGCCTCTACTGTTCCATCGCGGCGGCATAAATAAGAAACGTTCAATAGTTCATCTTCTTCTAATACCGGCATAGAGCCTGCAATAACATTAATATTGTAAGAAACTGCAAGCTTAGAAATTGCTTCTACAATTTCATCACTGTATTCAGTTAACGCCTTAATAGAATCAATAGAATTTTTATGATTNCCAATACCCATTAAAGGCGCATTAAAAAANTCGGGNAACAAAGCCAAATCACACTGATAATCNGATANCGCATCAATAAAGAATTCAACCTGTTGAATTAATTCGTCAACCGAATTAAACGGCCTCATTTGCCATTGCACGCAGCCTATACGAGCTGTTGTACGNTCAGCTCCTATAAGTACGGCTTTTTCAGGGTCATAATAAAGATTGGTCCATTCTAATAATGTCGCATAACCATGAGATTCTTTATCTTCTGGTAAATAGTCTTTAATTACACGCTTAACCTCAAATTCATTAGACAGTTGAAAGGTCAAGATCGGATCATAAATTTCTTTGCGTTTAACCTGCTCAATATACGCTTGCGGTGTTAACGTTTTAGCGTGATTCTGATAATTAGGAATCCGTCCACCAGCGACAATGGCTTTCAAATTCAAGTTTTGACAAAGCTCTTTTCGAGCCTCATATAAACGTCGGCCTAAACGCATACCGTGATAATCTGGAGAGACAAATACATCAACACCATACAACACATCCCCTAACGGATCGTGAGTTGTTAAATAAGCATCGCCCGTGATCTGGTCATAAGTATGCTGGTCGCCAAATTTATCATAATCAACCACCACGCTAAAAGCGGCAGCAACCACAACGCCATGGTCTTCTATACAAATTTGCCCATCTTGGAATACCTGCAGCTGTGCGCGGAATTTCTTTTCAGGCCAAGCACCACCTAATCCAGGATAGACAGCATCCATCAGATTTTTAATATCTGAAAAGTCGTCAAGGGTGAGGTGTCTAAGGTTAAGTTTATGCTCTGTTTCTTCGGTCATACGCTTCTCACAGTAAAAAGACAAGACTCGTAATATAGGTCAATCGTTGACGTAGTTTTTACGAATCCGAACTCAAACGGCAACATCTAATAAAACATACGAAAGGGCTGATCTGTCAGCAGTATCTTCGAAGAATACATATATATTAGCTCCCTTTATAAAACAAGATATTTCATCCTGTGCAATGAAAAATACGCAAAAGACATAGGAGCTGTGCGTAATTGAATAATTACGTCTAAAATAAATAGATAAATACATAATTACTTACCATGCTCGGCTTGAATTTATATGACAGACTTGCCAAACAAGTTAATTACTATCATTGCTTCACTGTCTTTCTTTCTGTTTTTCTCAAACTTGCTATACGCTCAAGAAAAAATCACAATTGCAGTCGGTAATTGGCCTCCTTATATATCTCAAGACCAAGAGCACAATGGGGTTATATCTCACCTTATTAGTGATATTTTTGATGACATAGGTATAGAAATATCTATAGAGTTTTTACCTTGGTCACGCGCATATAATGAAACCAAAAACGGCCGTTATGCAGCAACAGCGATCTGGATGGAAAAAGACGAACGAAAAAATGATTTTCTTTACAGTAACGAAGTCCTTAGTGAGCAGTTTGTTTTTTTCCACACCAAAGGATTACCCTTCAACTGGAAGACCATTGATGATTTAAAACCTTACAAAATTGGAGGTATTCAAGCCTATAGTTATGGACCAGCACTGGATAAGCTGATTGCAAATAACCTTGTTCAAATAGAATATGTTAATCGTCCGCAGCAGAATTTCAGGAAGCTGCTAAAAGATCGTATTGATGTGTTTCCTATTGAAATAAATGTAGCAAAATCAATACTAAATAAGCATTTTACAAAAGCTCAACGCCAAGAGATTACCTATAACATTAAGCCTTTACTTAATAATTCAAGTTTCCTGTTATTCCCTAAAAGCTTAGCCAGCAGCAAAGAGTTACTCGTTACGTTTAATCAGCACTTACAGAAGTTTAAAGATGATGGAAGATACGATACTTACTTCGAAAATTTAAAAAACGGGGTTTATGATAAAATCAGTGCTGAACCTATGATCTCTGACGTGCTTGCGCGCTAATAATCACATATTTTAAAACCTGTTTTCTATAAGCCCAAGTAAGAAAAGCCGCTGTTACTTTATATTTTAACCATGCACCAATATTCCCTTTTAACTTACGCCTACCAACCTTGCTTGATGTTAACCAAGCACCAAATGGCTCAAAAACATGCTCACTGATATCTTGACTGTCTATCTGATGGAAGCCCGCCTGCACTAGTTGATTACTATATTCTGAGAGTGTAACGATATTACTTTTAGGTATGCGCGACAGATACAGCATACTGTGAAGAATCACTTTTTTGCCCCAAGATAACGTTTCATCAGCAAGCACAATGTCCGTTAATCCGATGCGTCCAACTTCCGAAGTACTTAATAGCTTATAACTGTCTGCTAAAAATTGTTTTCGTGATGGAAAATGATAGGCACAATCAAGGGCTAACACGGTATTTATAAGGTAATCTTTAATAAGTATTTCACCCCATAATGCAGGATCCAGAAGATCAGACACATCCCCTTGAATTAAACAATCAAGATTGATATTCGTACTTCCACTATCTACTAAGCGTTGTTTCGCTAGCTTAGTTTGGCTCACCGAGTAATTTACTCCGCACAAGAATTCAACGCGATATTTTCCTAGCCATAGAAGCAACTGATCCCCGCAACCAAAACCTGCATCCAAAATTCGACTGTGTTCGCTTAAATTAACCTTAATCGCTAACTGGTGAGCCAGTGCTTCACAAGCCATAGAGTAATCATTCGCGCATTTCCAAAAACCTAGATTCCCCCAATAGGCATCGCCGCTGTTAAGTAATCGCTCTGATAAATCATGAAACTCTGATTGCGAGCGTCCTTTAGTGATTTTTTTGTCTATTTTAGCCTCTCTCATAATCAATATTCGCCGTCATTACTACATTAAATAGAATAACAGCTACTTTACTGCAACTCCGCTTATTAACTCAAAATATGCTGCTAAAAATTCAGGCAGTTTTCAGTGGCAAACTGACCGAAATGTCCTTTTTCCTTGATCATTTACAGCTAATAGTAAGATTTAATAAACGCCCTTCCATTTAGAACCTACACTTAATAAATATTCTAAGTTTAACGGTTAAGGCGAATTCGTAAATACTATGCTTGACTCCATTATCACTCCATTTATGGTTTCCACTAATAGCATCCTAATTTACGGTACCTATAACTATTGGATGGTAGCACTTTCAATATTTATAGCGGTTCTTGCATCCTTTATGGGATTACAAGTAGCCCTTCAGGCAACAGACTCAATCTCTCCAAAACGTAAAAAAATGATGCTATTAATCGGTAGTATCGCTCTTGGGGGAGGTATTTGGAGTATGCACTTTATTGGCATGCTCGCCTTCAATCTTTGCACTAGAATCGACTATGGCTGGGTTCTTACTTTACTTTCCTTATTGCCAGGAGTTGCTGCTTCTTGGGTTGCTCTAAACTACATAAATAGCCATCAAAAAGGGATCAGACCTTTATTTATTGGCGGCCTCTTAGTAGGTTCAGGCATTGGCACCATGCATTATACGGGTATGGCTGCGATGGAAATGGCTCCCCTGCTACGCTACGACTTAAAAATGTTCGGACTTTCTCTTGTTGTTGCGGTATCTCTAGCGATTGTAGCCCTTTGGATTCGCTGTGGGTTAATTAACCTATGGGGCAATAAACACACCAAATGGCAAGCTAATTTGATCGCCAGCGTCGTTATGGGCTGCGCAATCTCTGGAATGCATTATATTGGCATGGCTGCAGCACGATTTGTTAAGCCTCCAGGCTTTGAGATCAGTGATCAACCACCAGAGACATCCTTTTATTTAGCTCTAGGAGTCTCTACCTCCACTATTTTAATTATCTTATTAGTTCTCGGCATAAACCTTCTCTATCGCTATAAAGATATCTCGATGAGAGCGCTAGAAAGTGAAAGACGCTTAAAAGCAACTCTAGATACCGCCGTTGATGGCATCATCACCATCGATAGTCTTGGAACCATTGTCAGTGCTAACCAAGCAACAGAACGCTTACTTGGGTGGTCTGAAAGTGAACTATTGGGTAATAACGTTAATATACTCGTTCCGGAACCTCACCACTCAAATCATGATGGCTATTTACAACGTTACCTAAAAACAAGAGAGGCTCGCATTATAGGCAGTGGTCGAGAGGTTCAAGCACTGCATAAAAATGGGGAAAAGATTGATATTCGTCTTGGGATAGGACATGTAAAAATTGCACGTAATGATTATTTTGTTGCCTTTATTTCTGATATACGACAACGGCTAAAAATGGAGTCTGCATTACGGGAAAATGAAGAAAGATTGCGCTCACTCATTAGTAATATCCCAGGTATTGCATTTCGATGTATGAATGACAAACACTGGAGCATGATTTTTATAAGCGATGCCGTTGAATCAATAACAGGCTACCCTGCTGCCGATTTCAAGTTACCTAACCCAAAGCGTAATTTCTCTGAACTCTACCACCCTGATGACATTGAGAAGATCTACAGCGCGATTACCGAACAAACATCCTACAACCTTGAATATAGAATAATACGCAAAGACGGTGAAATACGCTGGTTGATGGAATACGGTACTTATGTAGAAAATCCTGAGACTGAAGATATTTGGCTCGATGGTTTCATTATGGACATTACCCAACGCTATGAAATGGTATTACAACTTCGCTTAGCTAAAAATAAAGCTGAACAAGCCGCTCAAGCAAGAGCAACCTTTTTAGCCAACATGAGCCACGAAATACGCACCCCGATGAATGCCATCATCGGCTTTAGCGATATTTTATTAGATAGCGAATTAGAACATGAACAGCAGCGTCACCTTAAAACGATTAATCAATCGGCTAAGTCACTTTTGCATTTATTAAATGATGTATTAGACAGTGCCAAATTAGATAAAGGAAAATTAGAACTAGAAATGAGAGATTTCTCCTTAGTTGAAGAAGTCGATGCAGTTATTTCAACCCTTTGGTTAGAAGCTAGAAATAAAAACTTATCCCTAAGTACAAAAGTATCACCTGAATTAGCAAAGCTCTATTCAGGCTCGCCTGAACGTATACGCCAGGTGCTAACCAATCTGATTAATAATGCAATTAAATTCACTCCTAAAGGTCATGTAACACTCAAAGTTAATCTACTTGATCACAGTTCAGCTGATATACATCGTATTGAATTTATCATTGAAGACTCGGGTATAGGTATGAGTCAAACACAACTGCAAAGTGTATTTGATCCCTTTACTCAAGCAGATGCCTCAATGAGTCGACGTTTTGGTGGTACTGGATTAGGGACGACGATCAGCAAACAACTTGTTGAGCTCATGGGCGGAGAAATAAAGGCCGAAAGTGAATTAGATGTTGGGTCAAAGTTCAGTTTCATTTTACAACTCGCTCCATCTGAAAAAGAGGTCACTGAGCAGAATAAACTCATCCAACTTCCGCCTCTTACTTTACTGATCGCTGATGATATTCAGCAAAATATTGATTTATTATCGGTATTATTAAGCCGTGATGGGCATACATTACTAACAGCTCGGGATGGTAAACAAGCACTAATTAGAATGGCCTCTGAAACAGGTATTGATGCAGTCCTTATGGATATACAAATGCCGGTAATGGATGGTTTAACTGCTTGTAAGGAAAGGCGCATATTTGAGAAAATCAACGATTTACCACGCATACCTATTATTGCCCTAACTGCCAGTGTTTTAACAGAAGACAAACTAGCTGCTCATGACGCTGGCATGGATGGGTTCGCCAACAAGCCTATCGACTATCAGTGTTTAACTCACGAAATTGCTAGAGTATTACAATTAGATGTAGCGGCGCCAAAACAACCCGAAGTTGAGGAAAGAGAAAGCCTTCTTATAGATGAGAAAAAAGGTATTTCGTTATGGGGAAGTAAAGAAGAGTATTATCATCAGCTTAATTACTTTGTGCAGCAACAAGAAGCTAATTTTATAGATTTAAAGACGCATGCAGAGCAAAAGGATTGGACTTTATTAAAGTCTAACGCACACAGATTAAAGGGTGTATGCGGAAATTTATCATTAATAAGCTTAATGGAACACTTGGATTTATTGGAAAATGATTTAGACCCTCGCCCTCAAAATTCTTCAATTATTGAAAGCGATATTGATACTATTAAAGGCCTATATTTAGAGATAAAAACTAAAGTCTCCAAAGAGCTTAACTCCGAAAAATTTACAGAAAACCTTAGTCACACTGAATCGATATCTAGCAAAAAAGAATCTTTAAGTAAGTTAGAGCCTCTTCTCGTAATATTAAAAAAAGAGGCATCTGAAAATGAAGCCAACGAAGAGAACTTAGCCCAATTATTAAAGGTCATTAAAACCCCCTACAGCTTCGAAATCAATCAAGTATATCAAGCATTAAATGACTTTGAATTCAGTCAGGCAGAGTATTTCATTGATGCTCTACTATTAAAAATACATCACGAATTAAATAGTTGAAAAGACAACCTAGGACCATTATGCAAAGCAATAAACCTTGCCTACTACTTGTAGATGATGAACCTGCAAATCTAAGAGTTATGAAGCAAATACTTCAACATGACTACCACCTAATTTTTGCTAAAAGTGGATCGGAAGCACTGCGCCTAACTATTGATAAAAAACCGGATTTATTGTTATTAGATATTATGATGCCTGACATGACCGGTTTGGAAGTATGTTGCCGACTAAAAGAAAACCCCAAAACCGCTCCTATCCCCATAATATTTGTTACTGCTTTAAATGACGAAACTGACGAGACTAAGGGATTTGAATTAGGCGCGGTAGATTACATCAGTAAGCCTGTATCAGCACCTATTATGCGAGCACGTGTACGCACACATCTATCTTTGGTTCAAGCAGATATACTCAGAGCTACACGTTTACAAGTGATCCAGCGGTTAGGACGAGCAGCAGAATACAAAGACAACGAAACAGGCATGCACGTAATGCGCATGAGCCACTATACAAAAGTGCTTGCCTTGGCCTACGGCCTTGATGAATACCAAGCCGATAATCTTCTTCACGCAGCTCCAATGCACGACATAGGTAAAATAGGCATTGCCGATAGCATTATGTTAAANCCCGGTAAATTAACCGATGAAGAATTCNCCATAATGAAAGAACACCCAGNNATTGGTGCTGAAATATTAGGGGATGATGATTCAGAATTAATTACTTTGGCTAAATCTATATCACTTACTCATCATGAAAAGTGGGATGGGAGTGGTTATCCGAATGGTCTAAAGGGCGAAGAAATCCCCATTGAGGGAAGAATCACTGCATTGGCAGATGTATTTGATGCATTAACCAGCAAGCGCCCCTATAAAGAGCCTTGGAGTATCGAGAAAACAATGAAATATATGAAAGAACAAAGTGATAAACAATTCGAGCCTAAATTAATTACATTACTCGAAAATGAGCTGGATAAAATTTTAGCGATTAAGCAACAGTTTGTAGATGAATAAACAAGTGTGAGAATATACTCAAGCCTCATTACTGGCTAAATACACTTAGTTATACTTTAACGGATAATATTCATGAAATGGCTTCTGGCAATTTTGATACAAACCAGCCTAATTACTCTTATTTTAACCAGCCAAGTCACTACGCCCGTTCAGCATGGCCTTATTATTCTATCCCTTATTGCCCACTTCTGGCTCGCCGAACTATTACCTTTAAGTGTCACCGCATTGTTGGTGCCTGTACTGGCTGTTAGCTTTAATGTTATGGATTTAAAATCCGCATTACTAAGTTTTTCGCACCCTATTATCTTTTTATTTTTGGGCGGTTTTGCGTTAGCGGCTGCGTTACACGAACATAAACTCGACCAACACTTTGCTCACCTTATTATGCGCAAAGCGAAAAATAACGGCCTGTTAATCTGCTTGATGCTATTTGGTTTAACGGCATTTTTATCTATGTGGATCAGTAATACCGCCACTACAGTAATGATGCTCCCCATCGCACTCGGCTTAATGTCGAACCTTGAATATGAAAAACATAAAACGCTTTTTGCTTTTCTATTATTAGGCATTGCGTATTCTGCCAACATTGGTGGCATCGCAACCATTGTCGGTAGCCCACCCAATGCCATTGCAGCCAGTGCGTTAAAGCTAACTTTTTATGACTGGCTAATTATCGCCCTACCCATTAGCGCATTTTTATTACCGCTTATGTGGGGCATTTTATACGCTCTATTGAAGCCAAATTTGAATCTATTCAAATCAAGCGAATCAACTGATTCGTTATCGACTGCGGCCTTTACTTGGGACAAGCACAAAATATTGGTTATGGTGATTTTTATAATCACTGCTTGCTTATGGATATTTGGCAGCGTTATTCAAGATGTAACCGGTAAGATTTCTGACTTTGATAGCTGGGTAGGCATGATCGCGATTATTGCCTTGCATGGCACTAAAAGCTTAAGCTGGACAGCATTTGAAAAGAACACCCAGTGGGGCGTGTTAATCTTATTTGGTGGAGGTCTGGCGTTAAGTGCTATTTTGAGTCAAACAGAAGCGAATCTATTCCTAGCTCAACAACTTGCCAATATCAGCGAAGGCTTAGGACTTTTTTGGCTATTGATGTTAATTATACTCTTTATTATTTTTATGACCGAAATCTCTAGTAACACAGCGCTATCAGCCTTAATGATTCCAACGTTTATGGGCAGCGCAGAAGTTTTAGGCTTCGATAAAACCATGATTGTTAGCGCTATCGCCATCGCAGCATCCTGTGCCTTTATGCTACCCGTTGCGACACCGCCTAATGCGATTGTATTCTCTAGTGGTTATGTCGAACAAAATACAATGATGAGAGTTGGCTTAATGCTCAA
Organism: Oleispira sp.; assembly: GCA_002708475.1. Classification (GTDB taxonomy): domain Bacteria; phylum Pseudomonadota; class Gammaproteobacteria; order Pseudomonadales; family Oceanobacteraceae; genus Oleispira. Next base: position 8,488 of record PAOL01000009.1, on the reverse strand, counting down.
TGTACTATTTGGTATTCTTATTACGGTCTATATGTTTTTGTAAAAAAAGCACTCCTATGAATGAATCATAAAAAGTGCTTTTTGTTTTACAGCTGCAGCGAACCCGCTTTATTAAAAAGCAGCTGCAAACGTTACTTCATACTGTTCCATTTCAATTTCGATAAATTGATCTTGGCTTTGATAAAGTGGATTTTTACCTTTCACCGACTTAGACGGTGAATACGACACGGCAACACTGTAACGCGATTCAACATCACCAAACTCATATCCTGCCGTGTAATGCCACTCTTGAACNCCTGGCGCTAAAATATTAAACAATACTTCACTGCTGTCGATTGGCTGCTCACCATAACTAACACCTGCGCGGAACACATCACCATTCGTTCTTTTTAAGGCGCCACCAAGTTTAATAACTTCCATATCATTCCATCCAAAACCTGCACCGTTATCGCTACCTAATTGAGCTGTCATAAGATTAGGCATTAATGGATTAGCGATTGAAGCCACTTCTGAATAGTTAATAACTTGATAATCTAATGCCACAGTGAAATCATCATTATCAAACGCAACACCTAGGTTATAAGTTGAAGGTACGTCCATATCACCGTTTTCAGCAAACAAACCGTCGTACTTTTCGAAGCGCTCAAAATCAATTTTAGATTGATAACTAGCACCAATATGCACATTAGAATTAATTTGGTGAGCAACACCAATACGCGCACCATAACCAAATACAGTATCACTTTCATTGTTGCTTAAATTAGATGCATCTTTGGAGTTTGCAGCAAAACTGCCAACACCATTCGCTTCAAATGTTTGAATCGCTACGATAGGCGCAAAACCCAACTGAGTGTTTTCTGAAAATTTATAAGCAAACGATGAATTAATANACATCTGACTTAAATCAACACCCGTTTTACCTGCATAAAAAACAGATTCACTGTATTGGGTATTCATTCCGCCATTGCCATAAACACTTAAGTTGAAAGCCCAATCGTTATTCAGCTCTCTTTTATAGCCAAAAGATGGAATTAAAAAGTACTCGTTATCAGATTCAACCTTGCCATTCGCTAAAGCAAACTCTCCTGGTTGAGCACTACTCGGCTCAGCCCCGGTTACNTCAAAACCACGCTCAGGGTTAAATACACTTAACGCCAATGTGTAATCTTGCTCTATTGCAAAGATAGTCGCTGGGTTAATAGCACCCGCTAATCCGTCTTGAGCTAATGCAGTGCCTGTACCCGCCATCCGCAATACTGTTAGCACTATATCCTAAACGAAAATAACCATTGGTCGCCTGTGCGCTTGTTGTGNCAGTAGTTGCAATTAAAGCTAACAAAATTCGAGTTTTCATCTTTAGATCTCAGTACAATATTTGACGCAATTATCATTAAAAATCATTAGATGATCCAATAATATGAAAGAATGCTTATATAGTTTTTTGTTATATGTGGGTTTGACTTATATAAAGTACGTATTAGCCGTTTCTTAACAATCGATTACTTAGCAAGTAATCGATTGTTTGTTATANTNCNCANNTACACACTGATGCAGAAATCAGTGTCTTTTAANCAACTTAATCTCCNCCAAAGTTAATTCAATGGTACTGATTAAGTGATCTGATACGGACTTTCCAAATGACAGATTCAAATCCTCCTGCAACACATACTCAATTAACCACTACTCCTTTGATCGGTAAATACGCCACATTAGAAGTCGGTGAGTTATTACCCATGGGCGCGCTATTAATTGCGGGAGAGTTTGGTAATATTTTATTGCCAAATAAACAAGTACCTGACAATTGCCAAGTTGGTGATATTGTTAAAGTATTTATCTACCTAGATTCAGAAGATCGAGTGATTGCAACCTGCCAGCGCCCCCGTGCAACAGTTGGACAAGTTGCTAATCTTGAAGTCGCTGATGTAAACGAAATGGGCGCATTCTTAGATTGGGGCTTAGTTAAAGATTTATTCTTACCTTTCGCCGAGCAAAAAAAGCGNTTAGAAGCNGGCCAGCACTGTATCGTGTATGTCTATATGGACAATACCGATNGAATNATTGCAACGACTCGCTTAAACCGTTTCATTAAAGATGAAGTCGCAACTATTTACGACAATTACAATCCTGGTGACAAGGTTCGTATTCTTATCGCAGCACGAACTGAGCTAGGTTATAAAGCAGTTGTTGATAATAAGTACTGGGGATTGATTCATCACAGTGATATTCGCCAAGCGATTCGAGTTGGACAAAAAGTTGATGCTTATATACGCAAACAACGCGATGACAAGCGNTTAGATTTAAGCTTACAACCTATTGGTTATCAAAAGGTTGGCGGTCTTGCTGAACAAATCATGAAAAAAGTTGAAGATGGCAATGGCTTCTTAGCGCTTAGCGATAAGAGCCCTGCCGAATTAATTGAAATGCATTTTGGTGTCAGTAAACGTGCTTTTAAAATGGCGATTGGAAAACTCTATAAAGATCGAAAAATCACCATTGAAAGCAAAGGTATTCGCGCTATTTAATAGCTAGCAATCATCTTTCGCATACCTTCAAAAGTATGCAACACAACATAAGGAGCGACATTCGAGTTGTAGGCTAAGAGCGTACCTTGGATGTAGTTCCACCTTTTTTGTAAGGGCTTATACTTGTCACTTTTTTCGGCTAAAGCAGCAAGTTCTTTTGTCATGTCATCAATTTGTTTATCTAGCGGAACACCTGAAGAACTTACACCGTAACCCCCGGTGGTTGAGTTTGCATACGCCATATACTGACTCAAAATTGTTTCCATTCTTATTTGAAATTCGTCAATAGTAGAAATTTTACTTTCAGCACGAGTATCGATAATTTTATTAAATTCATTCTGAAGAATACTCCAACCACCCTCAAGACTCATATCAACACCATCAAAATCATAGGATTGGTATAAATCAACGTAGTCGGTTATCTGTTTCCACTTTGTCTTCAATGAAGTCTCAGTACCCGGCAATGCAGCAACCGCTATATCACCTTGTTCTTTAGCATTCTGTAAACGGGCACGATTACGATCGTCACCTTGGAAGTATATAAAAGAGGAAAAAGAGGAAAATAGCTGGAGACTTGATATTTTGAATTGGACGAATTGATCAGTGTTAGATTCTGCCCTACTAACCAAAGATAGGAGCATTAGCCCAATTAGTGCGATTACTTTCACAATTATTTCTCTGCATACTTATTATTTTATTGTTTTCAAGTATGCAGAAAATTATTAGTGATTACAATCTAACGTTTTTTAGCGCGAGACTTACGTGCTTTTTCTTTCTTAATTGCACGAATGTTCTGTGTACGCTCAATTTTCTTCTGACGAATGGCATGAAAAGTAGGCCCTTCTTTCTTCTCAGAGAATGGATTCTCGGAAGATTTAAAAACCATACGAATCGGTGTGCCGTTGATTTCTAACACACGACGATAAGTATTCGCCAAGTAACGCTTATAAGCATCTGTCAGCCTATCAGTCTGCGTTCCATGAACAACCAATACAGGAGGATTAGATCCACCTTGGTGCGCATAACGAAGTTTAATACGACGACCATTAACCATTGGCGGCTGATGGTTCTTCACCATATCTTCTAACAAGCGTGTTAATTGGCTAGTAGACCATTTTGCCATAGCAGACTCATACGCATCATCTACTGATTTATACAAGTTGCCAACATTGGTTCCATGTAGTGCAGAGATAAAGTGAATATCCGCATAAGTAATAAATTCTAAGCGACGATCTAGCTCGGTTTTAACTCGTTCACGATCCTCTGAGGTCATGCCATCCCACTTGTTAATGGCAATAACAAGTGCGCGACCTGCATTCAAAACAAAACTCAACATGTGTAGGTCTTGCTCTACAATACCGTCTTTAGCATCTAGAACGAGAACACATACGTGGCAATCTTGAATTGCTTGTAGGGTTTTAATGATTGAGAATTTTTCTGCCGCTTCTGTGATGCTCTTACGACGGCGAATACCCGCCGTATCGATCAAAGTATAATCTTGCCCATGACGCTCGTAAGGAATATAGACGCTATCACGTGTCGTGCCCGCTTGGTCATAAACCACAACGCGCTCTTCACCTAAGAAGCGGTTAATCAGTGTTGATTTACCCACGTTCGGGCGACCAACAACAGCAATTTTAACCCCTTTAACGTTTAACTCTTCATGCTGAGTTTTAACGTCTACGGCTTCTTCTTTTTCACCGTAAAGCTGTTCCCATTCTTCGTAACCCGTTAGCTCGCGCTCAGGTTCCACTTCTTGAGGACCATGCAATTCACTAAGTACGTGTTCGATTAATGTATTAATACCACGGTTATGCGCGGCAGCAATAGGAATAGGTTCGCCCATGCCCAATTCGTAAAATTCAGCCAAAACAACATCTGGGTTACGACCATCAATTTTGTTGGCAATTACGTAGGCTTCTTTACCTTTTTTACGTAAATAATCTGCTAACAAATGATCAGCGTGAATGATTCCCGATTGTGCATCAACCATAAATAATACGATATCAGCTTCTTCGATTGCCTGAAAAGATTGGGATGCCATCTCAGCATCGATACCGACCTCTTCACCACTGATACCGGCAGTATCAATAACAATAAAAGGTTCGTCGCCAATTTGGCCTTCACCGTATTTACGATCACGGGTCAAACCCGCAATTTCCGCCACAAGAGCATCACGGCTCTTCGTTAGGCGNTTGAATAAGGTGGATTTCCCAACATTGGGACGCCCTACAAGGGCAATTACAGGAACCATAATATTTTAAATTTCTTCATTCTCTAGCTGTAATAACAGCAATTCACCCGTATTAGTGTAAGCAAGCAGACCTTCTGAGGTCGATTGCATTACACTACGGATACCAAAATCTTTGCCACGCAAAGGACGCCAGTTATGCATTTCTGGCTGGTTCGGCAAGGTCATGTGTAAAGGTTTAGGGCGCACACTTAAGCGTCCTAAAATCTTGCCATCAACTTGCGATAAAACGTGCACATAGCCCTCAAAATCGGCAACCACTAAATAGCGCCCATGNTTAACTGGCTGAGTTAAAAAACGTCCTTGCATTGAATTCTGGCTCCACACNGAAGCACCATTNATTTCATCATAAGCTTGAACATGATCATCGTCACGAGTGATGTACAGGTTCCCTAGGCCTAATGTCGGGCCAAAATAACTTGATAACTCTGTTTCCCATCGGGTCTTGCCGTCAAAACCAATCGCCGCCAACTTCCCATGATAGGACGTGGCGTAAACAATGCCGTCTTCAACAACGGGCGTACCATCNAAATCAACTAAACGCTCTAATTCAGAACGTCCTTCAGGTATAGCTAAACGCTTATTCCAACGAGGAATACCCAATTCACGGTCAAGAGCAATCAACTTGCCGTTAGCAAAACCTGATATAACCAAGTTGTGCATTAAAACGGGAGCCGCTGTTCCATGAACCGTTAAGACCGGTAATACCGCTTCGTAAGTCCAGTTTTGCTTTCCTGTNTTTCGATCAAACGCGGTCATATGACCATCAATTGTGCGAATATAAACTTGCTGNGCATCTGCAACAACAGGCGCAATACTTTCACTGCTAAGCGGTTGAGACCATGTGATTTCGCCACTGTTTTTTGCAACACTGTGCAAAACACCGTCTTGCGTAGCGATATAAACATCACTACCCGACTCAACTACACCACCACTAATTTTATGATCAAATGAAACCGACCAAATTTCATCCCCAGAAGCTAGCTCGAGTGCTAATAGTTCGCCATTATAATCTGCCATGAATACGACATCACCGCTGACAGCAGGCTTTAAACGAATATTACGCGCACCTACACCTAAGCCTAGGTTACGTCGCCAAACAACGTCAACTTCAATGGTTTCATCAATGTCTGATAGTGGAGCCGGACCAATTTCTTTCGGCTCTTCAATATCTGTTTTAATCTCTTGGCTGCTACAAGCCAGCATTAACAAGCTAGCTGTCACAATTACTATATGGCGTAAATTCATCAATTAAGCGTCCTCTTGCGCTCCGGCAAGGTCATCAATTTTACGTTGTAATACTTGCGTATTGATTCCTAATGCCATTGCTGCTGCACGCGCTGATTGATAAGCATCACGAGCGCTTACTAATTCACCTTTGGCAAACAAAATGTCGCCTTTTGTTTCTTCGTACTGAACGGTAAACGATTCTTCCGGAGTTGTTGCTACAAGAGCCAAGGCTTCATCTAGTTTATTCTGCTGAACAAACACACGAGCCAAACGTACTTGAGCTAAATACGTCACTGGGCCTACCTGCTTAGCTTCTACTAACGCTGATAATTCAGTAGATGCAGCATCAAAGTCATTTGCTTCAATAGCAAATTTAGCAAGATATAAACCTGCAAATTGAGCATACAAGCTATCTGGATATTCAGTTTTCAATTGTGCGGCAACAGTTTCCAATTCTATTTTATCAGCTTCTGTTTGCTCACTTAATGGCTTAGTCGCTTTGCTCATTAACTGCTCGTAAATACTTGCAGCCGCTTCACCTTGAACGCGCTGATTTTCTTGATAACCGTTCCAACCGAAGTAACCTGCTAATACAACAACAACGGTAATAATTAAGCTTTTACCATTCTCGTTCCACCAATTTTTAATCGCTTCAACTTGTTCTTCTTCAGTTCTTAATTCTTCTGACATTACCCGTTCTCCTTGTATGAATTTTTATTGTATTAAAACGTTATTTCAATATCTCAGTTGCTAACCAATTAGCCACTTCATCATTATTTAATTGCACTTGNTCGCCGTTTTCTGCCAACGACTTAACACGTACACGNTGNTCANCCACATCATCATCTTCTAATAGAATCACNAAACGCGCTGTACTATTTAGAGCCTTTTTCATTTGACTCTTATAGCTGCCACCACCACAGTGAGTTTGTAGGCGTAATTGCGGGTGTTGCTGGCGAATGTTATCCGCTAACAGTAACGCAGCTTGATCCGTATCTCCACCTAAGGCAGTAATATACACATCAAGAGTTGTATTAACCGCTGAAGGAATAACATCTAAGGTTTCTAGTAATAGAATTAAACGTTCGACCCCCATTGCAAAACCAACCGCAGGAGTCGGCTTACCACCTAGCTGTTCGACTAAGCCATCATAACGCCCGCCAGCACATACCGTACCTTGGGATCCCAGTTTATCAGTTACCCATTCAAATACTGTTTTTCCGTAATAATCTAAACCACGCACTAAGCGTTGGTTGATCTGATATTTCACACCTGCTGCATCTAATATCTGAGTCAGTTTCGCGAAATGCTCACGGCTTTCTTCATCAAGATAACTGTGTAATTGAGGCGCATCATTTAATAGCTGCTGTGTATTTGGATCTTTTGAATCCAAAATACGCAGTGGATTTGTATCCAAGCGGCGCTGACTGTCTTCGTCTAGTTGTTCTTTAATCGGTGTTAAGTATTCAACTAAAGCGGCTTTATAATCAATTCGTACTTGTGCACTGCCAATGGTATTAAGCTGCAGTTCAACCGCATCTTCAATCCCTAACTGCTTCCATAAGCGCGCGGTTAATAAGATGGTTTCTGCATCAATATCTGGTGTTGCCATTCCAAAGGTTTCTACACCTATCTGGAAAAACTGGCGATAACGGCCTTTTTGCGGACGCTCATGACGGAACATGGGCCCTAAATACCACAAACGCTGGCTTTGATTATTACTTAATAAAGAGTGCTCTTCACATGCACGCACACAACTTGCCGTTCCTTCTGGACGCAAAGTTAAGCTATCGCCATTGCGGTCTTCGAAGGTGTACATTTCTTTTTCAACGATGTCGGTTACTTCACCGATAGAACGCTTGAATAGCGGTGTTTGTTCAACAATCGGCATACGGATCTCTTGATATCCATAACCTGCTAAAACAGTTTTCACGCTATTTTCAAGATATTGCCACACCGGAGTTTGGCTAGGTAATACATCGTTCATGCCACGAATGGCTTTAATCTTCTTGTTAGCCAAGAGATTTTCCTTCTATTAAAAATTCTATTCTTTCAACTATCTATTCTTTTAACTATCTAGCTATCAGAAACGATCACGTCTTTTAACGCTTGCTCTTTTTTAGCAACGCCGTCTCTTACAATGGCTTCTAAACCATCAATCAAATTTTCATTTTTCAATTTTTCTGCTGGCTTGCCATCGATATAAATCAAATTATTAGGAGAGCCGCCTGTTAAACCCACATCCACTTCTTTGGCTTCACCAGGACCATTAACCACACAGCCGATAATCGCAACATCGATGGGCGTACGCACATCTTCTAAACGATTTTCGAGTTCGTTCATGGTTTTAATCACATCAAAATTTTGACGAGAACAAGACGGACAAGCAATAAAATTAACGCCTCGCGAACGAAGCTTTAATGATTTCAACATGTCCCAGCCGACTTTTACTTCTTCGACGGGATCAGCAGCCAGTGATACTCGA